>NZ_QUAC01000214.1 GCF_003389455.1 Streptomyces inhibens | reverse complement strand
GGCCTGGCGCCGCCGCTCGGCCCGTCCGCCGGTCGCGGGCCGGCCGGCCCGTGTGCCGTCGCCGCCGCGGGGCTCCTGGGTGTCGTCGGTCGCCGCGGAGGCGCCGTACGAGCCGTCGGCGCCGCTTCCGGTCCCCTTGGCGCTCTGGTGCCCGTGGCGGGGGCGTCCGCGGTTACCCATGAGGGCCCGCCGCGGTGGGTATCCGGTCGAACGATCCTGGTGCGTCGATGGTGCGCCAGCGGCTCACCGGCCAGGTGATCAGGTCCGCGCGGCCGATGACCTTGTCGACGGGGACCGTGCCGCCGCCCGGGTCACCGAGGTGGTCGCGGGAATCGCTGGATCTGGCGCGGTGGTCCCCCATGACCCACAGCTTGCCCTCCGGCACCACGATGTCGAACTCCACCGAGGACGGCGCGTCCCCGGGGTGCAGATAGCCCTCGCTCACGGGCTCACCGTTCACTTCGATCCGCCCCCGTTTGTCGCAGCAGGTCACATGGTCACCGCCGATACCGATCACGCGCTTGACGTAGTCCGTCTCGGCGGGCCGGGCCAGGCCCAGCGCCGCGCCGGCTCCGCGCAGCAGCCCCGGGACGGGATTCTCCCCCTGCTCCCTGTGAACAAAGGAGCCCGTCCCGTCGAACACCACCACATCGCCCCGTGCCGGCTCGCTGCCGAAACGGTACGCCAGCTTGTTGACCAGCACCCGGTCCCCGATCTGCAGGGTGTTCTCCATGGAGGAGCTGGGAATCAGAAAAGGCTGCGCGATGAACGCGCTGAGCAGCAGTACGAACCCCAGGCAGAGGACCAGCAGGGTCACCGGCCGTCGGCGCAGGCGGGCCGTACGGGAGAGAAAACGCGCGGAGCGCGACCCCTGCTCCGGCCCCTGGTCGGGGGTGGGAGAGGGGTCGCGCTCCGTGAGCTGTGCGTCGGTGTCCATCGGGTCCTGAGCCTATCCGGCCGGATCCGGACACCGGACGCGAGCGTGGCTTTGCGTTGCCGGGGCGCAAAAAATCGCGCTCCGGGGCGGCGCGGCTCAGCTGTCGCGCTTCTCCTTGATCTTCGCGGCCTTGCCGCGGAGGTCACGCAGGAAGTACAGCTTGGCGCGACGGACGTCACCGCGGGTCACGACCTCGATCTTCTCGACGATCGGGGTGTGCACCGGGAAGGTGCGCTCGACGCCGACGGAGAAGCTGACCTTGCGGACCGTGAAGGTCTCGCGCACGCCGGCGCCCTGACGGCGGATGACAACGCCCTTGAACTGCTGCACACGGGAGCGGTTGCCCTCGATGACGCGGACGTGGACGTTGACGGTGTCACCCGGGCGGAAGGCCGGGACGTCGGTGCGCAGCGACGCGGCGTCGACGGAGTCGAGAAGGTGCATGACCTACTGCTTTCTTCGCTGATGCCACAGGTCATCAACGGGATATCGGAAAGGATGTTTCGGATGCCGTTCCGTCGGGCGGGCGTCGTTCCCCCTGTGGCAGGGGCGCGCGCCGGACGCACACAGCAGCGGCCTATTCTTCCACGGCCTCGGCCGTCCGCCCAAATCGGCCGTCGTCGCCCTCCGACCAGCCAAGGGCGGCGAGTATCGCGCGGTCGTGCTTGTCGAACGCGGCGGGGTCGGCGCGCTCGATCAGATCGGGGCGGTTGCGGTCGGTGCGGCGGAAGGCCTCGTCGCGGCGCCAGCGGGCGATCTTGCCGTGGTGGCCGCTGAGCAGGACCTCGGGGATGCCGCGTCCGCGCCACTCGGGAGGCTTGGTGTAGACGGGGCCTTCCAGGAGGTCGGCCATCGCGCCGGGGGCGAAGGAGTCGTCCTGGTGGGAGGCGGCGTTGCCGAGGACGCCGGGCAGCAGCCGGGCCACCGCCTCGACCATGACCAGGACCGGGGCCTCGCCGCCGGCCAGGACGTAGTCGCCGATGGAGACCTCGCGGACGTCGAGGCGGTCGCCGTACTCCTCGATGACGCGGCGGTCGATGCCTTCGTAACGGGCCGGGGTGAACACCAGCCAGGGCTTGACGGAGAGTTCGACGGCGAGCTGCTGGGTGAAGGGGACGCCGCTCGGGGTGGGGACGACGATGACGGGTTCGCCGTCGCCGGACGCCAGGATCTCATCGAGCGCCTCGCCCCACGGCTCGGGCTTCATGACCATGCCGGGGCCGCCGCCGTAGGGGGTGTCGTCGACGGTGTTGTGCTTGTCGTGCGCCCACTCCCGCAGGTCATGGATGCGTACATCGAGTTGTCCACGGGCCCGGGCCTTGCCGACCAGCGAGACGTTCAGCGGCTCGAGGTATTCGGGGAAGATCGTGACGACGTCGAGCCGCATCAGCTGTCCTCGCGGCTGGAGGCCACATCGGCCTGGCTTTCGTCGAGGAGGCCGGGCGGCGGGTCGATGACCGCGCGCTGCTCCTCCAGGTCGATCTCCGGGACGATCTCGGTGACGAACGGGATCATGACCTCGCTGCCGTCGGGCCGCCGGACGATCAGCAGGTCCTGGTAGGGCAGGTGGGAGACCTCGGAGATCCGGCCGACGGCGGTGCCGTCACGGGTGACGACATCGAGGTCGATCAGCTGGTGGTCGTAGAACTCCTCGGGGTCCTCGGGGACTTCCTCCGGGTCGATCTCGGCGATCAGCAGGGTGTTGCGCAGCGCCTCGGCGGCCGTACGGTCGGCGACGCCCTCGAAGTGCAGCAGCAGCCGGCCGCTGTGCACCCGGCCGGTCGCGATGGTCAGCGGGCCGACGGAGGACGGATCGGTGGCGAGGACGGCGCCCGGGGCGAGCCGCAGCTCGGGCTCGTCGGTGCGCACCTCTACGGTGACCTCACCCTTGATGCCGTGGGCCCGGCCGATCCGCGCGACTACCAGTTGCACTGCTGCTCCTTGCGGCAGAACCGCCGCCGCCTTCGCGGAGGTGGTCACTCGCCTCGTGGTTCCTCGATTGATGGTTGCGGCCGGCAAGCCATCGCCGCAAACGGGTACGGGCCGGGGCGGGCCACAGGCCCTCCCCGGCCCGAGCCGGTGTTCAACTTGTCAGCGGACCTGGTCCACGTCGACGAGGTCGACGCGGATGCCTCGGCCGCCGATGGCGCCCACGACGGTCCGCAGCGCGCGGGCGGTACGGCCGTTGCGGCCGATCACCTTGCCGAGGTCGTCGGGGTGAACCCGGACCTCGAGCACGCGCCCGCGGCGCAGGGTGCGCGAGGCTACCTGCACGTCATCGGGGTTGTCGACGATGCCCTTGACGAGGTGCTCGAGGGCTTCCTCGAGCATGCTCAGGCCTCGGTCGACTCGGAGGTGGACTCGGCCGCAGCCTCGTCCGCCTTCTTGTCAGCCTTCTTCGCCTTCGGGGTGATGGCCTCACCCTTCGGCTCGTCGCCGGAAGCCTTGGCAGCGGCCTCGAAGAGGGCGCGCTTGTCGACCTTCGGCTCGGCGACCTTCATCGGCGCCGGGGCCGGCAGGCCCTTGAACTTCTGCCAGTCGCCGGTGACCTTGAGGATGGCCATGACGGGCTCGGTCGGCTGCGCGCCGACACCCAGCCAGTACTGGACACGCTCGGAGTCGACCTCGATGCGCGAGGGGTTCTGCACCGGGTGGTACAGGCCGATCTCCTCGATGGCCCGGCCGTCACGGCGGGTACGGGAGTCGGCAACGACGATGCGGTAGTGAGGCGCGCGGATCTTGCCCAGACGCTTCAGCTTGATCTTGACTGCCACGGAAGTGGTGTCTCCTGGTCTTGACGTGGTTGGGCACAACAAGATGCCACGTGGGGTTGCGGTACTCGGGTGCCCGATGGACGCGTCAGCCGGAGGAGAGAGGGGTCCTGTGCGACTGTCGAGTACAGCTAGCCATTGTGCCACACGCCCTTGGGTCAGCCGACCGCGGCCACCTCGGGGATCCGGAAGGGCTTGCCGCAGCCACCGCAGACGATCGGCGCCTGGGCGAGCACGGAGGGTACGACCCGGACATTGCGGCCGCAGTCGCAGACGGCCTTGACGCGGACGCCGCCTCCGGAGGAGCCGTGCCGGGCGGCCGGGCCGCGGAAACTGCGGGCGGTGTCGGTGGCGGTCGCGGCGCTGTGCGCCTTGAGGGCTCTGGCCAGTCGTTCGATGGTGGGGCGGTAGCGCCTCCTGGCTTCGGGATTGAGCGCAACCAGGGAGAAGCCGCTGCTGGGGTGCGGCTCGTCGGCGTGGTCCAGGCCCAATTCCTCGGCGATCGCCAGGAATCGGCGGTTGTGGTAGCGGCCTGCGCGGGAGGTGTCGCGGATGCCGCGGGCGGCGGCGATGCCGTGGACTGCCTCATGGAGCAGCCGTTCGAAGGAGAGTTCGGCGCCACAGGCGGACGAGGACTCTCCGATCAGGGACTCGGGCGCGGCCAGGTCCGGCAGCTCGGGGTGGTGCCGTTGAATATCGGCCCACGCGAGCGCCAGCTCGGCGGCGAGAACAGGCGGTGTCGTGCTCACGTCGTGACAACGAGCCGGGGTCGCCCAGTGTTCCGATTCCGGGCCATCCCAAATAATTTGCACGTACCAGTCAGTTTCCGGTCATGGGCCGTGCCGAGGGCGGGGTGCGCCGATCTGTGGAGAAGACGCCCAGTGGCCCACAAGCCGGTACGTACCCCCGCGTACGCCGCATGGCGTAAGCCGGTTGGCCGCCGGCGCGACGATCACCGCGGCGATGGTACGGGGGCAACCTGTGCCCGCAGGCACCGGCCCGTATCCCACCGTAGGGGCATCGGACGCGGCCGGCCGACGTGGCCCGGGGGGCGCGTGGAGTGTTGGGGCGGCGGGCGTTGCCGTGGCGGAACCACGCGCACCGGGGCACCCTGGAACGGCGCTCCAGGGAGCGGGCCCGGCGCATACGGGGGCGCGCGGGAGACAACCCCGGCGCACCCCCTGGACGCCCGGACGGATGCGCAGTTGTCTGGATTGCGGGGGCGCACAACGCGCGAATCACGGGGGCGATCGGTACGGAACAGCTTCTGGTTCTCGGCGAATAGGGGCGCTATCGATGTCACCCACGCTTGTGCGGCACCAGCTTCCGCACTCCGGATCCATGCGCTGCGACGGCCCACACGCTCCGGCCCGGTCACGGGAGCGCACCCGTGACTGGGCCGAGATCCAGGAGCGGATGCTGGTGCCGCTGTACGAAGCCACCTACGACCGCCTGGGGGTCGGCCCCGGTACCCGGCTGCTGGGGCTCGGCTGCGGGTCCGGCCTGGCGCTGTTGCTCGCGGCGGCGCGCGGGGCGCAGGTCAGCGGTGTGGACGCGGACGAGACCCGGCTGGAGCTGGCGCGCGAGCGGCTCACGCCGGACGGTATGCCGGAGCACACCCGGGTGGTCAGCGGCGGCCTGGAGGCCGCGGCGCCCGGGGATGCGCCCTTCAATGTGGTCACCGCGTTCCATCCGGTGGGCTGTGTGAGCACGGTCGAGGGGCTGACTACGTCGCTGACCGCGGCGGCCGGGCTGGCGGAGCGCGGCAGCGCGGTGGTGCTGGGTGGCTGGGGCCCGGTGGAGCGGTGTGCCACGGCCGGGGTGCTGCGGGTGGCGCAGCGGCTGGCCGACCCTCCGAGCGACTACGTCGTCGGCTCCACCGGGTGGCCCAGCGGCCGGGACGATCTGGAGGACCTGGCGGACCGGGCCGGGTTGCGGCCCGATGGTTCGGGGCGGGTGGCCTGCCCGTTCGGGTACGCGGACATGGCGAGCGCGGTGCGTGGACTGCTGTCGACGGGGCTGTTCGACGCGGCGCTGGAGGTGGCCGAGCAGCGTCAGGTGGAGAAGGAGCTGGCGGAGGCGCTGCATCCGCATCAGCGGGCGGACGGGACGGTCTGGATGCCGAATGTGTTCCGGTATCTGATCGCGCGGACACGGTAGGGCGGCAGGGCGGTAGGGCGGCAGGGCGGGCCGCCGCAGTAGGGCGGGCCGCCGCAGTAGGGCGGGCCGCCCTGACGGCCCGTCAGGAGACTGCGGGCGGCTCACCGACGGACCGGCAGGGGGTGGAGAGCAGGGCGTGGGAGCTGCTTCCGGAGCGCATTTGGCAGTATCCAGGATCCTGTTTACTGTCATTTGTGTGAACGGCAGCCATGGCAGCACCACTCTCAGCGGCATCGACGCACGCTTTCTGACCCGCAACGGGCACGCCGCCCGGCAACTGGCGGCCCTCCTGGTCCGCCAGGGCGCCGACGGCGTGGGCGGGCGGCTGCCGCGGGTCCGGGACTTCGCCGAGCGGCTCGGGGTCGGCAACGGCACGGTGCAGGCGGGGCTCCGGCTGCTGGAGGAGGCGGGCGCGATCAAGACCGTGGCCCGGGGCCATCTCGGCACCTTCCTCGTCGCCGCCGACCGGGCGGCCCTGTGGCGGCTGTCCGGCCTCGGCACGCTCCTGGCCGCGATGCCACTGCCGTACTCCCGGCGCTACGAGGGGCTGGCGACGGGGCTGCGGGTCGCCTTCGAGGAGGCCGGCGCACCGTTCGCGATGACCTTCCGGCGGGGCGCGGCCGCCCGGGTCGCCGCGCTGGTCGAGGGCAAGGTCGAGCTGGCGGTGTTGTCCCGCTTCGCGGCGGACCGGATGGTCGAGCGGCAGCCCGTCGAGCTGATCGCGGACCTCGGCCCGGCNCCGGATGGTCGAGCGGCAGCCCGTCGAGCTGATCGCGGACCTCGGCCCGGCCACGTACGCCGGCGCGCACGGTGTGCTGCTGCGGCCCGGTGCCACGCTCGGGTCCCCCGGGTTGCGGGTCGCCGTGGACGACAGCTCGGAGGATCAGCGGATGCTCGCCGAGCGGTTCTTCGCGCATCGCACGGCGGTGGAGTGGGTGCCGTGCTCCCCTGTGCAGCTGCGGGAGGTGTTCGCGCAGGGCCGGGCCGATACGACGGTGTGGAATCTGGACGAGGTGCCGGGTCAACTGGGCGCGGAGGTACAGGTGTTGCCGCTGGGCGACGAGCTGACCCGCGATCTGGCGGTGCGCCATGCGAGCGCCGCGCTGATAGGCCGTGCACAGGAAGAGGAGGGGGCCGGGGCGCTGGCGGCGGTGCGGGACGTGCTGGATCTGTCGACGGTCACGGCCGTGCAGGGCGAGGTGCTGCGGGGCGAGCGCGTCCCGGCGTACTGACGGAGCGGCAGCCGCCCACGGACCTTGCCGCCGGCAAAAAGTGACGGCATGTCAAGGAACAGAATCCAGAATCCTGGTTACTGTTGTCTTCGAGGGAAGGACGGCCGCCCATGGAATCCCAGCTCGCCCGGCGCATCCGCCTCTTCCGTGACAGCGGCCAGGTACGGCCGGAGATCGCCGCGTTCGTGACGGACGAGCTGGCGGCGCTGGCCGCCGAGGGCCGGCCGGTCACCGAGGACAGTGCCGGGATGCTCACCAGCCATCTGCTGATGGCGCTGACCCGGCTGCTGGACGGCGCGCCCCTGGAGGCGTTCCCCACGGACGCGGCGGTTGCCGAGGAGCTCGCGGGCCACCCCGAGGCGCTCGCCCGCGCCCGCGCCGTCGCCGTACGCGCCGACCGCGAGCTGGGTACCACGCTCCCCGACTCGGAGATCAACTTCCTGGCACTGCATCTGGCCGTCCTGGACAAGGACAGGACGGGACATCCGGCCCCGGTGCCGCCTGCGGCGCCGCCGTCGCCGGCGGCCCCGCCCCTGCCCCTGCCCCTGCCCCTGCCCGCGGCCACACCGCGAAGGGAGACCCCATGACCGAGATGACCGACATGACCGAGATCACCAGCACGACCAAGATCCTCACCGGTGGCGTCGGCAAGTCCGAGGTCGCCGGCACGGTGACCGGGCTCGGGCTGCCCGGCGTCGAGATCGTGCTCAGCAACGACATGGACGCGGCGGTGCAACTGCGCGCCGGGCGGGCCGACTACTTTCTCGGCACCTGCCACACCGGGGCCGGGGCCTCGCTCGGCGTACTGGTCGGGCTGCTGGGCGCGGCCGCCTGCCACACCTTCGGCCGCTCGGTGCCCACCGCGGAGCAGATCGACGCGCTGCTCGACGAGGGCAAGAAGGTCTTCGGTTTCGCCGTCGACCAGATCGACGCGGTCGCCCCCGCGCTCGCCCGCGCCATCGCGGCCCGTACGGCCTGACCCGTGGGCAGCCTCCCCGTAGCGGGCCTCCAACTGGCCGCCGCGGCCGGCGGTCTCGACTTCTCGCCGGCCGAGCAGCTGACGGTCATCGGGCTGTGTGCGCTGACCGCGTTCCTGTCGCATCTGGCGCTGGCGGTCTTCAACGACGGCGTACGCCCCTTCATGCTGGACTTCCTACAGGGGCGGACCACCCGCGGCGCGACCACCGCGGTCTCCTTCGGGCTGTCGGCCGGGTTCATCTTCGGTCTGGGCGCGCCGATGGCGCTGTCGTCGGGTGTGCTCAACCCGTGGCTGGTGTTCTTGCCGACCGATCTGCTGGGGCTGCTCGCGCCGAAGAAGTGGCTGGCGCCGGTCCTGGGCGGCGCCTGGGGCGCGGTGGTGGTCTTCGGCCTCAAGGGCGCCGACAAGGTGGCGCACGAGCTGCCGGTCGACTTCCTGACGGCCATGCAGCAGATGTCGACGCCGATCCTGTTCCTGTTCACGCTGTTCCCGGTGCTGGCGATCAGCAAGCAGTTCGGCAGGCTGCGCGGCGCGATCGCGGGCGCGGTGGAGCTGGTCCTCGTCGTGCTGACGATGAAGCTGTGGCCGAAGGTGTTCGCCGGGGCGCTCGCGATGGCGGTCGGGGTGCTGCTGCTGATCGGCTTCGCGGTCGTCAGGGATCTGCGGCAGCGGCGTACGGACCGGGCGACGACCCGGGCGGAAGGGGCGGGTGCCGGAGGCGAGCGGGCGGAGACCGAAGGGGGCCGGGCGGAGCTGGCCGCCGACGACCCCATGGTCTCGCTGTTCGGCGCGAGCGCGGCCCGGCTGCGGCGCCATCTGCCGCTGTTCATGGTGCTGGGCGCCGGGGTCTGTCTGCTGGCGCAACTGCACATATTCGGCGGCGGTGAGGCGACGAGTTTCCTGATCGCCAAGGGGCGGACCACGGAGGCAGCGCAGGTCGACTTCTACCGTGCCTTCGGCTTCCTGCCGCTGATCGCCACCACCGCGCTGGCCTCCGGCGCGTACGGCATCGCCGGCTTCACCTTCGTCTACCCGATCGGCTATCTGCTGCCGAGCCCCTGGCTGGCGCTGGTGTGCGGGGCGCTGGTGCTCGCCGTCGAGGTGCTGGCGCTCAGCGGGATCGGCCGGGTGCTCGGCGGGCTGCCGTCCGTACGCGACTCCTCCGAGCAGCTGCGCGCGGCGATCGGTGCGACCCTCCAACTGGCCATCCTCTTCGGCTCGTTGATGGCCGCGAACGCGATGGGCGGTGGGCTGGGGATCCTGATCGTCGGCGGGCTGTATCTGCTGAACGAGGCGATGGGGCGGGTTGTGGTCCGGATGGCCGCGGGGCCCGCCGCGGTCGTCGTCGGCGGCGTTCTGCTCAACGTCCTGTATGGGCTGGACCTGTTCACCCCTCTGACCTCCTGACGGAGTTCGCTCCTGACGGGTTCGGCCGCCCCAGACGGCCGGGAAGGCAGGCATGAACGATCTGCTGCACACCGTCACGGGCCCGCTGCCCGCCTCCGCCGTGCGCGGACCGGTGCTCGCGCATGAGCATCTGGCGCTCGATCTCACCCGGGGCGCCGACAGCGGGGCCCGTCTGACAGCCGGGCACCGGGCCGCCATCACCGAGGAACTGGCGTCGCTGCGCGCCGAGTTCGGGCTCTCGCTGGTCGTCGAGCTGACCTGCCGGGGTATGGGGCGTGATGTGGACGGGATGGCCCGGATCGCCGCGGATTCCAAGGTCGCGGTCGTCGCGGGGACCGGCTGGTACTACGAGCCGTTCCACCCACGTGAGTTGAGCCGTACCAGCGCCGAGCAGCTGGCCAGGACACTGGTCGGGGAGATCGAGCGCGGCTGCGGCGGCTCGGGCATCCGCCCCGGGGTGATCGGCGAGGTCGGCAGCCATGGCGACCTGCCGAGCGAGGCGGAGGCGCGGACCCTGACCGCGGCGGCGCTCGCCGCCACCGCGACCGGCCTCTCGGTGGCCACCCACGCCCGGCTCGGCCGCGGTGGCCTCGCCCAGTTGGAGCTGCTGACGGCGGCCGGGCTGCCGCCGCACCGCATCAGCATCGGCCATCAGGACCTGCTGGACGATCCGGCCGTGCACCGGGAGCTGGCGGCGGCCGGTGCGTATATCGCGTTCGACACCGTCGGCAAGGAGAGTTACCAGAGCGACCGGGTGCGGCTGCGGCTGCTGCTGGCGCTGCTGGAATCCGGATACGCCGACCGGGCGCTGCTCAGCTGTGATGTCTCCCGGCACGGCTATCTGGTCAGCGAGGGCGGCACGGGCTACGGGCATCTGTTCCGGTCCTTTGTGCCCAAGCTGCGGGCGGCCGGGGTGGACGAGACGCTGATCGACACCCTGACGCGGCGCAATCCGCTGCGGTTCCTCACCGGGCGGGACGGGGCGGACGGCGCGTCGTCCGTCGCCGGCGGGCGCCTGCCGGGGTGTGAGCCGGAATGAGCGTGCGTCTGCCACGGACCAGCCCGCTGCCGGCCGTCGGCGTGCCCGACGCGCTGGCCCGGCAGTTCCGGCTGCTGGAGTGCACCGCCCGGCATTTCGAAGGGCCCCAGCTCTTCGCGGCGGACGCCGGGGTGGTGCCGGGCCTCGGTCGTCCGCGGACGACCGCACGGGTCGAGGCGGTGCTCGCCGACTTCTTCGGGGCCGAGGCCGCGGCGCTGGTGCAGGGCGCGGGCACCGGCGCGATCCGGGCCGCGCTCGGCGCCGTCCTGGAGGCGGGCGATCCGCTGCTGATCCACCGTGCGCCGGTCTACCGCACCACCGCCCACACTCTGCGCGGCCTGGGCGCGGCCACCGTCGAGGCGGACTTCAACGATCCGCGGGAGCCGGCCCGCGCACTCGCGTCGGGGGACTTCCGCTGGGCGTACGTCCAGCACACCCGGCAGCGGCTCGCCGACTCCTACGACCTGGGCGCGGTGCTGGCGGCGTGCCGGGGCGCGGGCGTACGCACCGTGGTGGACGACAACTACGCGGCGCTGCGGGTGCCGGCGTGCGGGGTCGAGCTGGGCGCCGACGCGTCCTGCTTCTCGCTGTTCAAGCTGCACGGCCCGGAGGGCGTGGGCGTCGTCGTGGGCGCCGCGGACCTGGTGGCGCGGGTGCACGAGGACAACTATTCGGGCGGCGGCCAGGTCCAGGGCCATCAGGCGCTGGACGCGCTGCGGGCGCTGACGCATGTGCCGGTGATGTGGGCGGTGCAGTCGCAGGTGGCGGCCGAGGTCGCCGGGCGGCTGACGGCCGGTGAGGTGCCGGGCGTCGCGGAGGCCGCGCTGGCCAATGCGCAGGACCGCTGTGTGCTGGTGCGCCTGGCCCGGCCGGTCGCCCGCGGGCTGCCTGCCGCCGCCGCGCGGCACGGCGCGGCCCCCTACCCGGTCGGCGCCAACTCCCGCTACGAGATCGCCCCGCTCTTCTACCGCCTGTCCGGCTCCGCGCTGGCCGACGCCCCCGAGCTCGCCGACTGGACCGTACGGATCAACCCCATGCGGGCCGGCGCCGACCTGGTGCTGGACATCCTGCGGCGGGCGCTGGCGGAACCGCACGACGCGGCGGAACCACGCGACGGAGCGGAACCGCACGACGTGGACCGGGCCCCGGGCGTGGGCCCCCGTCACCCCGCCCCCGAAGGCCGCGCAACGCCCGGCGCCCCCGGCACCCCCGGCCCGGCCGTCGCGCCCGGGCCCAAGGACTGACCGTGTTCCTGGACACCGTCCTCGCCCGTAATCCCCGGCTGGTCGCCTGCGCGACCGAGCTGCACCGAAGCGGCGCCATCGGGCCCGATACGTACGTCATGGATCTGGACGCGGTGGCCGCCAACGCCTCGCTGCTGGCCGAGGAGGCCGGCCGGCTGGGGCTCTCGCTCTGGTTCGTGGTCAAGCAGCTCGGCCGCAATCCGGAGCTGATCCGGGCCATCGCCCGGCACATCCCGCGCTTCGCCGCCATCGACGCGCCCGAGGCCGGGGCGCTGCACGCGGCGGGCGCGCAGGCCGGGAACCTCGGCCATCTGGTGCAGATCCCGCACCGTGCGCTGCCCGGGATGCTGGCCCGGCGCCCGGAGGCGGTCACCGTCTACGACCTCGCCAACGCCCGTGCCGTGTCGGAAGCGGCCGGCCGGCTCGGGCTCGTCCAGGACATCCTGGTGCGTATCGAGGCGGCGCCCGGGGCGGGGTATCCGGGGCAGGAAGGCGGGGTGCCGCCGGCCGGGCTGGAGGCGTTCGCGGCCGGGGTGGAGCGGCTGCCGGGTGTACGGATCGCGGGCGTCACGGCGTTCCCGTGCCTGCAGTGCGCTCCCGGTACGGGCCGGCCGCTGCCCACCCCGAACCTCCCCCTCGCCCTCCGCGCACGGGAGGTGCTCGCCGCGCGCGCCGGGGCGGACCCGGCGGAGCTGCTGCTGAGCGCGCCGGGCGCCACGTCGATGGCGAGCCTGCCGCTGCTGGCCCGGCTCGGCGCCACGCACGGGGAGCCGGGGCATGCGCTCACCGGCACCACTCCCCTGCACGCCGTCGACCCGGGGCAGCCGGAGACCCCCGGCTATGTGTACGTCAGCGAGGTCGCACATGTCCTGGCCGACGGCCGGCCGGCGCTGTTCGGCGGCGGCTTCTACCCCCGGTCCGGGGTCGGCTCGGCGCTGATCCCGCGCACCGGCGCCCGCCTGGCGGTACAGCACGCCCCGGCGGAGCACATCGACTACTACCGGCTGCTCTCGCCCGGCGACGCGCGGCCCGGGGACACCGCCGTGCTGGCCTTCCGCACCCAGGTGTTCGTCACCCGCAGCACGGTCGCCGTCGTGTCCGGACTGTCGGGCGGAGCACCGGAGTTGACGGGGTGTTACGACCCGTGGGGGCGGCCGGTCGCGGAGCCGTAGCAGCGGGCGCCCCGGAGGCGCGCGGGGTCCATGAGTGTGCCCCCTACCCGCCGCCCACCCGTGCCTTTGGTTTTTCCCCGCCGCCCACCCCCCTTCGGGGGGTGGGCGGGTGTGGACGGCAGGAGACCCCACTCGGAGGTGGGCGGGTGTAGACGGCAGGAGACCCCACTCGGGGGGCGTGGGCGGGTCCAGACGGCAGGAGACCCCACTCGGGGGGCGTGGGCGGG
>NZ_QUAC01000212.1 GCF_003389455.1 Streptomyces inhibens | reverse complement strand
GGGTCGACGGGCCGAGCGCCGGCAAGGCCGTCCGTGGCCGCGGCCGGCGACGCCCGGCGAAGCGGTCGGCGCTGCTGACGGTCGCCGTGCCCTCGGTCGCCGCCATGGGCGTGTGCGCCGTGGCCGCCGCGGCCGTCGCCGGGGTCGGCGGGGACGACAAGAGCGACTCGACCACCCAGGCCGCGGCCGACCCCGGGGCCGTCAAACCGTCCGCGGCCAACAACAAGCTCGATACCCAGCTCGCCGGACTCAGCGCCAGCGCCGATGACTTCCGCGACCGGGCCAGCCGTACCCAGGAGCGGATCGACCTCAAGGAACGCCAGGCGCTGGAGCGTAAGCGCAAGGCGGAGGAGGCGGCCCGCAAGGAGGCCATGCGGCCCAAGTTCGTGCTGCCGGTCACCCAGCACGGGCTGAGCGCGCTCTTCGGCCAGGCCGGCGTGAACTGGATGTCCGTACACACCGGCATCGACTTCCCGGTCAGCTACGGCACCCCCGTCATGGCCGCCACCGACGGCACCGTACGCACCCAGTGGAACTCCGCCTACGGCAACATGGCGATCGTGACCGCGCCCGACGGCACCGAGACGTGGTACTGCCATCTGAGCAGCACCAAGATCCGGTCCGGGTCGGTCAAGGCCGGTGACCAGATTGCCTATTCGGGCAACTCCGGCAATTCCACGGGCCCGCATCTGCACTTCGAGGTGCGCCCCGGCGGCGGCGCGGCGGTCGACCCGCTGCCGTGGCTGCGCAGCCACGGTCTCAACCCGAACTGACCGCCGCCGTACGGTTCCCGCGCGCCGGGCGTCCCCGCTCCGCCCGGCGCTGACCGCTCCTACAGCTTCTCCACCGGCGCATAGCGCAGCAGCAGCCGCTTCGGCTTCTCGCCGCCGAAGTCGATCGTCGCCTCGGCGTTGTCGCCGCTGCCCTTGACGCCCACGACCGTGCCGAGCCCGAAGCTGTCGTGGGTGACGCGGTCGCCGACGGCCAGCGAGGCCACCTGGCGGTCCGTGGCACGGCGGGTCGCAAAGCCGCTCGGGCCCTTGGAGCGGGCCGACGACAGCGTGGCACCGATGCCCCCGCCGAAGCCGCCACCGCTCCCGCTGCCCGCCTTCAGGCCGCCCATCGAGGCGGACGGCGTCGCGGGGCCGGTGCGCTTCCACTCGACATGGTCGTCCGGGATCTCCTCCAGGAACCGGGAGGGCGGGTTGTACGAGGGCTGGCCCCAGGCGCTGCGCATCGTCGAGCGGGTGACGTACAGCCGCTCGCGGGCGCGGGTGATGCCGACATAGGCCAGCCGGCGCTCCTCCTCCAGCTCCTTGGTCTGGCCCAGCGAGCGCATGTGCGGGAAGACGCCGTCCTCCAGGCCGGTCAGGAAGACGACCGGGAACTCCAGGCCCTTGGCGGTGTGCAGCGTCATGAGGGTGATCACGCCGCTGCCGTCCTCGTCCTCGTCGGGGATCTGGTCGGAGTCGGCGACCAGCGCGACCTGCTCCAGGAAGTCGGAGAGCGTGCCGGGGTTGTCTTCCTCCCGGTCCTGCTCGAACTCCAGGGCCACGGCGGCGAGTTCCTGGAGGTTCTCGATCCGGGTCTCGTCCTGCGGGTCGGTGGAGGCCTGGAGTTCGGCGAGGTAGCCCGTGCGCTCCAGGACGGCTTCCAGGATGGTGGCGGGCCCGGCGCCGGACTCGACGATCGTGCGCAGCTCCTCCATGAGGACGTTGAAGCGCTTGACGGCGTTGGCGGAGCGGGCCGCCATCCCGTAGGCCTCGTCGACCCGGCGCAGCGCCTGCGGGAAGGTGATCTTCTCGCGCAGGGACAGGGCGTCGATCATCGCCTCGGCGCGCTCGCCGATGCCGCGCTTGGGGACGTTGAGGATCCGGCGCAGCGGGACGGTGTCCTCGGGGTTGGCGAGCACCCGCAGATACGCCAGGACGTCGCGGACCTCCTTGCGCTCGTAGAAGCGCACACCGCCGACGACCTTGTAGGGCAGCCCGACCCGGATGAAGATCTCTTCGAAGACACGGGACTGGGCGTTGGTGCGGTAGAAGACGGCGACATCGCCGGCCTTGGCGTCACCGGCGTCGGTCAGCCGGTCGATCTCGTCGGCGACGAACTGCGCCTCGTCGTGCTCGGTGTCGGCGACATAGCCGGTGATCTTGGGGCCGGCTCCGGCGTCCGTCCAGAGGTTCTTGGGGCGGCGGTTCTCGTTGCGCTCGATGACGGCGTTGGCGGCGGACAGGATGGTCTGGCTGGAGCGGTAGTTCTGCTCCAGCAGGATCGTCGTGGCGTCCGGGTAGTCCTCCTCGAACTGGAGGATGTTGCGGATCGTGGCGCCGCGGAACGCGTAGATCGACTGGTCGGCGTCTCCGACGACGCACAGCTCGGCGGCGGGCATCTCGGCCGTACCCGGGCCGACCAGTTCGCGGACGAGGGTGTACTGGGCGTGGTTGGTGTCCTGGTACTCGTCGACGAGGACATGGCGGAAGCGGCGGCGGTAGTGCTCGGCGACATCCGGGAAGGCCTGGAGCAGATTGACCGTCGTCATGATGATGTCGTCGAAGTCCAGGGCGTTGGCCTCGCGCAGCCGTGCCTGGTACATCGCATACGCCTCGGCCAGGGTCTTCTCAAAGCCGTCGGCGGCGGTCCCGGCGAAGGCCTCCTCGTCGATGAGCTCGTTCTTGAGGTTGGAGATCTTCGCGCTGAAGGACTTGGGCGGGAAGCGCTTGGGGTCCAGGTCCAGGTCGCGGCAGACCAGGGCCATCAGGCGCTTCGAATCGGCGGCGTCGTAGATCGAGAAGGAGGAGGTGAAGCCGAGCTTCTTGGACTCGCGGCGCAGGATCCGTACGCAGGCGCTGTGGAAGGTGGAGACCCACATGGCGTTGGCGCGCGGGCCGACCAGCTCCTCGACGCGCTCCTTCATCTCACCGGCGGCCTTGTTGGTGAAGGTGATCGCGAGGATCTGGCCGGGGTGGACATGGCGCTCGGCGAGCAGATGCGCGATGCGGTGGGTCAGCACCCGGGTCTTGCCGGAGCCGGCGCCGGCGACGATCAGCAGCGGGCCGCCCGTGTGCACCACGGCGGCCTTCTGCTCGTCGTTGAGCCCCTCCAGCAGCGTCGCCGCGTCGACGGGCGGGCGGGCGGCGCCGTCGCGGTAGTACGCCTCCCTGGGCACGGGCGCGTCGAACTTCCCGCCGAAGAGATCGGCGGGGATCTCCTCCGGGGCCGGGCCGTGCTCGTCCTCGGGGGGCGGCTGGTGCTCCTCCTCGCCCTTGTGGCCGAGGTCCGCCAGGAAGCTGTCGTCAAAGAGGCTGCTCATCGCCCACCGAGTCTAGGCCGCCGCACTGACAGCGTGCTCCGGAGTGGGCGATAGTCGGCCCTGTGCGGGGTGGGCAGCGGCGCTGTGGCTGGTCAGGGGGCCGGCCGCGCGTCGGACGGGGCGCGCGCCCGCTTACCCGAATCCGACATCTGCCGCAATGAACCCCTCATCGCGTTCAGGTCACGAAAAGGTTTCGGGCATATCGAACATCAGCCTTCACAGGAGCCACACGAGTTGGCTAACGTCCTCGCTCAGGCAGCCCGCCTCCCCGCGGACGACCGCGTCCGCACGGGCCGCCCGCGCCGAGTCCGGCCCTGCCGCCAGGCACCCGGAGCCGGGGACCCACCAGCATCACCGGGGTGAATCGATCCGTACGACTGCGCCGGCAGACGTCCGGACCGTAGGGCAAGCCTTCCGTCAGCGACACCCGCCCGAACCCGACAGCTAACCCGGTAGGCGGTCCACGGAAGGAGTTGCCGGCCTTGGCGTCCCATCGCAAGCCGCGCACCAGCGTCCTCACCTCCCCCGGGAGTCGTCGTGCGGCGGCCGGGTTCACCACCGCCGCCCTCGCCTCGGTCACCCTGCTCTCGCAGTCCGCCGACGCGGCTCCCACGGCGCCCAAGCCCACCATCGAAGAGGTCAAGCAGAAGGTCGACGGCCTCTACCGCCAGGCCGAGGTGGCCACCCAGAAGTACAACGCGGCCAAGGAGCACGCCGATCATCAGCGCGACACCGTGGACGGCCTGCTGAACGCCGCCGCCAAGCGTGCGGAGAAGATGAACGAATCCCGGCGCGAGCTGGGCATGTTCGCCTCGGCGCAGTACCGCACCGGCGGCATGAACCCGACGGCGCAGCTGATGCTCGCCAAGGACCCGCAGCAGTTCGTCGACCGCAACCACCTGATGGAGCGGCTGACCGGCCGGCAGAAGCAGGCGGTCACCGACTACCAGGAGCAGCAGGCTGCGGCCACCCGGCAGCGGGCCGAGGCGACCCGCAGCCTGGAGCAGCTGCAGACGTCGCAGGCCTCCCTGAAGGAGTCCAAGCGTGCCGTCCAGGACAAGCTGGCCGAGGCCCGGCAGCTGCTGTCCCGGCTGACCGCCCAGGAGAAGGCGCGGCTCGCGGAGCTGGAGCGCCAGAAGGAGGCGGCGGCCGAGCGCAAGGCCGAGGAGGAGGCGCGCCGTCAGCAGGAGCGGGAGCGTCAGCGGCAGCAGGACGGCGGCGGCTCCACCGGTGGCCGGACCGGAGGTGGCTCGACCGGCGGCGGCTCGACCGGCGACTCGTCCACCACCAAGGCCGAGAAGGCGCTGGCCTTCGCCCGCGCCCAGATCGGCAAGCCGTACGTCTGGGGCGCGACCGGCCCCACCTCCTACGACTGCTCGGGGCTGACGCAGGCGGCGTGGAAGGCGGCCGGGGTCGATCTGCCGCGCACGACCTGGGACCAGGTCAAGGTCGGCCAGCGGGTGGCGACCAGCGATCTCAAGCCCGGTGACCTGGTGTTCTTCTACGACGACATCAGCCACGTAGGCATGTACATAGGCGGCGGCAAGATGATCCACGCGCCGCACCCGGGCGCCAATGTCCGGGAGGAGTCGATCTACTACATGCCGATCTACGGGAGCGTCCGCCCGGCCTGAGCCCGGCCCCGCTCCCCCACAAGGCCACCCCCCACGGCCACCCCCCACACGCCACCGCGCGGCCGTCGCCTCCGGAGTCCGGAGCGCGATGCCCGCGCGGTGTGCCGTGGTGGTGCCGGCGGCTCAGGTCCAGAGCACCGCGATGAAGATGTTGGCGATCGTGAGTGCGCCGACCGCGCCGAACAGCGGCTTGTCGACCTTCTCCTCGTCCCGCTTGACGTAGACCAGCGCCAGGATCACCACCAGAACGGCCATCTTGATGCCGATCTTGATGTTGTTGACGGGGTGGTCCTGGGCCTGGTTGAGGCCGACCAGCACGATGCCGGTGACCAGCATCGTCAGCGCGCCGTGCAGCATGGCCGGCACGAAGCGGGCGGTGCCCGCGCCCATCGCCTTCATCTGGGTCAGAAAGCCGCCCAGCAGGGAGGCGATGCCGATGATGTGCAGGCCGACGAAGATAGTGATTACTACGTCCATAGTGCTGGATCGTAGCCGCCGCATAGCACGGCCCTTCAGGCAGGGCGCCGACAATCGCCGCATCGGTCACGGCAGACCGCTCCCGGCCGTGCGCCCGCGGCGCCGCGGTCACCCGCGTACCGGCAGCGGTCGAAAGCGGGCAATGCCGCGCAAGCGGACTCACCTCCGTGGCGCCCAGGTTTAGCGTCCTCCTCCAAGCGGTCGACTCCCCGCCAACGCCGGGCTCCACACCGGCGATTCGTCGACCGCCCCGCCGAGAGGTACGGCGGCGGTCCGCTCCCCCGTGCGGACCGCCGCCGGACCCAGGGCCCGAAGGGAAGGAAGTGACGGCCACCGTGGCCTCGCACCGCAAGCCCAGGCAGCATCCGCTCGTCTCGCTCACCGGAGGCGGCTCGCGCAGCGCGCGCACCGCCCGTACGGCCGCCACCCTGGCCCTCGCGGGTGCCGCCACCGCCACCACCTTCGACGGCACCGGCCAGGCCGTACCCGAGCCCACCCCCGCCCAGGTCAAGGGCCGGGTCGACGCGTTGTACCAGGAGGCAGAGGTGGCCACGCAGAAGTACAACGGCGCGAAGGAAGCCGCCGATACGGCACGCCAGGAGCTGAGCAGACTGCAGGACGAGGCCGCCCGCAGGACCCGGAAACTGAACGCCGCCCGCGGCGAACTGGGCACCATGGCCGCGAGCCAGTACCGCTCCGGCGGCGTGGACCCCACCGTACGGCTGCTGTTGTCCGCCGATCCGCAGCGCTATCTGGACGGCGCCGCGGTCCTGGAGCGTGCGGGCAGCCACCAGGCGACCGCGGTGGCCGGCTACGCGCGCCGGCTCGGCAGCGTACGGCAGGTCCGGCAGCGGGCCGAGGACACCGCGGAGCGGCTGGTGGGCACCGAGACCGCGCTGAAGAAGCACCGGGTCACCATCGTGCGGAAGCTGGACGCCGCGGAGCAGCTGCTCGACCGGCTGACCGCGGAGCAGCGGCGGCGGATGGCGGGCCGGGACAACTCCCGGGGCGGGGCGGCCGGCGACCGTGCGGACCGGGGGGCGGGGCGCGGTGACGGCCTCCTCGGCGGGGTGCCCACCGGCTCGGGGGCCGCCGCCGCGGCATCCGCGCAGGCCCCCAACGCCCGTGCCGCGCAGGCCGTTTCCTTCGCGTACGGCGCACTCGGCAAGCCGTACGTCTGGGGCGCCACCGGCCCCTCCGCATACGACTGCTCGGGCCTGACCCAGGCCGCCTGGAAGTCCGGCGGCGTCTCCCTGCCCCGTACGACCTACACCCAGGTCAGCTCCGGGCCACGTATCGACCGGTCCCAACTGGCCCCCGGAGACCTGGTGTTCTTCTACTCGGGCATCAGCCATGTGGGGCTCTACATCGGCGACGGCAAGATGATCCACGCTCCGCATCCGGGTGCGCCGGTACGGATCGCACCGATCGACCAGATGCCGTTCGCGGCGGCGACCCGGCCGGCGTAGGGGGCCGCGTACATCAACCCCTGAGCTGCGTCCCGAACCACCGGAAGATCTCCGGTACCTGCTGCCGCCACACCGCCGTGGTGTGGCCGCCCGCGAGCGCCGAGATCTGCTGCACGGTCACCGTCGTCGGCCGCTTCGCGAGCTGACGCAGTCCGATGCCCGCCTGGTAGCCGTCGCCCGCGGCGCCCGACACATACAGCGCCGTACGCGGCGGCCTTCCGGCGGCGTTGGCGGACTTCAGGATGTGCATCGGGTTGGACTCGATACGCAGCTTGGGGTCCTTGCCGGCGAGCGAGTCCGGCTCCAGCGCCGGGTCGTTGTAGCCGGACATGGCGACCGCGGCGCGGTAGCGGTCCGGGTGGGACAGCGCGAGCTTGGTGGCGCAGTGCGCGCCGGCCGAGTATCCGGCCAGCGCCCAGGAGTCCGGCTTGTCGCCGGCCCGGAAGTTGTCGACGATCATCTGGCGAACGTCGACGGTCAGCCAGCTGTCGGCGTTGACCTTCCCGGGGATGTTGACGCAACCGGTGTCGGCGCCGGTGAGGATATTGGTACGCGGCGCCACCAGGATGAACGGCTTGACCGTGCCGCGCTGCATCAGCGGCCCGAGCTGCTCGCCCACGTGCAGCGACCCGAACCAGGCCTTCGACGAGCCGGGGTAGCCGGGCAGCAGCTCGACCACCGGGAACTTCTTGTTCCGGTAGGCGGGGTCGTTGTACTGCGGCGGCAGCCATACGTACACCTCGCCCAGCACGCCCGAGATCCGGCCCCTGAGGTCGGTCATCGTGACACCGGTGCCCATCCTCGGGTCATCGGCCGGGCGGAACCGCTGGAGCTGCTTGGGCCGGTTCTTGATCTGCTGCCCGCCCATCCCGTCGGGGCCGAGGTCCTTGGCCGCCTCGACATGGCTGCCGGTGCCGAGCAGATCGCCCCAGGTGTCGTAGAGATTGTTGGCGTTGTTGACCAGGACGAAGACCACGGTGATGGCCGTGACCTGGGCGAACACCAGCATCAGCAGCCGGGCGACGGTGCGTACCAGCCGCGGTCCGGCTATCCGGCTCCATACGGCGAGCGGCAGCACCACGGCGACGATCAGCAGCGCGATCGAGGTGAGGAAGAAGGGCGTGCCCGTCAGGCTCATCGGGATCTCGTTTCCAGGACATACGCGAAGGACGTGGGGGTGGTTCCGCCCCCGCCTTCGGCAGTGAGCCTCTCCGCGCCCTTAGATGGCGATCCGCGCGGTCCTGGTTGCCCGTCTTTGGTCGTTCTTTACGACCTCGTCCCTCGGCTTTACCCACTCGTGCCCGGGCCCTGCGTCCTCGTCCTCCGGCCGCTCGTCAACGGGATCCGCGCCGCGCGGCCGGGCGCGGGGCCTGCGCGGGGCGGATCCCGACGTCGCAGGTCAGACGAGCCGCCGGGCCGTGGCCCAGCGGGTCAGCTCATGGCGGTTGGAGAGCTGGAGCTTTCTGAGCACCGCGGAGACATGCGATTCGACCGTCTTCACGGAGATGAACAGCTGCTTGGCGATCTCCTTGTACGCATAGCCGCGGGCGATCAGCCGCAGCACCTCACGCTCGCGCTGGGTGAGGCGGTCCAGGTCCTCGTCGATCGGCGGGGCGTCCGTCGAGGCGAAGGCGTCCAGGACGAAGCCGGCGAGCCGGGGCGAGAAGACGGCGTCGCCGTCGGCTACCCGGAAGATCGCGTTGACCAGGTCCGTGCCGGTGATCGTCTTGGTGACATAGCCGCGCGCGCCGCCACGGATGACGCCGATGACGTCCTCGGCCGCGTCGGAGACCGACAGCGCGAGGAAGCGGACCGGGCGCTCGGCATCGGCCATCATCGCGGCGCAGCGACGCAGCACCTCGACCCCGCCGCCACCAGGGAGATGGACGTCCAGGAGGACGACCTCGGGGCGGGTGGCCGTGATGACCGTGACGGCCTGGTCGACGTCGGCGGCCTCGCCGACCACCTCGACGCCGGTGCGCCCGGTCTCACCGATCTCGGCCTGGACGCCCGTACGGAACATCCGGTGGTCGTCGACCAGCACGACACGGACGGTCCGGCCCTCGGCCGTCCCGCCACCGGTCTCGCCCTGCTGTGCGCCCTCGCTGCTCATCTCTTCCGCCCGTCCCTCGGTGTCTGGCCCGTCATCATCCCGTGCCCCGGCCCGCCCTGTCGCCGCCGGCCGCCCCTCGCCCTGCCCCGTCATGCGTCACGCTCCTGCGCGGTGCGCTCCATCTCCAGCTCGACGACGGTGCCGCCCTCGGGGGCGGAGCGCAGCCGGGCGGTGCCGCCGTGGCGCTCCATCCGGCCGATGATGGATTCCCGTACGCCCATCCGGTCCGCGGGGACCGCGCCCAGATCGAATCCGGGGCCGCGGTCGCGCACCGAGACGAAGACCGTACGGCCCTCCACCTCGGCGAATACCTGCACCGGGCCGCCCTCGCCACCGTACTTGGCGGCATTGACCATCGCCTCGCGTGCGGCCTGCATCTGGGCGCCGAGCGCCTCGTCCAACGGGCAGTCGCCGACGACCACGACCTCGATCGGGACGCCGTGGTGGTCCTCCACCTCGGCGGCGGACTTGCGGACCGCCTCCGCCAGGGTGGCCGCTTCCTCGTCCTCGTCCTTGCCGCGGCCCTCGGGTTTGTAGAGCCAGGCGCGCAGCTCACGTTCCTGGGCGCGGGCCAGCCGCGCCACCTCCCGGGGTTCGTCGGCGTTGCGCTGGATCAGGGTGAGGGTGTGCAGGACGGAGTCATGGACATGGGCGGCCACTTCGGCGCGCTCCTGGGCGCGGATGCGCATCAGCCGCTCCTCGGAGAGGTCCTGGGCCATCCGTACGAGATAGGGGCCGGCCAGCAGCGCGATGCCGACGACGACGGCGAGCGAGGCCTGCAGCACCGAGCCGAGATGCCGCACCGAGCCCTGCAGCACGACGATGCCGGTCACGCCGACACAGACCAGCAGCACACCGGCCGCGCCGCGCAGCATGGGCAACAGCCCCTTGCGGCGGCCGAGCTCCAGCCACTGGGCGCGGCGGGAGTTGTCCGCCTGGCGCCACACCAGGGCGACACCGGCGCCGATCAGCAGCACCGGCCAGAGATAGCCGTTGGCCTGGCCGAGCTGGAACCTGGAGGCGACGATCGCGGCACCGATCAGCAGCGCGATCAGCGCGAAGACCTGCCCCTTGTCGGGCCTGCGGGCCAGCCGCCGCCGCTTCTCGTCGCCCGGGGCCAGGTGCCGTGGCTCCACGCCGCCGACGCCCAGCGGGACAAAGAACCAGAATGCGGCATACAGCAGGGCGCCCATGCCGTCGGCCATGAAGAGGGCCACGAAGACGATCCGGACCCAGGAGACCGGCAGTCCGAGATGCCCGGCGAGACCGCGCGCGACGCCACCGAGCAACCGCCCGTCGGCGCTGCGGTAGAGCTTGCGCACGGGCGGGTCGTCGGGGTCCGGCGCCGGGGCGTAGGCCGTCTCGGCGCGGGGTGGCGCGGTGGTCATGTCCCCGATCGTCACACGCCGTGCGGGTCCGGGGCATCAGGGTCGACCCTGAACCCGTCCCTGACGTTTCACGGGGCGGTCCCAGGGCGGTCCCGGGGCCGGGCCTCAGCTCTTCGGCTCGGTCCTGCGGAAGCCGTCCTTCACGACCGAGAAGACCTTCTCGAACTTCGTCCAGTTCGCCGCCGGCGCGGACACATAGATCGCGTACTCCTTGTCGCCCTCGCGGCCGAACCCGAGGTCGATCCCGCGGTAGGTGCGGGCCCGGCCCCCGAAGGTGAACTCCCAGATCGCGGCGGGGTCGCCCTGGAAGACCGTGGCCTGCATGCGCAGCCGCGAGTAGACGGGGTACGACTTCTTGAAGTCGGCCTCGACGTCCTTGAAGTGCTGCACCTGATCCGCCGAGGAGAAGTCCAGGACGCTGAGGGTCAGCTGCGCGAGCTCGCCCTCGGAGGCATAGACGATCTGCCGTCCGCCGTCCCTGACCTGCCGCTGCCAGCCGTTGGGCACCGGGAAGGTGACGCCGAGCGCGGTCTCCGTGGCCTTGCGGTAGCCGTCGGGGAGGGGCGGCGGGGATCCGATGGTGGTGTTCGGGACGCTGGGGAGTACCGGGACGCCCTTGTTGCCCGCCACTTTGGACACGCCGGAGTCGTCGCGGTGCAGCACGTACCAGGCCGTGCCCGCACCGCCGCCGGCGGCCAGCACCCCGACGACGCTCCAGGCCACGACCCGGGCGCCACGCCGCTTGCGGGCCACGGGGCCGCCGGACAGTACGTCCCTACGGTCGGCGACGGACCGCCCGCCGAGGGCTCCGTCCGGCACGGCCACCCGTCCGGTCACGGCGCCGCCGCTGCCCGCCCCCGTGGCCGTATACGCCCCGGCGCCGGTCCCGGTGGCGCCGCGCGAGGTGGCCCCCGGCTCGCCCGTAGGCGACACCGGTCGCGTCGGGGCCTCCCCCTGTTCGTCCGGTTCGGCCTCCGTGCCACGGCGCCCGACGGTCCCCAGGGCCAGTGTCGGCCAGCCAATCAGCGCCGTCTCCGCCTCGCCCTCGGCCGCGCGCAGCGCCTGCTCGACGACGTCGGTCGTCGGCCGGTCCTCCGGCTCCTTGGCGAGCAGCGCCTCGATCAGCGCGGTCAGCGGCCCGGCGTTGACCGGCGGCTGGAGCGGGTCCATGGCGATCGCGTACGCCGTCTCGACCGCGGTGTTCTTCCGGAACGGGGGCCGTCCCTCGACCGCCTGATAGAGCGTTGCGCCCAGCGCCCACAGGTCCGAGGCGGGTCCCGGGGTGCCGCCCTTGACCCGCTCGGGCGCCAAGTAGTCGATGGAGCCGACCAGCTCGCCGGTCTTGGTGAGCGTGGAGGTGCCGCTGGCGACCGCGATGCCGAAGTCGGTGAGCACGACCCGGCCGTCCTCGCCGAGCAGGACGTTGCCCGGTTTGACGTCGCGGTGCAGCACACCGGCGGAGTGTGCGGCGCGCAGCGCAGCGATCATGCCGCGGCCGATACGGGCGGCCTCGCGCGGGGTGACCGAACTGTCGGTCCGGGCGGCCTCCTTGATGGCGTCACCGAGCGTCGTGGAGGGGACGTACTCCATGACGATGCACGGCAGCCCGGCGTCGTCCACGACGTCGTGCACGCCCACCACATTGGGGTGGTTGATGCGGGCCGCGGCCTGCGCCTCCCGGGTGGTGCGCTCATGGCGGGTCGCCAGTTCGTCCTCGTCCAACTGCGGCGAGACATGCAGACGCTTGACCGCGACCTGGCGGCCGAGGACCTCGTCCCGGGCCCGCCAGACGGTGCCCATACCGCCTTGGCCTATCCGTTCAACAAGTCGATACCGCCCGGCGACCAGTCGCCCCTCGTCCACCGACGCCGCCTCCGTCACCGCACGCCCCTCCGGAAACCCGTACGTATCCAGGACGCAACGATAGTCTTTGAGGTCGGCGGACAGACCCCCGGCCACCGCCCGTCGGCGCCCTTCTTTCAGGCGGCGCGGGAGCGCGGGGGCATATGCGAACCGGCGGGGGATTTCGGGACCCCCCTGGGGCATGTCGGGGCCACCGGCAGCGGATCTCAGGGATCTGCCAGGGTTTCCACGGATACCGGGGCTCGGTCGCTCTTGTCACCATGGGTCCATGAACGATGCAGCCCCCGTCGAGGAGTCGGCGCCCTCCGACCCCGCCGGCCCCACCCCGCCGCATGCCCCGCTGCGCCGCAGCCGGCGGCACAAGGTCGTCGCCGGGGTGTGCGGCGGGCTGGGCCGGCAGTGGGATCTCGACCCGGTCATCTTCCGGGTCGTGCTCGCCGTGCTCTCCGTCGGCGGCCTCGGCCTCATCGTCTACGGCTTCGCCTGGCTGCTCATCCCCCTCGACGGCGAGGACGAGAACGAGGGCCGCCGACTGCTCTCCGGCCGTGTCGAGGGCTCGGCGCTCACGGCCCTGCTCTTCGCGCTGGTCGGCTGCGGGCTGTTCCTGACGACTCTCGCCAAGGGCAGCATGATGTCCTTCGCCATCATGCTGATGCTGGCGGTGGCCGGCTCGGCGTACTGGTCGCGCCGGCGCCGGCAGGCCGAGGCCGAGGGGCCGGAGGCGATGGACTCCGCCACCGCCCAGGCGGTCGCCGACGCCCCGCCGGAGACCAAGGCGCCCCCGGTGCCGACCAGCCCCTCCTGGTGGCGTGAGCCGCGCTCCAAGGACGCGGCCGGTCCGGGCTATCTGTGGGGGCCCGAGAACACCCCGCTGCCACTCGACATCAGCTACCGGTTCGAGCACGGCGCGGGCGCGGCCACCGCTCCTCAGCGGCACGGCGCCTGGTCCGGGCCGGGCCGCCCTCCCGGCCCGCCGGTGCCACCGCACGGTGCCCACCCGGCCCGGGCCCCGCGCAGGACTCCGCGTACCGGCCGCCCGATAGGCGGCTGGACGTTCCTGCTGGCGCTGTTCGCCGGCGCCGGAACCGCGGTCTCCGTCTCCCGGCACGACGGGCTCGCACCGTCCCTCCAGGCGGGGCTGGCGGCCGCGCTGGTCGTCTTCGGCCTGGGTCTGGTGCTCAGCGCCTGGTTCGGCCGGACAGGCGGCGGCACGGTCTTCATGGTGGTGCTGACGGCCGCGCTGCTGGCGGGTGCGACGGTGCTGCCCGACAACATCACCGCCGACTGGCAGCACCGCACCTGGACCCCCACCAGCCTCGCAGCCGTCCAGCCGCATTACGAACTCGGCTCCGGGGAAGGGGAGTTGGACCTCAGCGAACTCCCCCTCAAGGGCGGCCGTACGGTCCGCACCAGCGCGGACGTGGGCGCCGGCCGCCTCCAGGTGACGCTGCCGCAGGGTGTCACCACCCACCTGCGTATCTCGCTCGGCGTCGGCGACATCCAGCTGCCCGGCGATGCGCCCGACGATGTGGACCTCTCGGCGGGCGGTCAGCAGCGGACGGTCACACTGCCCGCCGAGGGCCTCAAGAAGGGCGAAAAGCCGCGCGGCTCCCTGGACCTGGACCTCAATGTCGGCGCCGGCCAGGTCGNGGCTCCCTGGACCTGGACCTCAATGTCGGCGCCGGCCAGGTCGACATCCGGCGCACGGTCCCGGCCCCCGCCGCACCGGCGCCCGCCCCGTCGACGCCCGCCCCGTCGACGCCCGCCGCGCCGACCGCCCCGACCCGCCAGGGAGCCCCCTCGTGATGCGCCACCCCTTCGAACCGGCCCGCCTGATCTCGGGCATCGCCGCCCTCGCCGTCGGCACGGGCTACGGCCTCGACGCCCTCGGCGTCTGGCACGCGCCCGGCCCCTGGCTCTTCTTCGCCCTCCCCGCCGGCCTGGTCCTCTCCGGCATCACCGCCGCCATCTGGGCAACGGCCCGCCGCCACCACGCGGACCGCACCGACGAACCGGCCATACCCCAACGCTCCTGACCCACGGCCCCGGCCTGACCCACCGGCCCCGGCCGTGATCCACCGGGCGCGCCCAGGCCTGCTCCTGATGGCTCTTGCTCTGCCGGGTGGATCAGAGCTGTGTCGGGCATATGGCTTGGCGGGGTCAGCATTTCAACGGCGGGTGTCCCGTGGCCATGTACGGGAGACCGGCAGTCCGCATGTGGGAGGCGCGCGTGAGCACGGAGCAACAGTGGGACATCGTTTCGGGAATCGGCATCACGGCCCTGGCGGTGGCGGCGAGCAGAGCCCGCGAAACCAGTCGGCCCGACGCCCTGGCCAAGGACCCGTATGCGGCTGATTTCGTCAAGGAGGCCCACCCGCCGGTGCCACTGCCGACGACCGAGGCCGAGGCGGCGGCCATGGAAACGCAGCGGACCTGGTCGGCCACGTCCGCGTACGTAGCCGTGCGCACTCGTTACTTCGACGACTATGTCCAACGGGCCGCCGCGGCCGGCGTCACACAGATGGTGCTGCTGGCGTCGGGGCTCGACACCCGGGCATTCCGGCTGCGCTGGCCGGCGCACACCGTCGTCTACGAGATCGACCAGCCCTTGGTACTGGACTTCAAGTTGAGCGTCCTGCGCAAGCGGGGCGCCACCACCGAGTGCGACCACCGGCCGGTGGCCGCGGACCTGAAGGAGGACTGGGCGGCGGCACTGGAGAAGGCCGGCCTCGACCGTTCACGCCCGACCGCCTGGCTCGCCGAAGGGCTCCTGCCCTACCTCCCGCCCACGGCCGAGGACGACCTGTTCCAGGAGATCCACCGGCTCTCCGCCCCCGGCAGCCAACTCGCCGTGGAGTACCTCGGCGACATGCAGGAGGCTCTGGACGACGCCGCGATTGCGGACAGCACCCGGCGCCTGGGAGTCGACATCGGGGGACTGGTCCACACCGGCCGGCGGCCCGCCCCCGGAGTGCGCCTGTCGGAACTGGGCTGGGAGACACGAGAGGTGTCGGCCGCGGAAGCGGCAGGAGGCTATGAACGCCCTCTGGACCCCACCTCCTTCATGAGCCGTGCCGTCTACACCTGCGCTCGCCGGTCATGACGATCACCGAGAACGCCGCGGCGAACGGCGAACGGCGAACGTTGCCGCCTACGGCGTCCCGGTGCGTCTGCGCGTCTGCGCGTCCGTGCGTCCGCGCGTCCGTGCGTCCGTGCGTCCGTGCGTCCGTGCGTCTACGGCATCCCGGCGCGTCTGTGCGGCGGAATGCGGCTGCCGACGGCCGTTGGGCAGTCGTCGGCTTGGCCGGCGTGGACGGCTCGGCACGGCAGGCAGAGCCCAGTCATGCATTCCGCCATGACCGGCTCGGCATGCCCGGCGGACTGCCAGGATCGCTGCCATGAGACTCAAGCCCGGCGTCACCTTGGACGTTGCCGAGACCAATCTCCGCTCCGCGATGAACGTGCTGTCGAACGCCCGGTCCGGCGGTCCGTTCGAGACGCTCTGGCAGAGCTACATGGCAGCGGTCAACAAGGCCATGCCGCTGGTGACCCGGACATTCGCCGAACCGGATATCGCCGCGGTACTCCAGTCGTCGGCGTACTGGCATCTCCTTCCCACTTCCGGGCTGGGAACGGAGCCGAACCAGGCTGCCTCCCACGAACTGTCCCTGCGGATAGCCGACCTACAGGACGCGCTGCGGGACCTGGAGCGGCTCAAGCGGTCCGCCGCCCGGCCGGGCGTGCCCGTGGTGATGGACACCAACATTCTCCTGTGGTGGCAGCAACCAGGGGGAGTGCGGTGGGCGAAGGTCCTCAAAGGCCAAGGAGCCGAGACCAGTTCAGCGCGCCTCGTGATCCCGCTGGTCGTCATCGACGAGCTGGACCGGCACAAGTACGGGGACGGCCTGCTGGCGAGGCGGGCGGCGACCGCCATCCGGTACCTGGAGCGGGCGCTGGGCACCTCGGGGCCTGACGAGGCGGTGGAGCTCGCACCGCAGGTCACCCTGGAGGTCGCCCGACCCGCGGGACGTCATCCGGTCGGCGTCGACGCAGACCTGCGGATCCTGCTGTGCGCGGCGGACATGGATCAGCTCTGCCCGACAGCGGGAACACGGCTGCTGACCGACGACACGGGGATGCGGCTTCGAGCCCGTGACATGGGGCTGACGACGATGCGCCTGCCGCAGGAGTACAGGAAGCCGGGGACAGCGATCGGCGAGGAGCCGTGAGGAGCCGGAGCGGAAGAACGGGTCGTGACGGCCGCGCGCGGGATGGCCAGAAACAAGCTGCTCGGCATTGAGGGCCTCCTGGTCGCCGGTGGCAGATCTCGCAATCCACACCGGGCCGGCAGGCCCTCGTCCCGTTTCGGGCCGCTCACGGCTTTTCGACGGTCGCCAAGCTCCGCGCCAACCGATCCAGCTGGGGCTCTTGTTGCCGCACCGAGTCGCCTTTTCTTCGGCGGTCAAGGGGCGGGATTGGACCCTGATGATCTTGTAGGTGATATCCGACTCGACGCCGGTGAATTCGTGTGGCCCATGGGTGTTGTGTTTGTTCACCGGAGCGAAGGGGTTTGGCTGATCGACGCCATCGAGCTTCCCATTCCCCGTCGCCTTCCGGGTGACGGAAACCTCGTCGAACCAGCCGGTTTCGCCGGGCTTCAGCGTGCCCGTGGTCACGGTGCTCTCCGTGTTCGACGTGAACCAGCTGTGCTCGAACTTCGGCAGCACCGAAACGGGGTTCGCGCCGAGCGACAAGCCGACCACCGTCGTTTCGCCGGTGGTCGCAGCCTCACCGTAGTTGTAGTCAACGTTTTCGGTGGTGCAGCTGTCGCGAGGCTTCCCCAGCATCGTCGGCGTACGCTCACTCGGCGCCCCGACCCATTCGGTGGGCGTGAAGGTGCACGACTCACCGCAATCGGAGAGGAATTCGGCGATCCCCTCGGGAGAGCTCCAGTCGGGGTACTGGGGGACGGGCAGATTCTCCCCCGGCGGCTTCAGCCCAAGCCCTCCGCCGCCGAGAGGCGAGTCCGCCTGCGCCGGGGTGATGGACAGGCACAGCGTCGCCGCGACGGCCACTGATCCCACCGTGGCCGCCTTCGCCCGCCAGCCTCTGCCGGACGGGAGAACGTTGCGTACTCGCGGGACGGGCGGCCGGTTCCCTTGCCTTCCACCTGAAGCGCGAATTGCGTCCTGCGATTCCGTTCACGACTCCGGGTGAGGCCGTCCCGGGAAGGCGGCACCGCTGGTGAGTGGAGGTGTGCGTCAGCTCCGAACCGGCCGGAACGGAGTGCCGCCGGCCACGCAGCACGGGACTTTGCGGACACGCCCTAGCCGAACAGCTGCGCCCCGTGCCTCTTGCGGCGGTGCGCCAGGACTGCGTCCAGGGAGAGCATCGGCGTGCCGGCCAGTACGAGCGGGAGCCAGGCCATCAGATAGGCCAGGTCATTGCCGTAGTAGTACGGCGTGGTCGCCCAGCTCACGGTGAGCCACAGCGTCAGCGAGATCAGCGCCCCGCCGAACGCCGCCAGCCGGCCCAGCAGCCCGACGAGGATGCCGAGGCCCACCGCCAGCTCGCCGGCCGCGATGGCGTAGCCGAAGCCCACCGGGCTCTTCTGTGCCAGGTCCACCAGCTGCGGCAGCGCCGCCGCGTCATGCACCTGGCGCAGCATCTCGCCCAGCGACCCGGCACCGCCGGCGGCCAGAAACGCGTGGTCCATCAGTTTGTCCACGCCTGCGTAGATGAAGGTGGCACCCAGAAAAAGGCGCAACGGGAGCAGCGCATGGCGCGCCAGCTGCCCCCGCAGGCCGGTGCCGGCGCCATCGACACCCGCCCCTCCCAAGTCGGCACCGATCGTGCGATTCGCGTGAACCATGACGTCCGCCTCTCCGTTGCCACCGGGAGCAGACGATTGTGCCCGCGCCCGCGCCTCATGGGGAGATACGTACGCACGTGCGCAAGAGGTTCAACGGACCGACGCACTTCAGGCGGCTGCCGCACACAAAAACGTCACGCAAACCGGCCCGCGGCGGCAGGCACCCCCGCCCGGCCGCCGGCCTCAGTCCTGGACGTCGATCGGGTAGCCGTTCGTCTCCACGCCCGCCGCCGTGACCACCCGGACCATCACCCGGCCCGGCTCGACATCGACCGGCACCGGCACCGTCAGCACCCCGTCCGTCGGATTGGCGAAGCCACCGGCCACCGGGACCAGGGGGACCGGGACATGCACCGCACCGATCCGTACGACGGTCCGGGCGAGCCGGTCGGGCGTCGTGGCGCCCGGCGGGACGAAACCGGCGCCGCGGATCTCGATGTCATCGCCGGTACGGACCGGCGCGGCGAGATCGCCCAGCTCACGGGAGCGCACCACCGAAAGGATCACCGGGCGGCCGCCGGACACCGTCTTCGCCGCGAGATACGTGACGCCGGAAAGCGCCAGCAGAACCACCAGACCCCAGGGCAGCTGCGGCAGCTGTCCGGGCCGCCCGGCCAGCCGCACCAGGGCGCACGCCAGCACGGCCGCGTTGACCAGGACGTACTGCACGTCCATGAAGCTGCCCCGCCCCGCGTCGTCCGCGAGCAGATCGGAGGCCCGCGGCCGCTCCGCGGGGACCTTCTGCAGCCGTCCCGACCGCACCCGCGCGGCAACCACCCCGTACGCCAGCACCGCCACCGCGCACCCGACGGCGAGCGCCGCCAACAGCGCGGCGGACCGGTCCAGTTCCAGGCCCTGAAGCAGACCTCGCCGCTCACGCGCCCCGGGAGCCGTCGCCAGTTGTACGACCACCATCAGCACGGCGTACAGCACCGCGGCCGCCCAGCCCGCCGCGACCGTCCGCGAGGTGGACAGCCGGCCGTCCTCGCCGATCAGCGGTGCCAGCGCCCCGCCGTGCGCACGGTGCCACCAGGCCGCCAGCGTCAGCCCCAGTGCCAGGACGACGGCGGCGATCAGTCCCGCCGTACGGCCCGCGGTCCAGCCCGCGCCGATGGCGGTGAGCGCCTGTCCGACCAGCAGGGCCACCACAGCGCCCCAGATCACCAGCAGGGTGCGCCACCGTACGGCCGTCAGCCAGGCGACCCCCTCGTCGGCGCCCCGCTTGGCCAGCTCGCGGGCGGAAAGGGTCAGTTCGTCGGAGACCCACTGACGGGCCGCGCCGGCGGAGTGCGCGAGTCCGGACGGCACACCGCGTCCGGCGGCGAAGTCCTCGCGCAGCGCGACGAACGCGGCGACCGCCTGCCGGTGCCCTACCCGGGCGCCGTGCGGGCACCGTCCGCAGCGGCACTCACCGCCGTCGGCGCGCTCTGCACCCTCCACCGGCTCGCCCGTTCCGGTCATCCTGCCCACTGCATCAACCGACACGTTCGTTACCGCCCCGCCACCGCTTGCCGTCAACTTGTGTTATGCGAAGGGGAATTGTGCCTCACATGGCCGGGGCGGATATCAAACGTCCACCTGGTGGCGGGTGGCGGGTGAATCGCCGCGTTGACGCCCGGCGACAGTCGGCCCTGGTCGCCGCGCACACCCGGATATACGTATACATACGCACACCCGATCGTCGGCCGACCAGGCAAACCCGACGCTTCCCCCGTTCGGGCGAACCGGGGCACGGCGAAGGCTGAGCGGCCCGCCCGCTGCGCAAGCTCTCGCCGTGTATCAACTGCACGGATCGCACAGATCGCACAGCCGGGATGAACCACCCGGACGAGACGGGCCGCACGGGCAACAGGGGCGGTACGGGCAACAGGACCGGCGCAGACACCGGAGGCGGTACGGACACATATCCCGCCTGGCGGCCGGGCTCCTGGCCGCCGCGCTTCTCCTGCTGGCCGGGGGCGCCGCACTGCTCGCCACCGCGGCGGCGGCAACCGCCCATGACCGGCCCCACCGCCCCGCCACCGGCGACAATTGCGCCTTCGCCGGCACCGCTCCACCCGTAGACGTACCGACCGGCTTTCCCATGCCGCACGGCTGGCACTTCCCCTGCACCCGGACCAAGCCGACGCCCGCGCCCTCGCGCACCCCGGCACCTCGTCCGCATCTCTCCCGGCCCGCGCCACCGCCGCCGGCCCCCGAGCCCCGGCCGACGCCGTCCCCGACGCCGTCCCCGCCGCCACCTCCGCCTCAGCCCCCGCCCACGTCGCCGCCACCCGCGCC
>NZ_QUAC01000213.1 GCF_003389455.1 Streptomyces inhibens | reverse complement strand
TGTGGGAGAGTAGGACGCCGCCGAACAATCATTGTGGGAAAGCCCCGCACCTTATGGTGCGGGGCTTTTCTGCGTTCAGGGCCAGAAATCTGATTCCGGGCCGGATAAGACGCATAGGGTCGGGCCATGCGATACGACCTGGTCATCTTCGACAATGACGGTGTGCTCGTCGACAGTGAGCCCATCTCCAACACCATCCTGGCCGGCTATCTGACCGAGCTCGGGTACCCCACGTCGTACGAGGACTCGATACGCGACTACATGGGGTCGGCGATGCACCGGATCCATGAGCTCGTCCTGGAACGTACCGGCCGGCGTCTGCCCGAGGACTTCGACGAGGTGTTCCACGGCCGCGTCTTCGCGGCGTTCGAGCGGGAGTTGCAGCCGGTGCCCGGGGTGACGGAGATGCTGGAGAAGCTGGCCGCGGACGGCGTTCCGTACTGTGTCGCGTCCTCCGGAAGCCATGAGCGGATCCGGGTGGGGCACCGGAAGACGGGCCTGGACCGGTGGTTCGCGGCACGCTGCGTCTTCAGTTCGCAGGATGTGGGGCGGGGTAAGCCGGCGCCGGATCTCTTTCTGCATGCGGCACGGGAGATGGGCGTGGCGCCGGAGCGGTGTGCGGTGATCGAGGACAGTCCGCTGGGGGTGCAGGCGGCGGTCGCCGCGGGGATGGATGTCTATGGGTTCACGGCGATGACGCCGGCGGCGAAGCTGGTGGAGCCCGGCGCCACCCGGCTGTTCGCCCATATGGCCGAACTTCCGGAGCTGTTGCAGTAGGGACCGGTTTGCCGGAGTGCCGGCCGTGTCGTGGGTGTGGGGTGTGGTGCGAGTGCCGCGAGTGACGTGGGGTCACCCGTAGGGCGTACGTCGGAATTGGTGGAGTGATCCATCTACCCAGGGGTAGTGGCGAGTTCTAGGCTGAGCGGCCATGACGGCCCCTCTGGTACCAGGAGCGCAGCTGCGGCACGGCCGGGTCTCGCTTGCCCTCAGCTTCTGCGTCCAGGGTGCGGTCTTCGCCCTCCTGGTGACGCGCATACCCGCGATCCAGGACCGCTACGGGATATCGGACGCGCTGCTGCCGGCCTTCCTTGCGGCGGTGCCGGTTCTCGCGGGGGTCGGCAGTGTCGTCACCGAGCAGCTGGTGAAGCGGGTACGGCCGAGCCTGGTGCTGCGGTGTGTGCAGCCGGTGGTGTGTCTGGCGTTGCTGGCCGTGGGGGCTGCCGGCTCGATGGCGCAGGTGGCGGTGGCGCTGGCGGCGTTCGGTCTTTCGGTGGGGGCCTTGGACGCCTCGATGAACATGCTCGGGGTGAGCCTGCAGCGGGCGTACGGGCGGAGCATCATGCTCGGCTTCCACGCCGCGTACAGCCTGGGCGGCATCGTGGGTGCCTCGCTGGCCTGGGCGGGGGCGCACTGGAAGCTGTCGCTCGCGCTGCTGTACGGGCCGGTGGTCGCGGTCCTGGTGCCGTTGGCGCTGATCGTGGGCCGATGGTTTGTGGACCAGGAGCGGGCCAAGGAGCCCCGGGGGAGCGGGGAAGGTCCGGCGGCGGTTGCACCCATCGCGATGAGGCTGCTGTTGCCGCTGTGTCTGGTGATGGCGTTCGCCTATATCGGGGACTCGACCGTCTCCAACTGGAGCGCGAAGTATCTGCAGGACGTACTGGGGAGCTCGGAGCAGCTCGCCACCGTTCCGTACAACGTCTATATGGTCACCACGCTGCTCGGGCGGGCGGTCGGTGATCTGGGGGTGCGGCGGTTCGGGGCGGTCGCGGTGGTGCGGACCGGGACGGTGGTCGCGGCGGGTGGCTTCGCGGTGGTGGCGGCGGCGCCGGGGGCCTGGGCCGGGATGGCGGGGTTCACGCTGCTGGGGCTCGGGCTGTGTGTGATCGTGCCGCAGACGTTCGCGGCGGCGGGGCGGTACGCCTTCGAAAAGCATGGGCCCGAGGCTTCGGACGCGGCCGTCGCGCGGCTGAATATTTTCAACTATGTGGGCTTTTTGATCGGCTCTCCCTTGGTGGGTGCGCTCGGTGACGCCTGGAGTTATCGGGGGGCGATGCTTGTACCGATGGCCCTTGTGCTGGGGACGCTGGTGTATGCCCGCTCGTTCGGGGTGCCGGAGGCCCGATACGGTGACGGATATGAGCGGCCGCGCACAGCTGATGTGGGATGAGGCAGTAACGGGCTACGACTTCGGGTCCGGGCATCCGATGGACCCGGTCCGGCTCGCGCTGACCATGCGTTTGGTGGAGGCGTACGAGCTCGATCGTGGCCCGCTGGAGGTGGTCGCGGCCAAGCCGGCGGGGGACTCCACCCTGCGGCTGGTGCATCGCGAGGACTACATCGACGCGGTCCGCAGGGCCTCGGCGGACCCTGCCTCGGCGGACCTCTCGTACGGGCTGGGGACGGCGGACGATCCGGCGTTCAAGGGGATGCACGAGGCGTCCGCGCTGATCGCCGGGCAGTCGGTCGGCGCGGCGGAGGCCGTCTGGCGCGGTGACGCGGCCCATGCGGTGAACTTCTCCGGCGGGCTGCACCACGCGATGCCGGGCGGCGCGGCCGGCTTCTGTATCTACAACGACGCGGCGCTGGCGGTCGCCCGGCTGCTGGAGCTGGGCGCCGAGCGGGTCGCGTACATCGATGTGGATGTCCACCACGGCGACGGGGTGCAGGCGGCGTTCTGGGAGGACCCGCGGGTACTGACCATCTCGCTGCACGAGCATCCGCGCACGCTCTTCCCGCAGACCGGCTGGCCGGAGGAGACCGGCGGGGAGGGCGCGGAGGGCAGCGCGGTGAATGTGGCGCTGCCGGCCGGGACCGGGGACGAGGGCTGGCTGCGGGCCTTTCATGCCGTGGTGCCGGAGCTGCTGGGGGCGTTCCGGCCGCAGGTGATCGTGTCGCAGCACGGCGCGGACACCCACTTCGAGGATCCGCTCGCGCATCTCGCGGTGAGCCTGGACGCCCAGCGGGCGGTGGCGGAGTCCTGCCACTCCCTGGCGCATGAGTTCGCGGACGGGCGGTGGGTCGCGCTCGGTGGCGGCGGCTATGCGGTGGTGGATGTGGTGCCGCGCAGCTGGACGCATCTGACGGCGATCGCGGCCGGCCGGCCGATCGACCCGGCCTCGATGGTGCCGGAGTCCTGGCGGCACGAAGTGTTCCGCAGGACGCGGCAGTTGGCGCCGCTGCGGATGACGGACGGGCGTACGCCGCAGTGGCGGGACTTCGTCAACGACGGCTATGACCCGGCCGACCGGCTGGACCAGGCGGTGCTGGCCACCCGCCGGGCGGTGTTCCCGGCGCATGGGCTGCTGCCGTAGGGACCCGTAACTCGCTGTGCTCCACGGATGTGTGACTACCCGTCGGTCGGGGCAACCGTAGGCCGGCCAACGGGGCAGCATGGGGCGCGTGAGGGACACCGGGGCGCTGCGGGCGCACCTGATCGAGGCAAGGCTCGCCGGGACGATCGCGACGACGCGGGAGAAGAGTCTGGGGCGCTATCGGCTCTTCGCGGCGCGCGATCCCCGGGTGCTGTTGGGGCTGGATCCCGAACGGGACTGGCCGCTCGGTGAAGTACTGCGACTGATGGGGCAGAAGTGCGGGGTTTCGGTCGATCCCGCGCACACTTCCGGTCCGGATGTGATCGATCCGGATCGTACGATCGCGGCACTGGACCGGTTCGCCGACCGAATGGGTGAGGCGGCCGGCCGCCGTGTGCCGGTGCTGCTCGGCACCGGCCATCCGCACCGGCTGCTGGAGTTCTACGCCGCGCTCGCAGACGCTCTCTCGTCGGCGGGCTGCCCCGTCCTCACCCCTGCGTATGGCGCCCGTGTCGACATAGCGACCCGGTTCGGCGTACGTACCCGGGTCCTCGGCTACGTACGGGGAGTCGCGCTGATGCGAGAAACCGGCGTGCGGGGCGCGTCCGGGGCGGGGGGCGTACACACCCATTCGCCGCTTCCCGTACGCACCGCTCTGGCGGCCGCCGCGGACTTTGGGGGGCCGCTGCCGGGGCTGGTGATCGGGGACCACGGCTGGGTCTGCGGGGCAGGTCAGCTGGGCATCGAGGCGATCGGGCTGGCGGATACGGACGACCCGGCGCTGTTCGTCGGCCAGGCGGAGGGACGGGTGTCCGAGGTGGTGCCGCTCGATGATGCCGTGCGGGCCGCGTCCTACCGACCGCTGATGCGCTATGTACTCAATCGGGCGCATCTGTCCCGATAGGCGGCTGTTCGCTGCTCCTCTTCCCCACTCGCATCACCCGCCCCTAATCTGGGGAGTGAGCGCATAGCGACGAAGAGTCACCGGAGGGGAAGCCGGTGTCCGTCTTATGCGGAAGGTGCAGGTGTGGCATGGCGGCAGACCAGAGGCCTCTGAACGAGGTTGTGTTCCTGACAGTGGCGGAAGTTGCCACGGTGATGCGAGTGTCCAAGATGACCGTGTACCGCTTGGTGCACAGCGGCCATCTGCCCGCTATTCGCGTGGGGAGGTCTTTCCGGGTTCCGGAGCAAGCGGTTCAGGACTATCTCCGTGAGTCCTTTGTGGGGGTGGAATCAGCCTGACGGGTCCCTCGCCGACCCTCGGATTACGCCGTTCGCCCGGCGCCGGGTAGGCTGGCCCGATGTAGGTAGTGTGGGCTCGGACGCCCCGCACCGAGTGATTCGAAGTGAGCGAGGGTAGTCGTGGGCTCTGTTATCAAGAAGCGGCGCAAGCGGATGGCCAAGAAGAAGCACCGCAAGCTGCTCAAGCGCACCCGTGTTCAGCGTCGTAACAAGAAGTAAGCGACGCTGATCGCGATTTCGCAGCCCCCCATCGCCTTGGTGCGATCGGGGGCTGCTGCGCGTTGTGGGCCGTATGGACGGTGGTCGGACGGAAATGTGGCCGCAGGCATCCCGTGGTCATCACAGCGCAACACCGACCCGATAGCGTGGTCGGCACAGCTCGGCTAGGCGGAAGTCGCGGCGGGAAGGAAGGGCTGATCTTGGGCAAGGTCGTGCTCGTCACGGGAGTCGCACGGCAGCTGGGCGGCCGGTTCGTCCGCCGGATCCAGCGCGATCCGGACGTCGACCGGGTGATCGGGGTCGACGCCGTGGCGCCGGAGCACCATCTGGGCGGCGCCGAATTCCTCAAGGCCGATATCCGGCATCCGGCCATTGCCCGGGTCCTGGCCGAGACGGGCGTCGACACCGTCATCCATATGGACATCAACGGTACGCCGTTGGGCAAGCGCGGCGGCCGCACCTCGGTGAAGGAAACCAACGTCATCGGGACGATGCAGCTGCTCGGCGCCTGTCAGAAGGCCCCGAATGTGCAGCGCCTGGTCATCAAGTCCAGCACCAGCGTCTATGGCTCCGCGCCCCGGGACCCCGCCGTCTTCACCGAGACCACCACGCCGAAGTCGCTGCCCAGCGGCGGCTTCGCCAAGGACGTCGTCGAGGTCGAGGGCTATGTACGCGGCTTCGCGCGGCGCCGGCCCGATGTGGCGGTATGCGTCCTGCGGTTCGCCAACATCCTCGGGCCCTGTGCGGATTCCCCGCTCGCCGAGTACTTCTCGCTGCCCGTGCTGCCCACCGTGCTCGGCTACGACCCGCGGCTGCAGTTCGTCCATGAGGATGACGCCATTGAGGTGTTGCGGATCGCCGCCGCCGCGCCGCGCCGCGGCACGCTCAACAGCGGCACGTTCAATATCGCCGGGGACGGCGTGCTGCTGCTGTCGCAGACCTCCCGGCGGCTGGGGCGGCCCACGCTGCCGCTGTTCCTGCCGACGGTGACCTGGGCCGGTACGGCGCTGCGGTCCATCGGCATCACGGACTTCTCGCCGGAACAGATCCGGCTGCTCACGCACGGCAGGGTCGTCGAAACGACGCAGATGCGCGAGACACTGGGGTTCCACCCGAAGTTCACGACGGCGGAGACCTTCGCGGAATTCGCCCGCAGCCGCGGACCCGGGCTGCTGCCGCCCGAGTCCCTCGCCCGCACCGTCGACCGGCTCGCCGGCGTGCTGCCCGCACGCGGCGGCCTGACCCAGTGAGGAGTTCACCCACGATGGCGGACGCCAAGGTCATTCCCTTCGGCGAGGAGCCTCGGGCGCGCAGGAAGGCCAGGCGGGCCGGGCGCACGGGGCGCGGTACGGCGCTGGCGCCCGTACCGGAAGCACGGACCGAGCATCCGCCGGCGGCACCTCCGCCGCCGAGCCCACGGTCCCTCGAAGAGCGGATCGCGGGCGGCCTGGCCTTTCTGCGCCGGCGGATCACCGGCGACTACGAGGTCGACGACTTCGGCTACGACGAGGAGCTGACCGACCAGGTCCTGATGTCGCTGCTGCGGCCCCTCTATGAGAAGTACTTCCGGGTCGAGGTGAAGGGCGTCGAGAACATCCCCGCAGACGGCGGGGCGCTGATCGTCGCCAATCACTCCGGGACGCTGCCGCTGGACGGCCTGATGTTGCAGGTCGCGGTGCACGACAACCACCCGGCGCAGCGTCATCTGCGGCTGCTGGCGGCCGATTTGGTGTTTGTGCTGCCGGTGATAAACGAGCTGGCGCGCAAGGCCGGGCACACCCTCGCCTGTGCGGAGGACGCGCAGCGGCTGCTGGAGCGCGGCGAGATCGTCGGGGTGATGCCGGAGGGCTTCAAGGGCATCGGCAAGCCCTTCGCGGACCGCTACAAGCTGCAGCGCTTCGGGCGGGGCGGGTTTGTCTCGACGGCGCTGAAGGCCGGGGTGCCGATCGTGCCGTGCTCGATCGTGGGCGCGGAGGAGATCTACCCGATGATCGGGAACGCCAAGACGCTGGCGCGGGTGCTGGGGCTGCCGTATTTCCCGGTCACGCCGACGTTCCCGTGGCTCGGGCCGCTGGGGGCCGTACCGCTGCCGACGAAGTGGACGATCCAGTTCGGCGAGCCAATTTTGACGGACGGTTATCCGTCGGAGGCGGCGGACGATCCGATGCTGATGTTCAACCTGACCGATCAGGTCCGCGAAACGATTCAGCACACCCTCTACAAGCTGCTGGTGCAGCGACGCTCGGTGTTCTTCTGAGGGAAGGACCGGAAGAACACCGAGCGCGCCGACCCGGGACTGCTTGGCCACGCCTCCGCCACGGCGGGGGCGCCTTCACTACTTCGGCAGATCCTCGCCGTCGATGCCCAGGCCCGGCAGCAGCCCTGGGAGCAGCGGCGGAAGGGTGACGGCAGGCTTGCCGCCGCTCTCCTTGCCGCCGGCGTGCGGGGACGGGCTGCCGCCCTTGGACGGCGGGTCGAGCAGGCCGCCCGTATTGCCGCCGAGCAGGCCGTCCTCCTGGGAGGGGGAGGCCGACGGGTGCGGGGCGTGCGAGCCATGGGAGTGGGTGCCGGAGGCGGACCTGCTGCCGGCCGGCGCCGGGCGGCCGTCGGGGCCGGAGCCGGTGCCCGCGGAGGCCGGCGTGTCGCGGTGGTGGCCCCTGCCGCCCGGGGCGGACGGCAGCAGTGGGCGGAGCGGACCGACCTCTTGGTCTATGGCGTCGAAGACCGAACTGACCTCGTCGCGGACGTCCGTGAGCTGCACCGGGAGCTTGTCGCGCAGCTGGGACCAGGTGCCGCGATGGGACCTGGTGAAGGAGTTCAGCACCTGGATGGGGCCGAGCGAGCCATCGCGTTCATACGCCTGGTGGAGCAGGCGGTGTCCCTCACCCGCGTCGTGCTTGACGCCGGAGAGCGCCCTGCGGACCTCGGCGAGCGACTCATGGTCGAGGTCGGCGAGCCGGGCGCGCTCCATCAGGCGGCGGGCCTCCAGCATGCGGGTGGAGGCCTGGTCCAGAAGGAGCTGTCCGCGGTCGGAGTCGTCGTCGGCCATGCCGAGCTTGAGGTCCTCCATGCCGCGCTTGAGGCCGTAGAGCGAATCGCCGGGCAGGGCGTCGGAGCTGGCCGCCGCGACGCCGCTGAACGCACCGGCGGCGACGCCGACCGTCAGCCCGCCCGCGGCCAGCCCCTTGGAGAGGCGGGAGCGCGGCCGCAGCCGGCCGATCGATTTCGCGGCGCGGTGTGCGCCTCCGGCCCCGCGTTGCCCGGGCACCCAGGCACCCTCGGACGGAGCGCCTTCGGCGAAGGCGGCCTCCATCGCGGCGAGGAGCTGGGCGCGCTGGACAGTCTTGACCTCGGTGGCCATCTCCGGCCTCGGGAGTCTCCCGAGGCCGTCGGCGACCGCCAACAGCCGTGTTTCGCCCGGCGCTTGCGCCGGATTGCCGACCTGGTCCTCGGCCGCCGCGCCCTCGAGGACCTGCTCCTCCAGGGCTTGGGCGAAGGCGTTGGCCCGCCGGTGCACCGAGACATTCGCGATCACGGGCGGCACCTCCTCTCATCATCCCGCTCGACTCCCCGGACTGGCTTTGACTATCCAGACGGGCCGGACGGTTGCACGCCGTTGTCCGCAGCCACTCGATCGAGTGAGAGACAGCGGGCATGGCGTGAACACATGGAGCCTGCATCCCGCACAACGAGCGGCGCGGCACTCGGGTTACGCACTCACGATGATCTGACCGACCGGACATGTCCGATCACTAAGAGTGAGCACATGTAGGCGTGAAGCTGGTCGAGGAGGAAGCGTAGGGGTGGGGGGTGGGGTCAGCGGGCGTCTTCGGGGAGGAGCCGCGCCAGGGTGCGGACGGCCCGGTACTGGAGGGTCTTGATCGCGCCCTCGTTCTTGCCCATGACGCGGGCGGTCTCGGCGACCGAGAGGCCCTGCAGGAAGCGCAGCGTGACGCACTCCTGCTGCTGGGGGTTGAGCTTGCGTACCGCCTCCAACAGGGCGGCATTGGAGAGAGATTCGAGGACCGAGTCCTCGGGGCTGCGCTCGACCTCGTTGGCGTCGAGCATCTCTCCGGTGGTGACTTCCAGACGGAAGCGCGAGGACTTGAAGTGGTCGGCGACGAGGTTGCGGGCGATGGTCACCAGCCAGGCGCCGAAGTCGCGGCCCTGCCAGGTGAAGGTGCCGATGCGGCGCAGGGCGCGCAGAAAGGTCTCGCTGGTGAGGTCCTCGGCCGTGGCACGGCCGCCCACGCGGTAGTAGATGTAGCGGTAGACCGTGTCGGCGTACTGGTCGTAGAGGCGGCCGAAGGCTTCGGCCTCGCCGGCCTGGGCTCGTTCGACGAGGTCCATCATGCGACGGCTGTCGCTGTCGGCGGGACGACGGGCGGTGGTCGTGCCGGTGCCCGAGCGGCGGGTTCTGCCGGCGGCCTTGCCGACCGCAGCACTCCCGTCGGCCAGGGCGTAGCAGGGTCCGGCGGCGGGGACGGCTGAGGCGAATGCGGGGACGGCGTACGCGGTGGGGACAAAACTGCGCAGGTGGTCGACGAGTGTCGTACGCAGCGTAGCCAGGCCCGAGGCGTCAACCCCGACGTGTGGGTACACGGGACTCCCAGAGGCAGAGCTTCCATCACGTGCAGTGCGGGACCGTTCACTCGTCGTAGGGACGTGTGGGTTCCGGATTGCGTCTGAGGAGAATAACGCTTCGTACAGGCAGCGCTACACCCAGTTGCTCAAATCATCGATTACTTACGGTCCGTGCCGGGTTGGTGGCAGATCAAGTATCGAATACTGAGCAACTATTGATCGGAAGGGAACGCAATCTGCCTGGTTGGAGGGCGTGTTGTGGTTAACCGAAAGCAACGTGACTGACGGGGCGGCGGAGGGGGTAGGGAGTGGGGATGGCCCGCCGTCCCGCCCGGCGATCAGGCCTGGTCAGCGGCGGCGGCGCTGGAGCGCGACCGCGGCCGCGGCGCCGCCTGCGAGGGCGCCCACACCGGCCGCCGCCGGGATGCCGATCTTGGCCGCCTTGCGTCCGGTTCGGTAGTCGCGCAGCCGCCACCCCTGCTCCCGGGCGTGCTTGCGCAGCCGGCTGTCGGGGTTGATCGCGTACGGATGTCCGACGAGCGAGAGCATCGGGATGTCGTTGGCGGAGTCGCTGTAGGCGGCGCAGTGCGACAGATCCAGGCCCTCGGCCGCCGCCAGTGCGCGGACCGCCTCGGCCTTGGCCGGGCCGTGCAGCGGCTCGCCGACCAGTTTGCCCGTATAGACACCGCCCACGGACTCGGCGACGGTGCCCAGCGCGCCGGTCAGGCCGAGCCGGCGGGCGATGATGGTCGCGGTCTCCACGGGGGCCGCGGTCACCAGCCAGACCTTCTGGCCGGCGTCGAGGTGGGCCTGGGCGAGCGCACGGGTACCGGGCCAGACCCGCTCGGCCATGTACTCGTCGTAGATCTCCTCGCCGATGGACATCAGCTCGGCGACCCGATGGCCCTGGACGATGGACAGCGCGCTGTTGCGGACGTCCGCCATGTGCTCGGGGTTCTCCGAGCCGGCCAGCCGGAAGTAGATCTGCTGCCAGGCGAAGCGGGCCAGGTCGCGCTTGTGGAAGAAGTGCCGCTTGTAGAGGCCGCGGCCGAAGTGGAAGAGCGCGGCGCCCTGCATGACGGTGTTGTCGAGGTCGAAGAAGGCGGCGGCCGCGGTGTCCCCGACGACCGGGAACTCGGGCTCCGTCGCGGCCTCCTCGACGGGCGGCGCTTCCTGGGAGGACTTACGGGCGGCCTCGGCCGCGGCCTCGCCGGCCAGCACGCTGCGGGCCGTGGCGGGTCGTCTGCGGCGGGTGAACCATCCCGTGGAGAAGATCGCCCCGGAGAAGCTCCTGCCGGGGCGCTGGGCGGGGCGGTCGGGCGACGAGGTGGGGGGCGTCCCGTAGGGACTCCTGCCGGGGTGGCGGTCGGGCGACGGGAGGGCCATGGCGCTAGCGTAGCCAGTTTGTTCGGAGCAACCGGTTACGGGCGCGTGTCAGGAAGGCCTGGAGCGCCGGACGGTTGCGTTACGGCCATCCGTGGCGCCGTTCCACGGGGCGGGGGACCGGCTCAGGCGCCCAGGGCGGTGCGCAGCCGCTTGGGGTCCACCCGCCAGAAGTCGTGCTGGGCGCCGTCGATGAGGACGACCGGAATCTGCTCCCAGTACTTGCGGTGCAGCTCGGCGTCCTCGGTGATGTCCTTCTTCTCCCACGACGCGCCGGTCTCGGCGCACACCTGCTCGATCACGGCCTGGGCGTCGTCGCAGAGGTGGCAGCCCGGCTTGCCGACGAGGGTGACCATCCGGTCGGCGGGGCTCTTGCGGGGGCTGCGGCTGAACAAGGGGGCCATGGAGCCATTGTGCCGGGTCGCGGCAGTGCGTTCGCGGCGCCCGGTCGATTACCATCGGTGGGCGATTTGTAGGTTTCCGGGGGTATAGCGGTGAGGAGTGAGGGCGCGTGCTCCCGTCGGTGCTGCCCTGGTTCGCGGGCGGCGCGAGTGAACGGTGTGACGTGGGAGTTGGTTCCGCGAAGGCCCGTAAAAGCCGCGTGACCCCCATCACTTTGGCCGGACAAACCGGACACCATCTTTGTGCACGCGTTCACAAAGACATAGCCTGCAGGAGACAGGGCGGTCGGGTTCCATACGGTCGCCCGCAGCCCCGCTCTACCCGCAGGAGCACCGTGGCAACTGGCCGAACTCACCGACCGGCGACCCGAAGCCGAGGCATTCCCGAGGCCACCGTCGCCAGGCTTCCGCTGTATCTGCGTGCACTGACCGCGCTCTCCGAGCGCTCGGTACCCACGGTCTCCTCCGAGGAGCTCGCGGCCGCGGCGGGGGTCAACTCCGCCAAGCTGCGGAAGGACTTCTCGTACCTCGGCTCCTACGGGACCCGCGGTGTCGGCTACGACGTGGAGTACCTCGTTTACCAGATCTCGCGGGAACTGGGGCTGACGCAGGACTGGCCGGTTGTCATCGTCGGTATCGGTAACCTCGGCGCCGCGCTCGCCAACTACGGCGGCTTCGCCTCCCGGGGCTTCCGCGTCGCCGCGCTGATCGACGCGGACCCGGCCATGGCCGGCAAGCCCGTCGCGGGCATCGCGGTCCAGCACACCGACGAGCTGGAGCACATCATCGAGAGCAACGGCGTCTCGATCGGTGTCATCGCCACGCCGGCCGGGGCCGCCCAGCAGGTCTGTGAGCGCCTCGTCGCCGCGGGTGTCACCTCGATCCTCAACTTCGCGCCGACCGTACTGACCGTCCCCGACGGGGTGGACGTACGCAAGGTCGACCTGTCGATAGAGCTGCAGATCCTCGCCTTCCACGAGCAGCGCAAGGCCGGCGAGGAGGCGTCCGAGAACGGCGCCCCGGCCGACCGCGCCGCCGCGCTCGCGGCCGAGGCCGAGGCCGCCGTCACGGGCGACCGCAAGGGACCGGACGGGGATCTGCCCGCCGTGATGCCGGCATGAGTCTTCTCGTTGTCGGACTGAGCCATCGCAGTGCGCCGGTGAGCGTGCTGGAGCGGGCCGCGCTCGCCCCGGAGGCGCGCGGCAAGCTGCTGCAGGACGCGGTGTCGGCCGAGCCGGTCACCGAGTCCGCGGTGCTCTCCACCTGCAACCGCATCGAGCTCTACGCCGACGTGGACAAGTTCCACGCCGGTGTCGCCGAGCTGTCCACCCTCCTGGCCCGCCACAGCGGCGCCGGCCTGGAGGAGCTCACCCCTTACCTCTATGTCCACTACGAGGACCGCGCCGTCCACCACCTCTTCTCGGTGGCCTGCGGCCTGGACTCGATGGTCGTCGGCGAGGGCCAGATCCTCGGGCAGATCAAGGACGCGCTGGCCGTCGCCCAGGAGCTGCACACCGCGGGCCGGCTGCTGAACGATCTGTTCCAGCAGGCCCTGCGGGTCGGCAAGCGCGCCCACAGCGAGACCGGTATCGACAAGGCGGGCCAGTCGCTGGTCACCTTCGGCCTCGAACAGCTCGCGGCCGGCCAGGACGTCGAGACCTGGGCGCACGGCAAGCGGGCGCTGGTCATCGGCGCCGGATCGATGTCCTCGCTGGCCGCCACCACCCTCGTACGCAACGGCATCGGTGAGCTGGCGGTCGCCAACCGCACGGTGGCGCGCGCCGAGCGGCTCGTACAGATCCTCACCGAGCCCGGTGGCCCGGGCGCGGCGAACGGGCTGACCGCCCGCGCGGTGGCCATGGCCTCGGTCGCGGACGAGCTGGCGCTCGCCGACATCGTCGTCTCCTGTACCGGCGCGACCGGTCTGGTCCTCGCCGGCGAGATGGTCGCGGCCGCCCGCGCCGGGCGCACCGCGCCGCTGGCGCTGCTCGACCTCGCCATGCCCCGCGACATAGACGCCGCGGTCCACCGGATCGAGGGCGCGCACCTCGTCGACATCGAATCGCTGGCCGACGCCTCCGCGGACGCACCCATGGCGGCCGACGTGGACAAGGTGCGCGGCATCGTCTCCGACGAGGTCGCCGCGTTCGGCGCCGCCCAGCGGGCCGCGCACATCACCCCCACCGTGGTCGCCCTGCGCACCATGGCGGCGGACGTCGTCGCCGGCGAGATCGCCCGGCTCGACGGCCGCCTCCCCGACCTGGACGACAAGCAGCGCGCCGAGATCACCCAGACCGTGCGCCGCGTCGTCGACAAACTCCTGCACGCGCCCACCGTGCGGGTCAAGCAGCTCGCCAGCGAGCCCGGCGGCGCCGGGTACGCGGACGCGCTGCGGGAACTCTTCGACCTCGACCCGCAGACGGTGGCCGCCGTCAGCAGGGCCGACACGCGCGCCGACAGGCACGATGCACGGGAGCGGGCATGAACGACAGCACTACCAGAGCACTGAGGCTGGGCACACGGCGCAGCAAGCTCGCCATGGCCCAGTCCGGACAGATCGCCGAGGCGGTCCGCGAGCTCACGGGCCGTCCCGTCGAGCTGGTGGAGATCACCACCTACGGCGACACCTCCCGCGAGCACCTCGCGCAGATCGGCGGCAGCGGCGTCTTCGTCTCCGCGCTGCGTGACGCGCTGCTCGCCGGGGACATCGACTTCGCCGTCCACTCGCTCAAGGATCTGCCCACCACGCAGCCCGAGAGCCTCGCCCTGGCCGCGATCCCCGTACGGGAAGACCCCCGTGACGCGCTGATCGCCAGGGACGGGCTCACCTTCGAGCAGCTGACCGCCGACGAGGACCGGGTGGCCCGCATCGGCACCGGCTCCCCCCGGAGGATGGCGCAGCTCAACGCCTGGGCCAGGTCGCTGGGCCGGCGTGTGGAGACCGTACCGATACGCGGGAACATCGACACCCGCATCGGCTTTGTCGAAAAGGGCGAGCTGGACGCGGTCGTACTGGCCGCCGCCGGGCTCACCCGGATCGGCCGGATCGACGAGGCGACACAGCTGCTGTCGCCCGACGTGGTTTTGCCCGCCCCCGGCCAGGGGGCACTGGCGATCGAGTGCGCCGCGGTCAATGTGGACCTCGTCGCCCAGCTGGCGGAGCTCGACGACCCGGACACCCGGGCCGCCGTGACCGCCGAGCGTTCCCTGCTCGCCGCCCTGGAGGCCGGCTGCTCCGCACCCGTTGGAGCGCTGGCCGACCTTTCCCCAAGCTCTCGACTTCGCTCGAGCAGGGGAGGCCCCAAGGCCGGCGAGCAGGCTGTCACCGAATTGCATCTGCGCGGCGTCGTCGGCACGACCGACGGCGGCACGCTGGTGCACTTGTCCACCACCGGGCACGTACCCGCCTCTCCCGACGATGTGTCGGCCCCGCTGAAGCTGGGCCGGGAACTCGCCGCCGAGATGCTCGCTAAGGGTGCGGCCGGTCTTATGGGGGAGCGAGCACTTTGAACCCCACCGCCCCAAACCACTCCGCCTCCGGTCAGGTCACCTTCCTGGGTGCCGGGCCGGGAGACCCGGGTCTGCTGACGCTGCGTGCCGTGGAGGCGCTGGCCTCCGCGGACGTACTGATCGCCGACCCGCAGGTGCTGGACGTCGTGCGTGTGCATGCACGCGCACAGGTGGACACGCCACTGCAGGCGTCAGCTGACGAGGCATCAATCCCCGTCACTGCCCCTGGCGTTTCGGCCCTACGGGACACCGCCAATCTTGTCATGGCGGCCGCCCGCGCGGGCAAGCGGGTCGTACGTGCCGTCACCGGTGACCCCGGCCTGGACGGGAACGTCGCCGAGGAGATGCTGGCCTGCGCCGCCGAAGGCATCGTCTTCGAGGTCGTGCCCGGCATCGCCGCGGCCGTCGGCGTACCCGCGTACGCCGGTGTGCCGCTGCGCGACGCCCAGGGCACGGATGTGCGCTTCGTCGACGCCCGCAGCGCCAACGACCGCTGCTGGTCCGAGCTGGGTGCCAGCGATGCCACCGCCGTTGTCTCCACCACCCTCGACTCGGTGGCCGCGGCCGCCGGCGAGCTGGTGTCCGCGGGCCGCAAGCCCGACACCCCGATGACCATCACGGTCGCCGGCACCACCACCCGCCAGCGGACCTGGACCGCGACCCTCGGGTCGGTCGCCCAGGTGCTCAAGGCCGCCAAGGTGCTGCCCTCGCCCGATGGCGGTCAGCCGGTCATAGCCGTGGTCGGTGAGCGCAGTGCCGCGGCCCAGCGCGACCGCCTTTCGTGGTTCGAGTCCAAGCCGCTCTTCGGCTGGCGGGTGCTCGTGCCGCGGACGAAGGAGCAGGCCGCGTCGCTCTCCGACCAGCTCGTCTCGTACGGTGCGGTGCCGCACGAGGTCCCGACCATCGCCGTTGAACCGCCGCGCACCCCTCAGCAGATGGAGCGCGCGGTCAAGGGCCTGGTCACCGGCCGCTACGAGTGGATCGCCTTCACCTCGGTCAACGCCGTCAAGGCCGTCCGGGAGAAGTTCGAGGAGTACGGCCTGGACGCCCGGGCCTTCGCCGGGATCAAGGTCGCGGCGGTCGGCGAACAGACCGCCAAGGCGCTGGTCGCTTTCGGTGTGAAGCCCGACCTGGTGCCCTCCGGCGAGCAGTCGGCCGCCGGGCTGCTGGAGGACTGGCCGCCCTACGACCCGGTCTTCGACCCGATCGACCGGGTGTTCCTGCCGCGCGCCGACATCGCCACCGAGACCCTGGTGGCCGGGCTGATCGAGCTGGGCTGGGAGGTCGACGACGTCACCGCCTACCGGACCGTGCGCGCCTCGCCGCCGCCGGCCGAGACCCGCGAGGCGATCAAGGGCGGCGGCTTCGACGCGGTCCTGTTCACCTCGTCCTCGACCGTGCGCAACCTCGTCGGCATCGCCGGCAAGCCGCACAACGTGACCGTGATTGCCTGTATCGGCCCGGCCACTGCCAAGACCGCCGAGGAGCACGGGCTGCGCGTGGACGTCATGTCGCCCGAGCCTTCGGTGCACAAGCTGGCCGAAGCGCTCGCCGACTTCGGGGCGGCGCGGCGTGATGCCGCGCTGGAGGCCGGGGATCCGGTCACCCGTCCCAGCGAGCGCCGGCCCGGATCGCGTAGGAGGGCTCGCAGTTGAGCAGCAGTACGTACGGAAGCTTTCCGGGGGCGCGGCCGCGACGGCTGCGCACCACCCCCGCCATGCGGCGGATGGTCGCCGAACACCGGCTGCACCCGGCCGACCTGATCCTCCCGGCGTTCGTCCGGGAGGGCATCTCCGAGCCGGTGCCGATCTCCGCGATGCCGGGCGTGGTCCAGCACACCCGCGACACGCTGCGCAAGGCGGCCGTCGAGGCGGTGGCGGCCGGTGTCGCCGGGATCATGCTGTTCGGGGTGCCCGAGGACGAGAAGAAGGACGCCTTGGGGACCGCCGGTACGGACCCTGACGGCATCCTCCAGGTCGCCATCCGGGACGTACGGGCCGAGGTCGGCGACGATCTCGTGATCATGTCCGACCTGTGCCTGGACGAGTACACCGACCACGGCCACTGCGGTGTCCTGGACGACCAGGGCCGGGTCGACAACGACGCGACGCTGGAGCGCTACGCCGAGATGGCGCAGGTCCAGGCCGATGCGGGCGTCCATGTGGTGGGCCCCAGCGGCATGATGGACGGTCAGGTCGGCGTCACCCGGGACGCGCTGGACCAGACCGGCCATGAGGATGTCTCGATCCTCGCCTACACGGCGAAGTACTCGTCGGCGTTCTACGGTCCGTTCCGCGAGGCCGTCGGCTCGTCGCTGAAGGGCGACCGCAAGACCTACCAGCAGGACCCCGCCAACCTCCGCGAGTCGCTGCGTGAGCTGGCGCTCGACCTGGAGGAGGGCGCCGACATGGTCATGGTCAAGCCGGCGCTGCCGTACCTGGACGTGCTGGCGAAGATCGCCGAGCAGGTGGACGTGCCGGTCGCCGCGTACCAGATCTCCGGTGAGTACGCGATGGTCGAGGCGGCCGCCGAGAAGGGCTGGATCGACCGCGACAAGGCGATCCTGGAGACGCTGACCGGCATCAAGCGGGCCGGGGCGAACATGATCCTCACCTACTGGGCGACGGAGGTCGCGCAGGGGCTGTGACCCATCTGGCTCGATGAGGCCGTTTGGGGGAGTTCAGGGGCGCGTATTCATGATCATGCGCAGCGGATCTGCGCCCCAACTTCCCTGAAGAGAAGAGCATTTCGGACGTGTTACGTTCCCGCATTGCCCGATGCGCGGTGGTTCCGGCCACCGCGCTTGCCTTATCCATGGCCACCTCCGCCGTAGCCGAGGCCCGGCCGTCGGCATCGCCGTCGGCCCCGGTATCGGCCGTGGCCCCCTTCCAGCTGGTGAAGATCCCCGGCGTCAACGGCGACAAGCTGGACGGCGCCGCCTGGATCCACCCGGGCAGCACGCCCCGCCCCGCGATCATCCTGCCGTCCCCCTGGACGCAGTTCGGCTGGCACACCTACGCGGCCATGGCAACGAAGTANTTCGGCTGGCACACCTACGCGGCCATGGCAACGAAGTACGCGCTGGCCGGCTACAACGTCCTCGCCTACTCCGCGCGCGGCTTCGGCTCCTCGGAGGGCGAGGTCGACGCGGGTGGCCCCCTGGACGTCCAGGACGGATCGAAGGCGCTGGACTATCTCCTCGCGCACGCGCCGGGCCGCACCACCAAGGTGGGTTTCGCGGGCCTGTCGTACGGCTCGGGCCTGAGCCAGCTGATCGCCGCGCACGACTCTCGGGTGGACGCCGTCGCCGCGCTGAGCACCTGGGGCGATCTGGGCGAGGCGTTCTACGAGAACCGCACGCGGCACCTCGGCTCCGTACGGGCCCTGCAAACGGTCGCGGGCAACGCCCGTCTCAGCGCGCGCACCCGCCAGGAATTCGCGGACATCCTCGCCAACCGCAACATCCCGCAGGCCCTGGCCTGGGCGAAGCAGCGCTCCCCGCAGACCTACATCAAGCAGCTCAACAAGCGCCGGGTGCCGGTCCTTTACGCCCAGGCGTGGCACGAGACGCTGTTCCCGGCCAACCAGTCGCTGAAGGCGTTCAACAGCCTCACCGGCCCGAAGCGGATCGATATGTCGATCGGGGACCACGCGGGCCCGGAGATGACCGGCCTGGGCGGCCTGCCCAACCATGTCACCGACGACGCCAAGCGCTGGTTCGACCGTTTCCTCAAGGGCGAGCGGAACGGTATCGACACCGAGGGCCAGGTCAACAGCCAGGTGATGTGGAAGTACTGGCCCTGGCTGCGCGAGACCCGGCCCACCTGGGGCGCCTTCACCGAGCGCACCGAGCGCCTCCACCTGGCGGCACCGGACCACGGCGGCAGGGACGGCAACGGCACGGACGGCACCCTGGGCGCCGCGCCGTCGACCGGCTGGCGGATGCCCTTCACCTCCGGCACGGACACCACCGCGAGCGCCGCGGGCAGCATCGTCTTCGTCGCGGGCTACGAGGAGATGGTGGGCCTGCCGAAGACGTACCGGACCCGCACCATCTCCCGCCGGCACGCGGCCGTATGGACCGGCGCGCCCGTACAGGCCACCACCCGGCTGCGCGGCGCCCCCAAGCTGCGGCTGACCTATACGCCCAGCACGGCAGGGTCGACGGTCATCGCCCATCTCTTCGACGTCGACGAGAACGACAAGGCGCACATCATCACGCATGCGCCGTACACCTCGCCGGACGGCCGTGCGGGCCGGCCCGTCACCGCCGACATCACCCTGCAGGCCGCCGCGTACGACATCCCGGCGGGCCACCGGCTGATGCTGGTCGTCGACACCAAGGACCCGCTCTACGGCGACGCCAACGGCTCCGGCGGCACCCTCACCGTCAGCTCACCCCGGGCCAGGCCGTCGTATCTGGACGTGCCGACCGGCTGACCACCGCGACCGGACGGCGCGTCTTATGGAACGGCCCCGTACAGCTGTGCTGTACGGGGCCGTTGTGCCAGGAGCCTGAGCGGCTCCGGGGCTCAGAGGCGCTCGGGCGTACGGATGCCGAGCAGGGCCATGCCCTGGTGGAGGGTGCGACCGGTGAGGTCGACGAGGAAGAGACGGTTCTCGACGACCTCGACCGGGTTGTCGGCGCTGATCACCTGGCACTGGTCGTAGAACGTGGTCAGGTGCGAGGCCAGCTGGTAGAGGTACGCGGCCAGCTTGTGCGGCTCGTACGACGCGGCGGCCTCGGCCACGACCTCGGCGAACTGGTCCAGGTGCAGACCGAGCGCGCGCTCGGCCGGGGCGAGCTCCAGCTCGGGGTGGGCGGCCGGCTTCGTGTCGCCCGCCTTGCGCAGGATCGAGCGGATACGGGCGTACGCGTACTGGAGGTAGACGGACGTGTCGCCGTTCAGCGAGACCATCTGGTCCAGATCGAACTTGTAGTCCCGCGACGCGGACGTCGACAGATCGGCGTACTTCACCGCGCCGATGCCGACCGACCGGCCGTTCTCGACGATCTCCTGCTCGGTCAGGCCCACCTTCTCGGCCTTCTCCCGCACCACCGCCGTCGCCCGGTCGATCGCCTCGTCCAGCAGATCCACCAGCCGCACCGTCTCGCCCTCACGGGTCTTGAACGGCTTGCCGTCCTTGCCCAGGACCGTGCCGAACGCGAGCTGGACGGCGTGCGTCTTGTCGTTCAGCCAGCCGGCCCGCCGCGCGGTCTCGAAGACCATCTTGAAGTGCAGCGACTGGCGGGCGTCGACGACGTACAGCAGGCTGTCGGCGCCGAGGTTCTGGACCCGGTCGCGGATCGCCGAGAGGTCGGTGGCCGCGTAGCCGTAGCCGCCGTTGGACTTCTTGACGATCAGCGGGACGGGGTTGCCGTCCGGGCCCTTCACATCGTCGAAGAAGACACACAGCGCGCCGTCGGAGCGGACCGCGACACCGGTCTCCTCCAGGATCCGGCAGGTCTCTTCGAGCATGTCGTTGTAGCCGGACTCGCCGACGACGTCCGCGTCGCGGATGTCCATGTCGAGCTTGTCGAAGACCGAGTAGAAGTAGATCTTCGACTCGTCGACGAACCGCCGCCACAGGGCCAGCGTCTCCTCGTCGCCGGCCTGGAGGTCGACGACCCGGAGCCGGGCCCGCTCCTTGAACTCCTCGTCGGCGTCGAAGTGCGCCCGCGAGGCCTTGTAGAGGCGGTTCAGGTTGGACATGGCCTCCTCGCCGGAGACCTCGCCGCCCTTGTGGTCCAGCTCGTGCGGGTGCTCGATCAGGTACTGGATGAGCATGCCGAACTGGGTGCCCCAGTCGCCGATGTGATGCCGGCGGACCACCTTTTCGCCGGTGAACTCCAGGATCTCGACCATCGCCGCGCCGATCACCGCCGACCGCAGATGCCCCACGTGCATCTCCTTGGCGACATTCGGCTGGGCGTAGTCGATCACCGTGGTGCCGGCCCCGTCGGCGTACGGCACGCCCAGACGGGCGTCGGCGGCGCGCTCGGCGAGGGTCTTGATGATCGCCTCGTCGGCAATGGTGATGTTGAGGAAGCCGGGACCGGAGACCTCGATCTCCTTGATCACCGCGCCGCTCTCCCCGGTCGGGATGCCGGCGACGACCTGCGCGGCCAGCTCCCGCGGATTGCCCTTGAGCTTCTTGGCCAGCGCCAGCATCCCATTGGCCTGGAAGTCGGCCCGGTCGCTTCGTCGCAGCAGCGGGTCGACGGCGCCGGCCTCCGGCAGGGCTGCCGAGAGGGCGTCCGCGACGCGCTGATGGACCGAAGCTGCGAGGGAAGTGACCGAGGCCATGGAGAAGAGCTCTCTTCTAGAGGGAGATGTCGTCGGAGCCGTAACGGAAAGGGTTTGCCAATGAGTATCCCACGGCGGCACCACCGAATTTCTGTCCGGGCGGCGTCTGGGAGAATGGCTCCGTCAGGCTTTTGTGCGGCGTCAGGCCGTTGCGCGTCGCACGGCGCCACAGGCGCAAGAGGAAGCACCAGGAAGAGGAAGGGCCGATCGTGGCTCAGCAGAGCACCGAGACCGACTGGGTCTCCAGGTTCGCGGACGAGGTCATTGCCGAGGCGGAGCGCCGCGCCCCCGGCAAAGTGACGCCAGGTGCTTTTGCACCGGTCATCGTCTGCGCCTCGGGCCTGAGCCCCTCCGGCCCGATCCACCTCGGCAACCTCCGCGAGGTCATGACCCCGCACCTGGTCGCCGACGAGGTCCGCCGCCGCGGATACGAGGTCCGCCACCTCATCTCCTGGGACGACTACGACCGCTACCGCAAGGTCCCGGCCGGCGTCGCGGGCATCGACGAGTCCTGGGCCGAGCACATCGGCAAGCCGCTGACCTCGGTTCCGGCACCGGCCGGCTCGGCGTACCCGAACTGGGCGGAGCACTTCAAGGCCGCCATGATCGAGGCGCTCGCCGAGCTGGGCGTCGAGTACGACGGCATCAGCCAGACCGAGCAGTACACCTCGGGCGTCTACCGCGAGCAGATCCTGCACGCGATGAAGCACCGCGCAAAGATCGACGCGATCCTTGGCCAGTACCGCACGAAGAAGGCTCCGGCGAAGAAGTCGCAAAAGCCCGTCGACGAGGCCGAGCTGGAGGCCGCCGAAGGCTCCGGCGCGGCCGGCGAGGACGACGGCAGCGGCGGCTCGGCCGGCTACTTCCCGTACAAGCCCTACTGCGGGCAGTGCGAGAAGGACCTCACCACCGTCACCTCGTACGACGACGAGAGCACCGAGCTCGTCTACACCTGCACGGCCTGCGGCTTCGGCGAGACGGTCCGGCTGAGCGAGTTCAACCGCGGCAAGCTGGTCTGGAAGGTCGACTGGCCGATGCGCTGGGCGTACGAGGGCGTGATCTTCGAGCCGTCCGGTGTCGACCACTCCTCGCCCGGCTCGTCCTTCGTGGTCGGCGGCCAGATCGTCCGCGAGATCTTCGACGGCACCCAGCCCATCGGCCCGATGTACGCCTTCGTCGGCATCAGCGGCATGGCCAAGATGTCCTCCTCCAAGGGCGGTGTACCCACCCCGGGCGATGCGCTGAAGATCATGGAGGCGCCGCTGCTGCGCTGGCTCTACGCCCGCCGCAAGCCCAACCAGTCCTTCAAGATCGCCTTCGACCAGGAGATCCAGCGGCTCTACGACGAGTGGGACAAGCTGGCGTCCAAGGTCGCGGACGGCACCGCGCAGCCCGCCGACTCCGCCGCCTACACCCGCGCCATCGGCACCGCGGCCGGCCCGCTGCCCACCACTCCGCGCCCGCTGTCGTACCGCACCCTGGCCTCGGTCATGGACATCACCGCGGGACACGACGAGCAGACGCTGCGCATCCTCAGCGAACTCGACCCCGACAACCCGGTCACCTCGCTGGACGAGACCCGGCCGCGGCTCGACAAGGCCGAGTACTGGATCACCACCCAGGTACCGGCCGACCAGCGCACCATCGTCCGGGACGAGCCCGCCGAGGAGCTGCTCGCCACCCTCGACGAGCGGGCCCGCGGCTCGCTGCGGCTGCTGCTCGACGGTCTGGACGAGCACTGGTCGCTGGACGGCCTGACCACCCTGGTCTACGGCGTGCCGAAGATCCAGGCAGGTCTGGAGCCGGACGCCAAGCCGACCCCCGAGCTCAAGGCGGCCCAGCGCGAGTTCTTCGCCCTGCTCTACCACCTGCTGGTCGGCCGGGACACCGGGCCGCGGCTGCCCACCCTGCTGCTGGCCGTCGGCGCCGACCGGGTGCGCAAGCTGCTCGGCGGCTGACGGCCCGCCGGTGAGCCGGCGGTTCGCCACCGAGTCGTAGGCCCCGGCGCGGGCGTGCGACTCAGGACCGACAAGGGTTCGGCCCCGGGGATGAGGATCCCCGGGGCCGAACCCTTCATTCTGGAGCGATGAGAGGATTCATCGGCTTCATCGTCATGATCCAAGGGGCGATGGGCTTCATCGGCCAGACGTTCTCCGACGGCGCCTGGGGGCTGCTGCCCCACTGGTTCGACCTGCCGTCGGTCGCCTACCTCGGCCTGGTCGCGGCCGGCGCGGCGCTGGCCGTATGGGGCGATGTGGACAAGAAGCGCAAGCAGAAGCGGGTCGGCTCGGGCGTGGCTTAGGGCCTGTCCGATGGGTCATGGCCGGGCCCGCGGCCGCTGCCGGCCGCCTTCGCCGCCCCTTACGGGATGTGCTCGCTCTCCATCTCCATACGGAAGCGGGCCTTGAAGTCCTTGACGAACGAGCGCAGATAGCCCTCGCTCAGCGGGCCGCCGTCCCGTCCCGTGACCCCGTAGTAGTTCAGCAGATAGCGGCCGAACTGATGGGAGTCGGGCATCACATTCTTCTCGCCCACGTAGGCGCGGAAGGCCGTGTAGTACGCCTGCTCGCGCGGGACGTCGTCGGGGAGCGCGGAGACCGGGGGCAACTGCTCGGTCTCCAGGGGGAGTTCGGGGGCGGGCTCGGGTTCGGGGGCGTACCCGCGCTGCTCGGGGATCGGCAGCGGGTCGCCCGCGCTGCCCAGCGGCCGGCTGCGGCCGGGGCCGACCGGGACGGTCAACTGGGGGGCGGCGGGGGCCTGTTCGGCCGCGGGACCCGGGGCGTACCCGGGGTCGGGGGCCGTCTTGTGCACCGGCTCGGGAGTCAGGTCCTGCAGCGGCGCATCGTCACGTACGGGCACATCGGCGGCGCGTACGGGCCGCTCGTCCCGTACGGGCGCATCGGTGCTTCCCGGCCGCTCCGCGCCGCTCGGCCCGCCCGCGGGCCCGCTCACCGGCTCGCTCGCCGTGCGCGGCTCCAGGGCCGGCGGCCGGC
>NZ_QUAC01000211.1 GCF_003389455.1 Streptomyces inhibens | reverse complement strand
GCAGCGGGGTGAAGTCGACGTCGAGTTTCGGGTCGTACGCCTCGGGCTGGATGCCGAGTTCGTGGGTGCTGTACTCGCCGAACCGGTTGATGTGTTCGGTCAGGTACGGCGAGATGTGCGCCAGGTCTTCCGGGTCGATCTCCCATCCCTCTTCCAGCAGCTGGCGGACGATCTCCGCGATGTCCAGGGCATTGTGGAAGATCACCGCGTTCGTGAGCAGGGCGTTGAACTTCATCGCCTTTTCCTGCTCGATGGGGTCGTTGTCGGCAATGACACCGCGGTTGCCGAAGCCAATCCACTGGGAGAACCGGTTGAACGACTCGACCTTGTTGGTCGCCGCGGTCACCCGTCGGCGAAGCGGCGCGTCCGAGAGGTAGCGCAGGAGCTGGACGCTGCGGATCACGCGGCCGACCTCGCGGAAGGCGGCGTAGGTGGCGTTCTTCCTCGACCCCGAGCGCAGGCGCTTGAGCAGTGTGGAGGAGGAGATGGTGCCCTCGCGTACGGAGACGGCCACCCGCATCAGGTGACGGAACTGGGACTCGATCAGGTCGAAGTCAATGACGTGCTTGCCCGGCTCGCCGAACAGGGCGTCGATGTGCACGTACTCGCTCTGCGTGGAAGGCCGGTAGAAGGTCAGTTCCTTCCAGTTCCTGATCCTGGGCATCAAGTCGAAGCCCAGCAGGTGGGCGAGCGCAAAGACAGGGAAGCTCTGGCCCTGCGTATCCGCGTGCACCGTGGTCGGCTGTACCTCGCTGGTGTTCTTCAACAGTCCCTCGATGAGGTAGACGGCCTCCCACACCCCGCACGGGATGAAGTGCGTGAACAGCGCGATGTAGGTGTCCGAGACGTGGTGGTAGGCGATCCCGCCCGGCTTGCCGTACCGCACGCTCGTCTCGGAGAGCAGGTTGTCGAGATACGTGTCCATGTGGGTGCCGTCCGCCGCCACCGCGGTTCCGTCGCCCCACGCCTGCGAGATGTCCAGGCGGGCGTGCGCGTTCACCAGGTCGGCGACCGCCTCGTTCAGCAGCACGATCGAGAAGTGCTTGTTGGCGACGTACGACAGCTCGTGCCCGCTCACGCCGGGGATGTGCCGGGCGGCCTCGTACGGACCCATGTTGGTGCCCTTGACGAACGTGACGATCACGTAGCGGCCCAAGGGGTCGGTGAGCTTGGGCTCGTTGCCGGACGGCGGGCCGAAACGGCGCCACCACTCCACCCAGTACGCGGTCCGGGCCACGATCCCCATCAGGGAACGCTCCGGCATCCTCGCCTGATCTCCTGCTCCAGCCGCTTCGCCGAGGGCCGCTGACCGTCAGCCCGGAACGCCTTCAGCGACGGGATACCCGTCTCCGGATCGATCACCAAGCCATCGTTCTCCGGGTACCCGGCGTCCGCCGCCGCGGCGGCACCTCGCAGCTTGTCCTCCAGTTGCCGGCGGAAGAACTTGGCGTCGAACTCGGCACTCTCGCCCTGCTCGGCAAGGCCGACCTCCACCAGGTAGGACCCCAGCGTCTCCTGGACGACCTCCCAGGCCAGCAGCTGCTCGGACCAGTCGGCGTACTCCTCCGAGCCGACCACCGCGACGTCGCCGGTGCGCAGCTCCTCGGCGAGCGCGGTAAAGACCATCGCCTCGAAGTGCTTGCGCACGAACTGCCCGGTCCGGGTCTTGTCGACCACCGCCTTGCGCCAGTTCTGGGTGGCGAAGGAGATGTCGACCTCCTTGCCCTCCTCGTTGAAGGCGGTGATGTAGTCGCCGCGGGCCGCCTGGTGCCGCTGGGCGTGCGCGAGGGCGTCCAGCACCCGGCTGTCCTCGCTGGTCACGGTGAACTTCAGCTTGTCGTTGTCGGCAAGGTCGAACATCACCGCCCGGTCCCGGCCGATCTGCCCGTACAGCAGCAGCACCCAGAAGTTGCCGTGATGGGCGGAGACCTTCTCGATCTGCTCGTACTGCTTCGCGAACCCTCCGAAGCCGTCCACCGCGCGGGTGACCGCGCCGAACCCGCCGGCCTGCACCACCTGGCCTTCACCAGGGCGAGGACCGCCGGGGAGACCCTGCCCTCCAGCCGCGTCGCGACCTCGTCAACCGACGCCTCCTCGTCCAGACCCTCCAGGGTCTGGCGGACCTCGGCGGTCATGGCCGCGGCCTTCGCGAGCGCCTCCTGGGCCGGGCCGCCCTCGTCGATGTGCTTGAGCACCGTGCGGTAGTTCCCGATCAGGGCCTCGACGATCTCCCGCTCCGCGAGCCGGATCTCCTCCAGCTCCGCCTTGGCCTTCTTGATCTTCGTCGCCACACGCTTGCAGAACATCGTCGCCAGGTCGTCCCGCACCCGCATCCGCGCCTTGTGCGTCAAGGCCGCGACCAGCGCGATGCGCTTGACGGGGACGAAGTCCCGCAGCTCCGAGGCGTCCGCCGCATCCGCCTCCCCGGCGAAGTCGGTGACCTTCCCCGCGGCGACTCCGTCCATCCACACGTCGGTGTCGCCGAGCTCGTCCAGCCATTCCAGACGCTTGGTCAGGTTCTTGAAGTGCGACCAGGTCGGGCCCTTGGCGGGCTTCTTCAGCCGGTTGAACAGCGTCGTCCCGTCGCTGTCACGGTCTTCCAACAGCCGCATGAGCCCCGCCCGCTGAGCAGCGCTCATGCGGTCGTGGATGCCCGTACAGATCGAGGCGTTCACCTCGGTACGGATTTTCGAGGCCATCTTGTCGAAGGTCGAGAACCCCGGCAGCTCCAGCCCGGCCTCCACCACCTTCTCCAGCGCGATGTTAATGAGGTCCGCTGGGCGGTTCTTCGCCGCGGCCTCCTTGCGGATCGACTGCTCGACGATCCCGCGGGCCTTGGCCTGGTCGTACGTCACTCCGGCCTGCTTGCGGACCAGGCCCCGGTGGTGCTTGGCGGTCCGCTCCGCCCGGTACGCCGGCAGCGTGCCCTCCGGCAGCTCCACCGCACGCCGGACGAAGTCCACCACCATCTCCGGGACATCCTCCAACGCCGGGAAACACCCCATGCGCCGGTACGACTTCAGCATCAGCATCAGCAGCAGCGCCAGCAGATGCTTATCGCAGTCCGTGGCATCGGCTGCCCACTCCAGCTCATCGCGACTCGGGGAGAAGAACAGATGCAGCTCATGCGCGGTGATCAGCCGCTTGAACCGCGGATACGCGGTCCGTTCAATCGATGTCACAACCCACCCCAGGCCCCAGACGACGCTCAACATCACCACCAACGACACTGAGCCGAATGGGTGACGGCCGACGGGTGCTCAGGGCTTCAAGATCATCCCGTTGCCCCTTTGGCGCGTATCTCGGTCACACCCCTACGAGAGCGCCCGGGTGCTGCGGGCCCGCCCGCCTTCCCGGGGCGGGGTCAGCCGGCGTGGTCCGTCGCGTACACCCCGTCGAGCCAGTTCTGCCAGGCCCCTCCCGCCTTCTGCCCGTCGCCCTCGCCGGTGCCGTCGAACAGATGGAGGGTGATGCCGACCGGTGCCTTGAAGGCGTTGCGTCCGAAGAAGCGGTAGAGCCCGGCGTCGGTCCGCAGTCCGAGGAAGTGCTCGGTGCGGTAGTCGATGACCGCGTCCAGCGGGGCCGCGCCCGGCAGTTCGACGCGCAGCCGGTCGCCCACGGCCATCGTGTCGGTGAGGCCCAGCGCGCGCAGCAGCACCGCGAAGCCGTCGGGGGTGACCGAGGCCGCCGGGCCCTGGATGTCGGCGAAGGCCGCCGGGCGGCCGGTGAAGTACCGGAGGTACTGGCCGAGGGTGTGCAGATAGAAGTCGGTGTGCAGGGAGGCGCCGTCGTACTGGCCGTCCCAGTCGGCGTCGCTCATCACACCGCTGTGGACGTAGCGGAGTACGGCGGTGCCGCCGTCGCGCGCCTCGATGAGGTACTCCAGCGCGTTGAACCAGCCGTCCTCGCCCTCGACGCGGACCTCGAAGCGGTGCGGCGGCTCCCAGGCGGCGACCGTGGGGTCGTCGGGGCCGCTGCCTCCGACGGCGGAGACCTTCTCCGTCGGGAACATCCACCCGCCGGTATCGGCCGTGACCGCCTTGAAGACGTCCTCGGGCGCAGCCGGCAGCACGACCTCACGGCGGATCTCGAACTCTTTCGGCATGGCTACTCCTCGGTGGATGTGGCGGGCCCGGGCGCCGGGTGGTCCGGTGCGGGCTCGTCGTCGGCGGGGCGGGTGATGCTGGGGTGCAGGGCCACGATCAGCCGGTGATGCCGCCCGCCCGCCGCCTTCTCGTCGTGGTACTTGGCGACGAGGCGGTTGACGGTGGCGCCGAGCTCCTCGGCGAACGCGGCCCGGTCGGCGGCCGAGGCGAACCGGACCTCGCCGTCGATGGCGAAGGTCGCCAGCCGCTGGCCGGCCTTCGTCGAGCGCTTGATGAGCTCGCCCACCTCGCGCACCAGCCGGGCCGCGAGGGCCAGCAGCCACCGGGCGGAGAGCTGGTCCGGCGCGCGGCCGGGGTCGGGCGCGACGGCGGACAGCGCGGCGGGCGAGATCACATAGGACGCGGCCGTCGCCTGCACGATCCGCTCCGTGACATTGCCCTTACGGCGCTCCTCGACCAGCTCGATCAGACCGTGCCGCTCCAGGGCCCGCAGATGGTAGTTGACCTTCTGCCGGGACAGTCCGACCTCTGCGGCCAGGGTCGTCGCCGAACCCGGTGCGGTCAGCGCGGCCAGCAGCCGCGCCCGCACCGGGTCCAGGGAGACACCGGCGGCGGCCGGGTCGTCGATCACTGCTACATCGATCACTCCACCAGAGTGCGACCGAAAAACTTCTTTGTCAAGGAATGGAAAGTTGTCGGCTCTCCTCGGCCCGGGGCGCCCCGGTCTGCCGAAGGCCGGGGTGCCGGCGCGCCCGGAGGCGGACGCCCGCGCGGATGCCGAGGAAGAGCAGTACGCCGATGGGGGAGAGCGGCACGGTCAGCACCAGCAGCGGGCCCATCACCAGCGGATGGATCCCCAGCGCGCGAGCCTCCCGGTACATCCACTGCCCCAGGAACAGATCCCATGCGATCACCTGCGCCCAGATCGCGCCGGCCCCGCCACCGAGCCGCAGCAACTCCTGGAAGCCCGCCAGATCCGGGCGGCTGACGGCGGCCCACAACTGCGGGAACACCGGGACGGCCAGGGCGAGATAGACCGCGATGACCGGCACCATCGGAAGCGGCGGGGCGGCGATCCGGTCGGTCCAGCGCCGGCCGGGGGCCAGGATCAGCAGGGCCCAGAACGGCGCCGCGAGAAAGAAGGCCAGATCGAAGAGGGTGCTGCTGGTCATGCCGTCAACTCCGTTGCGGAAGTGGGGGATTGAGTGGCGTGGTCGTCGCCTTCATCGTCGGCGGGTGCGGGCCGTCGCAGCGCCGCGTACGTGCCGATCGAGGTGGCCGCAACGAGGGCCGCGAGCGCGCCGAGCGTTGCCCCGTCCGGGTGGATCAGTGCCTGGCCGTGCAGCGCCTGCCAGGTCACCAGCGCCAGCAGCGCGGCGATGAACCCGGCCGCGACCAGCACCAGGCGCAGTCGTACCCGGTCGCTCCGCAGCCGGGTGAAGCGCCCGGCCAGCGACTCGATCCCGTACAGGAACAGGGGCAGCGCCTGGAGGGCGTGCATGCCGACGAAGTGCGGGATGCGCAGATCGCCGCCGGTGGTGTTCCAGCCGGTCAGCGGCATGGCCGGGCCGCCGTCGGGGACGCCGACGCTGTGTGCGCCGATCACGGTGTGCAGACCGCCCGCGGCCTGCTGCTCCGGGGTGGGCCCCAGCATCAGCGCGCCGAGCGCCAGTCCGACCAGCGCGAGCAGCAGGCCGAGCCGGATCGCCCAGGTGGTGGCCCGGTCGCCCAGCCGGGCCCGGAACAGCAGGATCGCGATCACGAGGGTGGCCGTCCACAGGACCGCGATGGTGATTCCCATGGTGGCGAACAGGGCGCTGTCCAGCGGGGTTTCGGCGTTGAAGTGGCTGCGCCGGCCGCGGATGGTCTGTCCCGTGATGATGGCCATCTCGGCGACTCCGGCGACCACGACGGTGTGTGCGGCCCACTCGCCGACCCGGCTCCGGCCGGCGCGCCGGGAGAGCATCCAGGCGAGCGTCAGCCCGTAGGCGACGAACGACACCGCGAACTTGAACGGCTTGAACCAGATCGGTGAGCCGACCAGGACCCGGTCGTCGACGATCAGCCCGACCGCCGCGACGACCGCGAGTGCGGCCATCGCCCAGGAGAAGGCGAGCAGCGAACGGTATCTGGACATACGGGTCCCCCAGTGGAATAGATAGTAGCGCTTACTGCTATCTGATAGCTGGACTATCTATGATGGGGACCGGATTGGCAAGGCCGGGAGAGAGCGGGGCGCCCGGTACGTACGGAGCGGCGGGGTATGGGCCCGGCGCGGGAAAGGGCGGCAGATGCGCATCGGGGAGTTGAGTCGCGAGACGGGTGTCGCGATCCCGACGATCAAGTACTACGTCCGCGAGGGGCTGTTGCCCGCGGGCCGGCTGACCAGCCCCAACCAGGCCAGCTACGACGACAGTCACGTCCGCAGGCTGCGGCTGATCCGCGGGCTGATGGACGTCGGGGGGCTTTCGGTCTCGGTCGTCCGCGAGGTGCTGGCCGCCGTCGACTCACCGGAGGAGTCGGTGCACAAGGTGCTCGGCGCGGCGCAGCACGCCATCACCCCGCAGGTCGTCGCCGAGCCGGAGGGTATGCCGGAGGTGCGGCGGAAAGTGGCGGAGATGATCCGCCGGCGCGGCTGGCAGGTCGAGCCGGACCATCCGTCCGCCGAGGCGCTGGCCGTCGCGCTGGCCACCTTCCGTGGCATCGGGCACGGCGAGTTCGAGGAGATCGTGGACGACTACGCCGAGGCCTGCGAGCGGGTGGCCGCCGCCGATCTGGCGTGGGTGGGGCGCAACGCGGAGGTCGACGGGCTGGTGGAGAGCGTCGTGGTGGGGACCGTACTGGGGGACGCGGTGCTCTCGGCGATACGCCGGCTCGCGCATGTGGATGCCTCGGCCCGCCGGTTCGAGGAGGCCGAGGATGGTGGCGCGGCCCCCGGTGCCGGCGCCGCGGAGGGTGGCGCGGCCCCGGGTACCGGCGGTCGATAACGCGCTACCTGGAGGGTCTTCGGCCGTGGTGCGGGTGATCGGGCGGCGGAGCCGCCGCCCGAGAGGAGCCCGCTTCCTGAGGCAGGGTCAGGAGGTCGCCGCCGTGGCGGGCTCCTGCTCGGCCTCGACCTGCTGGTTCCAGTCACGCTTGGCGGCCTGCCAGCCGTCCTCGTCGTGGCCGGTGCGCCAGTAGCCGGAGATGGACAGGGTCTCGCGGGGGATCTCCCGCTCGACGCGGAGCAGTCGGCGCAGTTCCTTCACAAAGCCCGCCTCGCCATGGACGAACGCCTGGACCCGGCCGGCCGGGAACTCCAACGCCCGTACGGCGGCGACCAGTTCACGGCCGACGGGGGCGCCGCCGCGGTACAGCCAGCTGATCTCGGCACCGGCCGGAACCTCCAGTTCCTGGCGCTCCTCCGGGCCCGCCACCTCGATGAAGGCGTGCACGGGGACGCCCGCGGGTATGCGGGCCAGCGAGGCCGCGATGGCCGGAAGTGCGCTCTCGTCGCCCGCCAGCAGATGCCAGTCGGCGCCGGCCTCCGGGACGTACGCACCGCCGGGGCCGAGAAGGAAGATCTCCTCGCCCGGCTGTACGGCGGCCGCCCACGGCCCGGCCAGGCCCTCGTCGCCGTGCACCACGAAGTCCACGGTCAGCTCGCGGGTCCCGGCGTCCCAGGCGCGGACGGTGTACGTACGGGTCCGGGGCCACCGGTTGCGCGGGAAGTCCGCCCGGATCTGTGCGATGTCGAACGGCTCGGGGTAGTCCACGCCGGGCAGCGGAAAGACCAGCTTGACGTAGTGGTCGGAGTACTCGCCCGCCGCGAACTCCGCCAGCCCCTCACCGCCGAGCACCACGCGGACCATGTGCGGGGTGAGCTGCTCGGTGCGCTCCACCCGGGCGCGGTGCAGTGCGGGCTTCTTGCGGGACGGACGCTCTGCTGCCACGGCAATCTCCCCTGACGCGATGGTAATTAGGTATACCTAACCTAACAGGTCATCGGCCAAGGGTGAGGAGCAGCCGCTGCAAGGCCCCGCCCAGACCCCACTGTCCGGCCAGTGCCTCCAGGCGCTCGGGATCGGCCGGTTCGGCCGGGAGTGTGTGGTCGACATCGGGAACCGGCACATCGGTGGCCACCTTGACGACCTTGGGGGCGACCGCGAGGTACGGGCGCGCCTCCAGCAGGCGCTGGCGCTGGACGGGGGTCACCTTCGACGCGGGGTCGGCGGCGGCGGCCATGATGCCCGCCAGATCGCCGTAGGCGGCCAGCAGCTTGGCGGCGGTCTTCTCGCCGATACCGGGTACGCCGGGCAGGCCGTCGCTGGGGTCGCCGCGCAGCAGCGCCAGATCGGCGTAGCCGGGCCCGTCCACCCCGTACTTCTCGCGCAGCAGCGCCTCGTCGGTGATCTGCAGGGTGCCGACGCCCTTGAGCGGATACAGGATGCGGATGCCGCGCCGGTCGTCGACGAGCTGGAAGAGGTCGCGGTCGCCGGTGACGATGTCGACCGGGCCCTTCGCCCGTGCGGTCAGGGTGCCGATGATGTCGTCGGCCTCGTAGCCGGCCGACCCGATACGGGCGATACCGAGTGCGTCGAGGACGTCCTCGATGATCGGAACCTGCGGCGAGAGAGTGTCCGGAATCTCTTCCTCGTCGGGCTCGGCGGAGCCGGCCGGGGCCTCCTCGGCGACCCGGTGCGCCTTGTAGGAGGGGATCAGATCGACCCGCCACTGCGGGCGCCAGTCGAAGTCCATGCAGGCGACCAGGTCATCGGGGTGGTGGTCCTGGACGAGCCGGGCGATGAAGTCCAGCAGACCGCGTACCGCGTTCACCGGGGTGCCGTCCGGAGCCTTGACCGATTCCGGTACCCCGAAATAGGCGCGGAAGTAGAGGGAGGCGGTATCGAGGAGCATCAGGCGTCGAGTCACATCCCGCATGATGCCGTATGCCCCATACGTCACACAGATGTGAGCTGAATCACCGTCGTGTTTGAGCCCCATAAAGGAGGGCAGGCGCGCAGCCGGAGCGGACCCGGTCGAGATTCAACATTTCCACCGGTAAAGGCGGGCCGAACCCGTCCCGCTCCACGACCTGTCTACGGGGGTGGCAGGTCGTTTCTCGTGCGACAAGAGAGGTCTATGTGTCCAGGCTGCAAGCCGAGCACCTGTACAAAGTGTTCGGCAGACGACCCGAGGACGCGGCCGCGCGGCTCGAAGCCGGCGCCGACCGGGATGAGCTGCGGGCCGAAGGCACCACCGCCGCGGTGATCGACGCCTCGATCGAGGTGGACGAGGGCCAGATCTTCGTCGTCATGGGTCTGTCCGGATCCGGCAAGTCCACGCTGCTGCGCATGCTCAACGGGCTGCTGGAGCCGACCGCGGGAACCGTCCGGTTCGACGGCCAGGACCTCACCTCGCTCAGTGACAAGGAACTGCGCAAGGTCCGTTCCGAGAAGATCTCCATGGTCTTCCAGCACTTCGCGCTCTTCCCGCACCGCAGCGTGCTGGAGAACGCCGCCTACGGGCTGGAGGTACAGGGAGTGCCGCGCGCCGAGCGCGAGCGGCGCGCCACCGAGGCGCTGGAGCTCACCGGGCTCAAGGGCTGGGAGAAGTCCTGGCCCGACGAGCTGTCCGGCGGGATGCAGCAGCGCGTGGGCCTGGCCCGGGCGCTGGCCACCAACGCCGATCTGCTGCTGATGGACGAGTCCTTCAGCGCGCTCGACCCGCTGATCCGCCGCGATGTGCAGGACCAGCTGCTCGAACTGCAGAAGACCCTGAAGAAGACCATTGTCTTCATCACCCACGACCTCAACGAGGCGATGCGCCTCGGCGACAAGATCGCGGTGATGCGGGACGGCCGGATCGTCCAGATCGGCAGCGCCGAGGACATCCTCGTCACCCCGGCCAACGACTATGTCGCCTCCTTCACCCAGGACGTGGACCGCACCCGGGTGCTGACCGCCGGCGCGATCATGGCCGAGGTCGGCACCGTGCTGGGCAGTACGACTCCGGACGGCAAGAAGCTCGGCACCGGCGCGGAGTTCCGCGCCGCCGCGCCCGCGACGGTCGGCGTCGACACCCCCCTCGTCGAGCTGTTCACCCCCTGCTCGACCAGCACCGTGCCGGTCGCCGTGACCGATGCGAACGGCGACCTGGTCGGCGCCGTGGCGGCCGAGCGGCTGCTCGCCGTCCTCGGTGAGCCCGCCGACCAGGACGCGACCCCCGGCGTCCCTGCCCAGGCCGCGGCCGCGGACGGTACGGCGGCCAGGCTCGACAAGAAACCGGCGGAGGACGGGCCCGTGGACGACAAGCCCGAGGACAAGGTGATCGCCGGTGCCTAGGATCCAGATAGGCAGCTGGGCGAATGACGCCGTCAACTGGCTGCGCGACAACCTCGACTGGCTGTTCACCCTCATCACAAAGGTCCTGAACGGCCTCTACGACGCGATTCACACGGTTCTGGCCGCGCCCGAACCGCTGCTGCTGGCCGGCATCCTCGCGGTGCTCGCCTGGTGGCTGCGCGGTCTGCCGGCCGCCCTGCTCACCTTCCTCGGGTTCGCCCTGATCGATTCGATCGAACAGTGGGGCCCGACCGTCGAGTCGCTCTCGCTGGTGCTGGTGGCCTGCCTGATCACCGTCGTGGTCGCGGTGCCGCTCGGTATCTGGGCGGCCCGCAGCCGGGTCGTCGGCGGGGCGCTGCGCCCGGTCCTGGACCTGATGCAGACGATGCCGGCGATGGTCTACCTCATCCCCGGCATCCTCTTCTTCGGCCTCGGTGTCGTCCCCGGCATCGTCGCCACCATCGTCTTCTCCATGCCGCCCGCGGTCCGGATGACCGAGCTGGGCATCCGGCAGGTCGACCCGGAACTGGTCGAGGCGGCCGAGGCGTTCGGCACCCACCCGCGGCGCACGCTCTTGCGCGTACAGCTGCCGCTGGCGCTGCCCACGATCATGGCCGGTATCAACCAGGTCATCATGCTGGCGCTGTCCATGGTCGTCATCGCCGGCATGGTCGGCGGCGGCGGTCTGGGCTCCTCCGTCTACAACGCGATCAGCTCGGTCAATGTGGCCCTGGGCGCCGAGGCCGGCCTCGCGGTCGTCATCCTCGCCATGTACCTGGACCGGATGACCGGCGCGCTCAACCAGCGGGTCTCCCCGCTCGGCCGGCGGGCGCTGGCCAAGGCGCAGGCGGCGCTCGGCGGGGTGAAGTTCCTGCAGTGGCGGCCCGCCACCTCCGTGGCGATGGTCGGTGTGGTCGTGCTCGCGCTGCTCGCCGGCGGTATGGGCATGTTCGGCAAGGGCGGCGGTCAGGCCGGCGGCGGCAACGGCCGTCCGATCAGCCTCGGCTACGTCAACTGGGACGAGGGCAAGGCCACCACGTATCTGTGGAAGGAAATCCTGGAGGAGCGCGGCTACAAGCCCAAGGTGCAGGCCCTGGAGGCCGGCCCGCTGTTCGCCGGGCAGGCCCGTGGTGACATCGACGTACAGACCAACGCCTGGCTGCCGACGACCCACGCCTCGTACTGGAAGAAGTACGCGGACAAGCTGGAGGACCTCGGCGCCTGGTACGACAAGACCTCCCTGGAGATCGCGGTCCCGTCCTACATGAAGGACATCAAGACCCTCGATGACCTCAAGGGCAAGGGCGGCGAGTTCGGCGGCAAGATCACCGGTATCGAGCCGGGCGCCGGCGAGATGAAGATCCTCAAGGAGAAGGTGCTCAAGGACTACGGTCTGGGCGGCGAGTACAAGGTCCAGGAGTCCTCCACCGCGTCCATGCTCAGCGAGCTGGACCGCTCCCTGCACGACAAGAAGCCGATCGCGGTCACGCTGTGGTCGCCGCACTGGGCGTACGACAAGTACCCGCTCACCAAGCTCAAGGACCCCAAGGGCTCCTTCGGATCCGGTGACAGCCTGCACCTGCTGGGCCGTAAGGGCTTCGCCAAGGACGAGCCCGAGGTCGCCAAGTGGATGAAGAACTTCCACCTGGACGAGAAGCAGCTCACCAGCCTGGAGAACGCCATCAAGGGCGCCGGTGAGGGGCATGAGCAGGACGGTGTGCGGACCTGGCTGAAGAAGAACCCCGGCCTGGTCGAGAAGGTCGCGCCGTCCGCCGGTGCCACGTACGCCAAGGGCAAGGACGCGGGCAAGGCGCCGAACATCGGCTACCCCGCGTGGGACGAGGGCATCGCCACCACGTACCTGTGGAAGAACGTCCTGGAGAAGCGCGGCTACAAGCCGAACATCCGCAACCTCGATGTCGGACCGATGTGGACGGGGCTGTCCACGGGGCAGATCGATGTCGAGACGGACGGCTGGCTGCCGGTCGCACAGAAGCAGTACTGGGACACGTACAAGAAGGATCTTGTCGATGTCGGGCCCTGGTACGACAAGACCTCGCTGGAGATCGCGGTCCCGTCCTACGTCAAGGGTGTGAAGACCCTCGACGATCTGCGCGAGCACAAGGACGAGTTCAAGGGCAAGATCATCGGGATCGAGCCGGGTACCGGCGAGATGAAGCGCCTCAAGGACAATGTGGCGCCCGCGTACGGACTGCAGGACTTCGAGGTCACCTCGGCCGGCACCAGCGCGATGCTCGCGGAGCTGGACCGGGCGTACCACAAGAAGGAGCCGATCGCGGTCGTGCTGTGGTCGCCGCACTGGGCGTACAGCAAGTACCAGCTCACCAAGCTCGCCGACCCCAAGGGCACCTGGGGCGCCAACAACCAGATCAAGACGCTCGGCAACAAGAGCTTCCCGAAGAAGTTCCCGGAGTTCCACGGCTGGCTGAAGAACTGGAAGATGAGCGCCGAGGAGCTCGGCAGCCTGGAGCAGGACATCCAGGATGCCGGCAAGGGCAAGGAGAACAAGGGCGTCGAGAAGTGGATCGCCGACCATCCGGGCATCGTGGACAAGATGGCCCCGGTGAAGTAGCGGCCTACGGCGCGTAGTTCACCCGTGGTGCGACGAGCCCCGCCTCCGGTATTGCCGGACGGCGGGGCTCGCCGTATGCGGACCCGTCCGCGGGCCGGTGGCACCGTCCGTCACGGACCGCCGGCGCGGGATCGCCTGACCGGGCGCGTCTGCGTCGCGGTGCGATCGCATGGGTGATTCGCTGCTGTGTATCCCGGTTCTTCCTTGTGGTTGCCGCCGCCGCGGCCGGCGAAGGAGATGGTCGTGAAACCCGCACGCATAGCCGCCGTTGCCCTGATCAGCGCCACCACCCTGGGCATCGCCGCGCCCGTCGCGTCGGCTCAGGTCGAGCCGAATCCGATGGTGGCCGGTCAACGGGTGCGTATCAGTGACGACCGGCAGTGTGCTCCGGCCGGTGCCGCGCGGGCGGCCTCGACGCTGTTCGGCTCGGTGGTGCTGCGGCCGGGCGAACGCGGGATGGCCGCCCGTGCCAGGGTCGCCGAGCGGGCGACGCCGGGCCGGTACAAGGTGACCATCGAATGTGCGCCCGGTGGAGCGCGGTTCACCGAGACCGTCACCGTGCGGGGCGGCCGGGGCGAAGGGGTGAACACGGCCCAGGCGGCGGGGGGCCTGGCGCTGCTCGTGCTGGCCGGCGGAGCGGCGTACGGGCTGCGCCGTGGTGTCATCGGGCGGTCCTGAGCGGCGTGGGCGCGTACCGTTGACGGATGCGTGTGGTCTCCCTGGTGCCCTCCCTCACCGAGGCGGTGGCCGTCTGTGCGCCCGAGCTGCTGGTCGGGGCCACCGACTGGTGCAGCCATCCGGCCGGGCTGGAGGTGCCGCGTATCGGCGGTACGAAGAACCCCGGCACCGGGAAGATCGCCGCTCTGGCGCCCGACCTCGTGATCGCGAACGAGGAGGAGAACCGTCCGCAGGACCTGGCTGCGCTGCGGGCGGCCGGGCTGGACGTCATGGTGACCGAGGTCCGCACTCTGGATCAGGCGGTGTCCGAGTTGGCGCGCGTTCTGGTGCGGGGCTGTGGGCTGGCCAGGCCCGACTGGCTGGACGCCGCGGAGACCGCCTGGCGCGAGCTGCCGGTGCCGGCGGCCGAGCGGGCCGCGGTGGTGCCGATCTGGCGGCGGCCGTGGATGGTGCTGGGGCGGGACACCTTTGCCGGTGATCTCCTGGCCCGCCTCGGGGTACGGAACGTCTACGCCGGGCATGCCGACCGCTATCCGCGCATCCCGCTGGACGAACTCCGGGCCTGCCCCGCGGATCTCGTCGTGCTGCCCGATGAGCCGTACCGCTTCGGCGCGGACGACGGGCCCGAGGCGTTTCCCTCGCTGCCCGCCGCGCTGGTCAGCGGCCGGTATCTGACCTGGTACGGGCCGTCGCTGGTGCGGGCCCCGGGCGTGCTGTCACAGGCGCTGGCCGGGGCCGGGTAGGTGCGCGGGTACGCCCTACGCCCTACGCCCGGACCGGCTGCGGCGGCGCCAGCAGCCGGCCGTGCGCCAGACCGGATGCGGTGCGGGTACCGGCCACCGCCACCGCCGTCACCAGGACGGCGAACAGGCCCACGCTGAGCCAGTGGAACGCGTCCAGTCCGGTGTGCCGGGCCAGGCCCGCCGCGCCGGTGACACAGGTCCCGATGGGGAAGGTGAAGCCCCACCAGGTCATCGCGAAGCCCATACCGCCCCGGAAGGCGCGCACCACCATCGCGGTGGCGATCGCCAGCCACAGCAGGGCGAAGCCCGTCACGGGGACGCCGTAGAGCACCGCGAAGGCGCTCATGGCGTGCGCGTACGAGGTGTCGACGACTCCGGTCGCGGCGTCGGCGAGGTTGTTCACCGCGGTGGTGGACTGGCCCAGCGGGCCGAGGACGAGGAACAGGGTCGGGGTCAGCGCGAGCGGCAGCGGCCCGTGGTGGATCAGCCGGTTCAGCACGAGCGGCAGTACGAGCAGGGTGGCCAGCAGCGATATGCCGAACAGTGCGTAGCAGGCCAGCAGGAGGGCCAGGCGCCACTGGCCGGCCGGCAGATGCGGGATCAGGGCCGGGCCGAGCGCGGCCGAGACCATGGGGGCGACCAGCGGCAGGATCCAGACCGGGGTGGCGCTGCCCGGTTCGATGCGGTGCCGGGTCACCATCAGATACGGGATGGTCGCGGCGCCCACGAGTCCGACGACGGTGCCCAGGGTCCACAGCACGATGTCTGCCGCGAGCGCGGCGGGTTCACCGATCAGGTCCCGGCCGACCGCGAGGGTGCCGCCGCCGACCGCCAGCAGGGCCATGGCCAGGCACCCGTAGAAGGGGGCGACGGTCGGATCCAGCAGGTGGCGGCGCGCCTGGTCGCCGTGCCGGACCCAGTGCACGGTCCGGGCGGCCAGCAGGGTGATCAGCATCAGCGCCGACAGCGCCCAGACGACCTGATAGGCGGTGCGCAGGCCGGGGGCGGTGAGCGGCAGGGCCGCACCGGCGTTGGCGACGATCGCCGTGCCCATGACGGCGGCGTACCAGTTCGGACCCAGATGACGAACCGAGGCCGCGGTTCGGGGGGATACGGGGCCGGCGCCGGGAGTGGTGCGGGAAGGTGCTTGCGCGAGGGTTGCCATGGGAACAGCGTCGTCGCCCCGAACCGTCCCCACCAGGGACATCGCGTCTATGAGGGCATAAGCTGGGGTTATGTGCAGGGGGATGGAGCAGGAAAACGAGGGGCCGACCGATGAGTGAGGCCGAGCCCGCGGCCGTATCGCTGTCACACCGGGTCCCGGACCTCGGTGCGCTGGAGCTGCTGATCGCCGTCGCCCGGCTCGGCAGCCTGGGGCGGGCCGCCCGGGCGCGGGGGATCTCCCAGCCCGCCGCCAGCAGCCGTATCCGCTCGATGGAACGGCAGTTGGGGGTGGCGCTGGTCGAACGCTCGCCGCGCGGATCCCGGCTCACCGACGCCGGGGCGCTGGTGACGGACTGGGCGCGGCGGGTGGTGGAGGCGGCCGAGGCGTTCGACGCGGGCGCACAGGCGCTGCGCGGGCGGCGCGACTCCCGGCTGCGGGTCGCGGCCAGCATGACGATCGCCGAGTATCTGCTGCCGGGCTGGCTGATCGCGCTGCGGGCGCAGTGGCCCGGGACCGCCGTATCGCTGCACGCGGGGAACTCCCGTGTGGTCGCCGAGCGGCTGCTGGGCGGCGAGGCGGACCTCGGATTCGTGGAGGGGCTGGATGTGCCGTCGGGGCTGGACGGGGCGGTCATCGGACACGACCGGCTGGTCGTGGTCGCCGCCCCGTCCCACCCCTGGTCCCGGCGCCGTACGGAGCTGACCGCCGCGGAACTGGCGAAGACCCCGCTGATCCTGCGCGAGCGCGGTTCCGGCACCCGCCAGGTGCTCGACGCGGCGCTCGGCGGGCACGGGGGGCTGGCCGAGCCGCTCCTCGAACTCGCCTCGACCACCGCCGTGAAGGCGGCCGTGGTGAGCGAGGCGGCCCCTTCCGTGCTCAGTGAACTCGCCGTCGGCGAGGAGCTGACCGCGCGCCGGCTGGTCGAGATTCCGGTGCGCGGACTGCGTCTCGGCCGCGATCTGCGGGCCGTGTGGCCGACCGGTCAGCGGCCCGTGGGCCCGGCCCGCGACCTGCTGGGGCTGACCCGCGGGGGCTGAGGCCTCAGCCCGTGCCGGCCACCGCCCGCGGGTCCGGCCGCAGCCGTCCGACGACCCCCGGGAGCCGGGTGCTGCTCGTGGGGGTGGCGGACGACCTCATGCCTCGATGATGTGCGCCGACCGGCGCGCCGCGGCCACCAGCGCGTCCATGACGCGGGTGTCGTCCCCGGCCTCCGGGTGCCACTGCACGGCGAGGGTGAAGCCGTACGCCTCCGGCAGCTCCAGCGCCTCGATGGTGCCGTCCTCCGCGTACGCCGAGGCCAGCAGCCCGCGGCCGAGCCGGTCCACCGCCTGGTGGTGGTACGTCGGTACGGAGACCGGCTCGGGCAGGGTGCGGCCCAGCAGCGTGCCGGGTACCGGCTTGATGTCGTGCCGTCCGAAGACTCCGGGCGGCCCGGCGTGCCCGTCGAGGTGCTGGACGAGGGTGCCGCCCAGCACCACGTTCAGCAGCTGCAGTCCGCGGCAGATGCCCAGCAGGGGTACGCCGCCCGCCAACGCGGCCTCGATCAGGGCCAGTTCCCAGGCGTCCCGGTCCAGGGCGGGCGGGCCGGTCTTGGGGTGCGGCTCCGCGCCGTAGCGCGACGGCTGCACATCCGCGCCACCGGCGATCACCAGCCCGTCCAGGCGGGCCACGGTCGCCGCGGCGCTGTCCGGGTCGCCCGGCGGCAGCAGCGCGGGCAGCCCGCCCGAGCGCTGCACCAGCTTCGGATAGCCGGCCGGTACCAGTGCGGCGGGCAGCGTCCAGACGCCCCAGCGGGCCTCTTCCTGATATGTGCTGATGCCGATGAGCGGCTGGGACATCGGGTGTCGTCCTCCGTGCGTGCGATGCGGGTCGGTCGCCGCCGGCCGGGAGGCCCCGGCCGGCGGCAATACGGTCTGCGGCAATACGGTTGCGGCTAGTCGCGTTCGAGCTCGGCCTCCGCCGCCGCCAGCGCCGCGAACTCCTCCTCGGGCGCCGAGGCCACCAGCCGGTGCCGGGAGTAGAAGGCGAAGTAGGCCAGCGCCACCACGTACACGCCGAGGGCGATGAAGGCGGCGTCCTTGTCGACCAGGAACGTCGCCACCAGCGCCGAGCAGGCCAGTACGAAGGCGATGGACGAGGTCAGCGCGCCGCCCGGGGTGCGGTAGGGGCGGTGCAGACCGGGCTCGCGGCGGCGCAGCACGATGTGCGAGAGGGCCATCAGCGCATAGGAGATGGTGGCGCCGAAGACCGCGACATTGAGCATCCGGGCGCCGTCGCCGGTGGCCGCGGCGAGCGCGAAGCCGAGCGCGCCGGGCACCAGCAGACCCAGGTAGGGGGCCTTGCGGCGGCTGGTCAGGGACAGGAAGCGGGGCAGATAGCCGGCCCGGGAGAGCGCGAAGAGCTGACGTGAACCGGCGAAGATGAGGGAGAAGAAGGACGCCACCAGGCCCGCGAGACCGGCGTAGTTGACGATCCGGCCGATGGTGGTCGGCTTGCCGTGCGGCTGTAGCGCCTGGACCAGCGGATCGCCCACCGACTGGATCGCGGCGCTGCCGCGCGCCCCGGTCGCGGCGACAAAGGTGATCAGCGCGAGCAGCAGCAGAATGCCCATCGCGGCGGCCATCGCCCTGGGCAGCGAACGGGCCGGGTCCTTGGTCTCCTCGGCCGCCAGCGGTACGCCCTCGACGCCGAGGAAGAACCACATGCCGAACGGGAACGACGCCAAGATCCCCAGAATGCCGAACGGCAGCCAGGAGCTGGCCCCGAAGGCGCCGGCCTCGACGGGGATGTCGTTGAGCGCGTCGACATGGAAGTCGGTCAGCGCGGCGACCGCGAAGACGATGATCGCGGCGACCGCGATGGCGGTGACGATCAGGCTGAAGCGCAGCGCCTCGCCCACGCCCCACAGATGGATCCCGATGAAGATCACAAAGCAGGCGAGATAGACCGGCCAGCTGGAGTGCAGGCCGAACAGGCCGAGCGATTCGACATAGTCACCGATGAAGATGGAGATCGCGGCCGGGGCCAGTACATATTCGATCAGGATCGCGGTGCCGGTGAGGAAGCCGCCCCAGGTGCCCAGCGCACGCCGGGCGAAGCCGTAGCCGCCGCCCGCGGTCGGCAGGATCGAGGCCAGCTCCGCCAGCGCGAAGACCAGACAGGTGTACATCAGGCCCATCAGGACGGCCGCGATGGCCAAGCCGCCGAAGCCGCCCTGTGCCAGGCCGTTGTTCCAGCCCGAGAAGTCGCCGGAGACGACATAGGCGACGCCCAGGCCGGTCAGCAGCAGCGGTCCCGCGCTGCCGCGGCGCAGTGACCGCCGCTCAAGGTAGGTCTCGTCGGGCGATGCGGTGCCGCCCGGTGTGGTGCCGCCCGAGGACGGGGTGGGCGGTGCGGTCTGCGATTCCGTGCTGTCGGCCATGAGCCGCTCCTGCCTCGCCGAGGGGGGAAATCAAGCAAAGGTTTAGCGGCATACCTTTGCTCTCGCTGCCGCTCCAGCGCAAGACCCGTGCGTAAAAGAATGGTTAACGCGGGCTCACGGCGCCGGGCGGGCGCTCATGGCGTCGGAGCGGTCAGGAAGCCGCGCAGCAGTGCCGCGGTCCCGCAGCAGTGCTCGCGCATCACTTCGCGCGCACCGTCCGCATCGCCCTCCAGCACCGCCTCCACCAGCGCGCTGTGCTGGGTCTGGGAGTGCTCCAGGTTCCGTACCAGGAGCGGAATGCAGTCCAGGAGGTCGTTCACGCTCGCCCGGACCGCCGCGTACTGCGCGGCCAGCGAGGGCGAGCCGGACAGCTCCGCCAGCGTCAGATGCAGCAGGGTGTCGCGCCTGCGGTAGTCCGCCAGCGGCGCGTCCTGGGTCGCCGCCAGTGCCGCCCGCAGCCGGTCACTGTGCTCGTCGGTGAGCCCGTGGGCCGCGCACAGCCCGGCCGCGCCCACCTCCAGCACCTCCCGGAAGCGCAGCGTGTCCTCGACGTCGATCTTCTCGATCCGGCGCCGCAGCTCGGCCTCGCCCGGATTCTCCGTACGCACCCGGACGAATGTGCCGCCGTAGCGTCCGCGCCGGCTCTCCACCAGGCCCTCGTCCTGGAGCACCTTCAGCACCTCGCGCAGGGTGACCCGGCTGATCTGCAGCCGCTCCGCCAACTCCCGCTCCGCGGGCAGCCGTTCGCCCTGGGGTACCAGGCCGAGCCGGACGATCTGGAGTATCTGCTCCAGAGCCTCCTCGAAACCGTTGCCCGCGCGCACCGGCCGCAGCACGGGTGCCAGCCGGTCAGCCGCACCGTCCATCGATACCCCTTCCCAATCAATGGTTCGTGTGCCTACCTTATGACCTCCGGATGCAGTGACAGGAGGCAACACCGTGGCAGACCGCACGCCCCCACTCTCCGTCGAGGAGCTCAGAGTCCTCGTCGACGCCGGGGAGATCGACACTGTCGTCCTCGCCTTCACCGATATGCAAGGCAGGCTCCAGGGCAAGCGGTTCGCGGCCCGATATTTCCTCGACACCGTCCTCGAACACGGTACGGAGGGCTGCAACTACCTCCTCGCCGTCGATGTCGACCTCAACACCGTCGACGGCTACGCCATGTCCTCCTGGGAACGCGGCTACGGCGACTTCGCGATGCACGCCGATCCGGCCACCCTGCGCCGCACCCCCTGGAACGCCGGCACCGCCCTGATCACCGCCGACCTCGCCTGGCACGACGGCTCGCCGGTCGTCGCCTCGCCCCGGCAGATCCTGCGCCGCCAGCTCGACCGTCTCAGTCAGCTAGGACTGGACCGCACAGGGCACGGCTGGAGCGCCCACGCCGGCACCGAGCTGGAGTTCATGCTCTTCAAGGACACCTACGAGGACGCCTGGGCGCGCGGCTACCGCCAGATGAACCCGGCCAACCAGTACAACAGCGACTACTCCGTCCTGGGCACCGGCCGCGTCGAGCCCGTACTGCGCCGTATCCGCAACGAAATGGGCGCGGCCGGCATGACCGTCGAGTCCGCCAAGGGCGAGTGNATGGGCGCGGCCGGCATGACCGTCGAGTCCGCCAAGGGCGAGTGCAACCTGGGCCAGCACGAGATCGTCTTCGTCTACGACGAGGCGCTCACCACCTGCGACCAGCACAGCATCTACAAGACGGGCGCCAAGGAGATCGCCGCACAGGAGGGCATGTCGCTCACCTTCATGGCGAAGTACGACGAGCGCGAGGGCAACTCCTGTCATATCCACCTCTCGCTCCAGGACGCGGAGGGCCGGCCGGTGCTGGCCGACGAGAGCGGCCCGTACGGCATGTCGAAGACCATGCGGCACTTCCTGGCCGGCCAGCTCGCCGCGATGCGCGACTTCACGCTCTTCTACGCGCCCAACATCAACTCCTACAAGCGCTTCCGCCCCGGTTCCTTCGCGCCCACCGCCGTCGCCTGGGGCCCCGACAACCGCACCTGCGCCCTGCGGGTGGTCGGCCACGGCCGCGCACACCGTCTGGAGAACCGCCTGCCCGGCGGCGATGTGAACCCCTACCTCGCGGTCGCCGCCATGGTCGCGGCCGGCCTGTACGGCATAGAGCACGAGCTGGAGCTCCCCGAGGCCACCACCGGCAACGCCTACGCCGGCGACGCCGCACACGTCCCCACGACCCTGCGCGAGGCCGCCGATCTGTGGGAGAACAGCCCGATCGCCCGGGAGGCCTTCGGCGACGAGGTGGTCGACCACTACCGCCACATGGCCCGCGTCGAACAGAACGCCTACGACGCCGCCGTCACGGACTGGGAGCGCTTCCGCTCCTTCGAGCGCATGTAAGGAACGCTGTGCTGCACGAGCTGAACATCCTCAATCCGGCCACCGAGGAGGTGGTGGCCACCGTCCCCACCACCTCCCCCGAACAGGTCGACGCCGCGGTCCGGCGGGCCGCCGCCGCCCAGGAGACCTGGGCCGCGGTGGCACCCGGCGACCGGGCCCGCATCCTGCGCCGCTTCGCCGACGTCGTCGACGCGAACATCTCCGCGCTCGCCGAACTCGAACTGCGCGAGGCCGGCCACCCGTTGGGCAACGCGCAGTGGGAAGCGGGCAACGTCCGCGATCTGCTGCACTACGCCGCGGGGGGAGTGGAGCGCCTGACCGGCACCCAGATCCCGGTCGCCGGCGGCCTGAACATCACCGTCCAGGAACCGCTCGGCGTGGTCGCCGTCATCGCCCCCTGGAACTTCCCGATGCCGATCGCCGCCTGGGGCACCGCCCCCGCGCTCGCGGCCGGCAACGCCGTCCTCCTCAAGCCCGCCGAGACCACCCCGCTCACCGCGCTGCGGCTCGCCGAGCTGGCCCTGGAGGCCGGCCTGCCCGAGGGCCTCTTCCAGGTCCTGCCCGGCGAGGGCCCGGTCACCGGCACCGCGCTCGTCGACCACCCGGGCGTCGCCAAGGTCGTCTTCACCGGCTCCACCGCCACCGGACGGCAGATCGCCGCCCGCTGCGCGGCACAGACCAAGCGGCTCACCCTCGAACTCGGCGGCAAGAGCCCCAACATCGTCTTCGCCGACGCCGACATCGAGGCCGCCGCGGCCGCCGCCCCCGGCTCCTTCCTCGACAACACCGGCCAGGACTGCTGCGCCCGCAGCCGCATCCTGGTCCAGCGGACGGTCTACGACCGCTTCATGGAGCTGCTGGAGCCCGCCGTCAAGGCGTTCACCGTCGGCGACCCGGCCGATCCCGCGACGCAGATGGGCCCGCTGATCTCCGCCGCCCAGCGTGAGCGCGTACGGTCCTACGTCCCCGAGGACGCCCCGGCCGCCATCCGCGGCGAGGCACCCGCCGGCAAGGGCTTCTGGTACCCGGCCACCGTCCTGGAAGGGCGCCCCGACGACCGTACGGCCGTCGAGGAGATCTTCGGCCCGGTCGCCGTCGTCATCCCCTTCGACGACGAGGCCGACGCGGTACGGATCGCCAACGCGACGGACTACGGCCTGTCCGGCTCGCTGTGGACCCGCGATGTCGGCCGTGCGCTGCGCGTCTCGCGCGCCGTCGCGGCCGGCAACCTCTCCGTCAACTCCCACAGCAGCGTGCGCTATTGGACCCCCTTCGGCGGGTTCAAACAGTCCGGCCTCGGCCGCGAACTGGGCCCGGACGCACTGACCGCCTTCACCGAGACCAAGAACATCTTCATCAGCACCGAGATCAGCACCCAGAACAGCACCGAGGAGAGCAAGTGACCGACCAGACCGCAGTGTGCCGCCGCCTCGTCGGCCGTACCGCCGTGATCACCGGAGCCGGCAGCGGCATCGGCCTGGCCACCGCCCGCCGACTGGCCTCCGAAGGCGCCAACGTCGTGTGCGCCGACATCGACGAGACCGCGGGCAAGGCCGCCGCCGAAGAGGTCGGCGGCACCTTCGTCCAGGTCGATGTGACCGACTCCGAGCAGGTCGAGGCGCTCTACAAGACCGCCTTCGACACCTACGGCTCGGTCGACATCGCCTTCAACAACGCCGGTATCTCCCCGCCCGACGACGACTCCATCCTCACCACCGGCCTGGACGCCTGGAGGCGCGTCCAGGAGGTCAACCTCACCTCGGTCTACCTCTGCTGCAAGCACGCGCTGCCCTACATGCAGCGGCAGGGCAAGGGCTCCATCATCAACACCGCGTCCTTCGTGGCCGTGATGGGCGCCGCCACCTCCCAGATCAGCTACACCGCCTCCAAGGGCGGCGTGCTGTCCATGTCCCGCGAACTGGGCGTGCAGTTCGCCCGCGAGGGCATCCGGGTCAACGCCCTGTGCCCGGGACCGGTCAACACCCCGCTGCTGAAGGAGCTGTTCGCCAAGGACCCCGAGCGTGCCGCGCGCCGCCTGGTGCATGTCCCGGTCGGCCGGTTCGCCGAGCCCGAGGAGATCGCCTCCGCCGTCGCCTTCCTCGCCAGCGACGACTCCTCGTTCGTCAACGCCGCCGAATTCCTGGTCGACGGCGGTATCGCGGGCGCGTACGTCACCCCGGTGTAAACGCTTGTTGTTCACTTCCGCGTAAGCGCATTGGCGGTCGGACGTCGCTCGACGCCCGGCCGCCATGCGTTAGCCTCCGCCTTCGGTTCTTCGTTCGACAGGAGTGCGTTCCATGCTCAACAAGCGTCGCTGGCTGGCAGCTGGTGCTGCCCTCGCGGTCGTGGGAGGCGGCGTCGCGGCTGCCCAGACGGCCTCGGCGGGCCCGGCTCCGCGTCACTGTCCGACCCTTCACGTGTCCACAGGCTGGTACGGCGAGAACCGTGCCAAGCTGCAGAAAATGATCGACGAGCAGGGCAGCTGCTCCGGCTCCGACGGCGCGCAGCCGGTCGCGACCTTCGACTGGGACAACACCGTCGTCAAGAACGACATCTCCGACGCCACGCTGGCCTGGATGCTGAAGCACGACAAGGTGCTCCGTCCCACCAGCTGGAAGGCCACCAACAAGTGGCTGACCGACGATGCCGCTGCCGCGCTCACCAAGGCGTGCGGCACGTCCGTGCCTGCCGGGCGTCCGCTGCCGACGTCGACCGACACCGACTGCACCGACGAGATCCTGGACGTCTACAACGACGAGAAGACCTCCGGTGGCAAGGAAGCGTTCGCGGGGGAGTGGAACCACCGGCGCACGGTGCCCTCCTACGTCTGGATCACCCAGCTGTTCGCCGGGCACAGCCCGGACGCCCTGACCTCGTTTGCCGCCAAGGCGCGCAAGGAGAACCTCGCCGCACCGATCGGTACGCAGCAAACGGTCGGCACGCACAAGTGGGCCGGATACGTGCGCTACTACGACCAGCAGCGCGACCTCATCCGCACCCTCAAGAAGGCCGGCTTCGACGTCTGGATCGTCTCCGCGTCCGCCGAGCCGCTGGTACAGGCCTGGGCCCCCGGTGTGGGCATCGACCGTCACCACGTCATCGGCATCCGCAACCTCGTCAGCGACGGCCGGCTCACCACCGGCGTCCAGGGCTGCGGCGACGTCAAGGACACCCACGGCGAGGTCCTGACGTACATCGACGGCAAGCGCTGCTGGATCAACCAGGAGATCTACGGCGTCAAGGGCGCCAAGGCCTGGCAGCAGCAGGACCGCGCGCACCGCGCCGCCTTCGCGGCGGGCGACGCCGAGACCGATGTGACGTTCGTCGGCGACGCCACCGCGGGGCATCTGGCCATCAACCGCAACAAGCCCGAGCTGATGTGCCGCGCGTACGACAACAGCGACGGCCGCTGGCTCGTCAACCCGATGTTCATCGAGCCGAAGAAGCGCAAGACCGACCCGTACCCGTGCTCGACCACCGGCTACACCGAGCCGGACGGCACCCTCGGCCCGGTCCTCCGCCCCGACGGCACCGTCGTGCCCGACCAGCAGGACCGCATCCACGGCTGACGGGAACGGGCCGCGCCTTCACATCACAGGAAGGCGTGGCCCTCTCCCCGGTACGTCGGCACCGTCGCCACCACCCGGTCCCCGTCGATCAGCCGCAGCTCCGTGAACCGCTCACACAGCTCACCGGCCTTCGCATGCCGGAACCACACCTTGTCGCCGATCGCCAGCCCGTCCGCGGCCGGCCCCAGCAGCGGCGTCTGCACCTCACCGGGCCCCTCCTGCGGGTCGTAGCGCAGCCCGGCCGGCAGATACGGCACCGGCAGCCGGTCGGGGCCCGCCACACCCGACGCCGGATAGCCGCCGCCCAGCACCGTCACCACGCCGGGCCCCGGCCGGCGCACCACCGGCTGCGCGAACAGCGCCGCCGGACGCCCGCTGAACGAACGGAAGTTGTCGAACAGCCGCGGCACATAAAGCCCCGAGCCGGCCGCGATCTCGGTGACCGCCGCCTCCGCCGCGGTGTGCTGCACACTGCCGGTCCCGCCGCCGTTGACGAACTCCAGCCGCGGCGCCACCGCCCGCACCGCCCGTACGGCCTCCCAGCGCCGCCGCGCCAGCTCCTTGCGGGCCGCCGCCTGCATCAACCGGATCGCCCGGGAGAACACCAGCTTCCCGGCGACCTCGTCGCCCACCCCCGCCACATGGCCCTCGTACGCCATCAGCCCCACCAGCCGGAAGCCGGGGCGGCGTACCACCACCCGGGCCAGCGCGGCCAGTTGGGCGGGCTCCCGCAGCGGCGACCGCCGGGCGCCGACCCGCACCTTTCCGCCCGCCAGGCGGTACGAGGTGTCCAGTTCCAGGCACACCCGCACCTCCTCGCCCCCTCCGCCGGCCGGCCGGGCCGCGTCGATCAGATCCAGCTGCGCCGGATCGTCGACCATCACCGTCACCGCGGCCGCGAGCTTCGGGTCGGCGGTCAGCTCGGCGAAGCCCGCCCGGTCCACCGACGGATACGCCAGCAGGACGTCGGTGAATCCCGAGCGCGCCAGCCACAGCGACTCGGCCAGCGTGAAGCTCATGATCCCCGCGAAGCCGTCGCGCGCCAGCACCCGCTCCAGCAGGGCCCGGCAGCGCACCGACTTGCTCGCCACCCGGATCGGCTTCCCCTTCGAGCGGCGCACCAGATCGTCCGCGTTGGCGTCGAAGGCCTCCAGGTCGACGACGGCCAGGGGCGCGTCGAAAGGTGCGGTAGCCCGGTCGAAACGGGCTTTGTCGCCATACGCGTCGGCTGTGTACTGGGACATGGCCGCAGCCTGCCAGACCGTCCCCCACTGCCAAAAGGGCGTGGGAGGTACCCCCACCACTGGGTAGGGGAGAGATCGCGACAGAGCGGACACGAGGCGGACAGGGGTTGGAGTGCCGACGGCACCAGCCCTTAGAGTGGCCCGACACGCAACCAGCAGGTCAGCGGCGTGTTGTCCGGATACCAACCACCCTGCCCCGATTGCGGATCGGGTCCGGGGGCCAGCGGCGCAAGGGGGAGCGCGGGTGAGCACCGACGCCGATTTCACCGACGCGCGACACATCCCACCCATACCCCCGCGGCCGCCCCGGCAGCCCGCGCCGATGGCGCCGCAGCCGGACGAGGATCCGCGGACCGCCGTACTGCGCCGGGTACCCGCCGAGCCGTCGGTTCCGCCGCAGGGCACCCCGGCCGCCCCCTCCCCGCACCCCGCGGGCCCCCGACCTCCCGCC
>NZ_QUAC01000203.1 GCF_003389455.1 Streptomyces inhibens | reverse complement strand
GGGCCCGCGGCTAGGTCGCCGCGGGCCCCAGGGCCATGAGGCGTGCGGAAGAACCCCGGCCGACCGGCCCCGGCCGCCCCGCAGCCCATCGGTGTCGCCGGGGGACGGTTACTCGCTCACCAGCCCCTGCCACTCCGCCACCATCAGCCGCCCGTCACCATCCCGGTCCAGCGCCGCGAAGGCCTCCTCCGCCTGAGCGTCCGAGAACCCGGTCGCGCGCTGCAGAGCCATGAACTCCTCCCGGCTCACCACACCGTCCCCGTCGGCATCGGCCAGTGCGACGGTCGCGGCGACCGACGGCCCCACCACCTTGCCGATCACCCCCGACCCGGCGGCACGCGTGAACGCCTCGATGAACCGGTCAAGGTCCAGACGCCCCTCGACGTCGAGGTTCGTCAGCGCAGCGAGCTGCTCGAAGGTGTTGCGCATCCCGGCATGCAACGCCTGCGCCTTGGCGGACTCCGCCGGCTCGCCCACCGCTTCGGTCAGCCGCCGCGCTCGCTCGGTGAAGTCCTGCACCGTCAGGTAGCCGTCGCCGTCGGTGTCGTACATGGAGAAACGGTGCTCATACTCCGCGCGCAGGGCATCGGTGATCATGCGTCATCCCTTCTGGACGTGTGCGGCTCCCGGCGGAGCCCGGAGTGGCGGCCGATCGCGGTCGCCGCGATCACCACCAAGAGCACACTAGGTCGCGATGTCATAGCTGACGGTTAGCGAGAAGGGTGTGGCTGACCGGCCGATCGGGCGCGGCCTCTCACCCGATCGCGCCACGCCGGGACGACGGCGCCGAGCATCACCCCGGCGGTGAGGACGAAGGCCCACGGATACCCGGTGCGCCCCGCCAGCACCCCGAACCCCACCGCGCCGATGCCCATACCCGCGTCGTAGGCGAAGTTCCACAAGGCGCTGACCGTCCCGTAACCGGATGCCGAAACTCCGGCGTACATCAGCGTCAGGGTCGCGTTCTGGGTGATGCCGAACCCGATGCCGAACAGGGCCACGCCGGCGACGACCGCGACGGGGTGCTCGGTCAGCGCCGTGACCAGCACTCCGACGGCCGAGACCAGCAGGCCGGGAAGGACGAGACCGGCAGGCCCATGCCGGTCGCCATGACGGCCTGCCGCCCAGCGAGCCACCGTTGACGCAGCGGTCTGCACGAACAGCGCCACGCTGACCACGCCGGTGAACGCCGGCGCTACAGCCAGCGGAAGGAAGGTCACGATGATGCCGGCCGCCAGAGCGGTCGTCGCGAAGACGACAGCGGGCCGGATCAGCGGACCCGTGCGGAATCCGGTGACCATGCCGACCGGCCGCCCCGGCATCAACTCCCGGTCGGGCAGACCCGGTACCGCGACGATCGCCATCAGCGCGACCACACCCGCGGCGACCGCAACCGGTGTGTATCCCACATGCGAAGCGAGCCATACGCCCAACGGCAGACCCACCAGCGACGGCAGACCGGACACGATGCCGACCAGCGCGAGCCCCTCACCACGGCGCTCGGCCGGAATCAGCGATGCCGTCAACGCACCCCCCGCGACCACCGTGAAAGCGAACCCCAGGCCCCGCAGGAGACACACCGTCACGGTCCATGCCATGCTCGGGAAAGCGGTCAGCACCAGCGCGGGCGCGCCGAGCAGGAACAAGCCCGCGATCAGCGCCACGCGGTAGCCGTGACGGGCGACGAACCGTGGAGCCGCCAGCTCGCCGACGACCGTGGACAGCATCAGCGCGCCCGTGGCCGTCCCCGCGGCGTCGCGGCCCCCGCCGGACGCCGTGGCGTACAGCGGAACGACCGACAACAGCAGGAAGAAGCTGGCCGAAGCACCGATCATGCTCACAAAACGCAGCATCAGGGCGCGTGTCACCAGCGGCGGGCGCGGACCGGCGGGACCGGCCGGAGCGACATGGCCAGGTCCGTGGCCCGGGTGCGGTGGGGGAGTCTGTGAGTCCTTCGACGTGGTCATACAGCGCACGCTAGGTTTCCGGCGGACCACCGATAAGCTCCAATTCCATGCCCCTGCAGTGGTCCGGTCTGTCGCCCGCTCTCTTCCTCGCCCTCGACCGCGAGAGCCTCGAACCGCTCCGTGCGCAGCTGGAACGCCGGGTGCGGGACGCGATCCGCACCGGACGCCTGGAGGTGGGCGAACGTCTGCCGTCCTCCCGCGAACTCGCCCGCAGCCTCGGGCTGTCCCGGGGCCTGGTGCAGGACTGCTACGCCCAGCTCCAGGCCGAGGGATATCTCGTCACACGCGTCGGCTCCGCCACCCGCGTAGCCGCCGGCGCGTGCGGAGCACCTGCCACCCCAGTACCACCCGCCGCATGTCCGCACCTGCTGGCCGACTTCAAGTGGGGCGTCCCCGATCTGCGGTCCTTCCCGCTCGCCGACTGGCTGTGGGCGATGCGCGAGGCGGCTCGGACCATGCCGACGGCGGCCCTCGACTACGGCGACCCGCGCGGCGACGCACACGTGCGCGACGTCGTGGCCGGATATCTGCGGCGGGTACGCGCCGCCGCGGCGGATCCGGAACGGATCGTGGTCTGCTCCGGCTATGCCCAGGGCCTCGGCCTGGCCCTGCGCGCCCTGGCCCGGACCGGCATCCGCACCGTGGCCTACGAGAACCCCGGCTCACCCGCCACCGTCTCCTCGGCGGCGTCCGCGGCGGGACTTTCGGCGATCCCCGTTCCGGTCGACGCACACGGCATCGACGTCCAGGCCCTGTCCGCGACCGAGGCGCGCGCGGTGGTGGTCACACCCGCGCACCAGTGGCCCACCGGGGTGGTGCTCGCCCCCGAGCGACGGCTGGCGCTGATCGAATGGGCGGTACGCCGGGACGCCGTGATCATCGAGGACGACTACGACGCGGAGTTCCGCTACGACCGGGAACCGGTGGGCGCCCTGCAGGGGCTCGCCGCGGACCGGGTGATCGCCATCGGCACCGTCAGCAAGTCGCTCGCGCCGGCGCTGCGCATCGGCTGGCTCCTGTGCCCGCCCGCCCTCGTCGACCAGATCATCGACAACAAGCGGCTGAGCGATCGCGGCTCACCCACGCTCGATCAGCTCGCCTTGGCGACCATGATGGAATCCGGCCGCTTCGACCGGCACCTTCGCCGGATGCGTACGACCTACGCGGCCCGGCGCACCGCGCTGCTGGCAGCGCTCGCCGAACACGCCCCCGACGTCACGGTGACGGGCCTCGCGGCGGGCTTCCACGCGGTCGCGCAGCTGCCCGCACCGACCGACGAGCAGCACCTCATCGCCGCCGCCGAGGCCCGGTCCGTCGGTCTGTACGGGATGAGCGCCTGCCGTGTCACGGCGCCTCCGACCGCGCCACCCACGACCGCGCCATCCACCACCACGCCGGTTCAACTGGTCCTGGGATTCGGCAATGTCGGCGAGCGGGCCATCACGGCCGGTATCGCGGCGGTGGGCGATCTGCTCAGGGGCCGCGTTCTCAGTCCTCCGCCCGCTGCGTGACCGTCGCCTCGGTGCCGTCTCCCAGGAACTCGTACCACCGGCGTTGCAGGCAGACGTAGCGCGCATCCGCTTCGGCGAGACTGAGGAAGGCGGTAACGGTCTCCGCAAGGCGCTGCTGCAGCCCGGTGTCGGCCAGCTGCCCCTCCTCGGTGAACCCCTGATGGGCCGAGGCAAGACTGAACATGTCCGGATAGACCCGGGTGCCGAGGTGCTCCAACGGAATCCTCAGCGTCCACAGCCCACGATTGCCGCCGATCAGCGACGGCGAGGCGGAGACGAGCAGCGCATGCTTGGTCTTGAACGGCTGCGGCCGGACCCGGGAGACCCAGTCGATCGCGTTCTTCACCACCCCGGGCACGGAACCGTTGTACTCGGGGGAGGCGATCACGAAGGCGTCGCACCACTCAAGCCGGTCACGCAGCGCCAGCGCGCCGTCCGGCAACCCCTCCGCGGCCTCCATGTCACCGTCGTACAGCGGCATCTCGAATTCGCGCATCGTGGCGAGATCGACGGCGGCACCGGCTTCGGTCATCATGCGGGCCACGAGGGAAGCCAGGCGGACGTTGAACGATTCGGCCCGCAGGGAAGCGCCGAGGACAAGGACTCGCAGCGGGCCGGGGTGTGCTTCCGTGGGCGGCATGGGAACGTCCTTCCGGCACATGAGGGGGTGTGCCGGCAGCGTAGCCGCGCCGGGCCGGCACATTCGGTACCTTCCGCCCATGTCCTGATCGCCGACGGCAATCGGGCTACGGTCGGATCTTCGGCTCGGCGCCCTGCCGACCGTAGGCGGTGATCAGGAGGCTGAAGCGGATGCTGGTTCTCGGGCGCTCGCAGGTCGAGGCGCTGCTCGACACGGACACGTTGATCGACGCCCTGGCGTCGGCGATGGCGGACCTCAGCGCGGGCCGCGCCTCAGCACCCGACCGGGTAGCCGCGCTGGTGCCCGAACGGGACGGATTCCTGACGGCCATGCCGGGTTTCGTGCCCTCGGCCGGGGTCCTCATGAGCAAGCTGCTCACCCTCTTCCCGCACAATGCCGGCACACCACTGCCGACCCATCAGGCACTGATCGTCGTCTTCGATCCGGACACCGGCGAGCCCGCGGCGTTGCTGGACGGAACGGCGATCACCACGGCGCGCACCGGCGCCTGCTCGGCACTCTCGGCACGGCTGCTGGCCCGCGAGGACGCCTCGGTGCTGGCGGTCCTGGGCACCGGCGAACAGGCCCGGTCGCACGCCGCGGCGATGTGCCGGGTCCGTCCGATCCGGCAGATCCGTGTGGCGGGCCGGGACCGGGCGAAGGCCACCGCCCTGGCCGGCCAACTGTCCGCCGAGCTCCAGGTCGATGCCCGGGCGGCGGCCACATACGCCGAGGCGCTCGACGGTGCGGACATCGCCGCCGCGACCACCCACGCCACCGACCCCGTGATCCGCCGCGCCTGGCTGACGCCAGGGGTGCATGTGACCTCGGTGGGATTCAACCCGGACGGCCGCGAGATCGATGACGCCACGGTCGCCGAAGCGCTGGTCTGCGTCGAATCGCGGCAGGCGGCGCTGGCCCCCTTCCCCGCGGGCAGCAGCGACCTGCTGAACCCGATCCGCGACGGCGTCATCACCGAGGAGCATGTGCACGCCGAGCTCGGCGAACTCATCGCCGGCAGCAAACCGGGACGCTCCTCGCGGGACCAGATCACCCTCTACAAGTCGGTCGGTGTGGCGGTGCAGGACGCCGCCGCCGCGGCCCTTGTCGTCGCGGCTGCCCGGAAGCAGTCCGTCGGGACGGAGATCCGCTTGGCGTGACACCCGCCGCCGAGACGCAGGGGAAACGGTGGCCTGACGGGCGGCCGGTGCGCCGGCTCGCTACAGCAAGTGCTCGATTCTGATGGGCAGTTCGCGTACGCGGCAGCCGGTGGCGTGGAAGACCGCGTTGGCGATGGCGGCGGCCACCCCGACCATTACCAGCTCGCCCAGGCCCTTGACGCCAAGGGGATTGACGACGTCGTCCCGGACCTCCACGTACTCGATGTCGACGTCGGGGGCGTCGGCATTGACCGGTACGAGGTACTCGCCCAGGCCGGCGTTGGCCCACCGGCCGTCACGGGTGTCCACCAGACTCGACTCCAGCAGGTCCTGGCTCAGGCCCCACATCATGCCGCCCATGACCTGACTGCGGGCCGTCTTGGCGTTGAGCACCCGCCCCGGGGCGTACGCGCCGCTCAGGCGCCGCACGCGGACGATACCCAGTTCGGGGTCGACGGCGACCTCCGCGAACTGCGCGCCGAACGTGATGAGCCCGTACGGCAGGTCGGGCGGCGGCGGATTCCAGCTGCCCAGCGCATCGAAGTCCGTCAGGAAGCGGCGCTGCATGAACTCGCTGTACGCTTCGCCGACGTCCGGGCGGTCGCGCAGGTACATCCGGCCGTCGTGCACCACGACGGCGGCCCGGTCCACGCCGTGCGGCGGAGAACCGGTGTCCTCGACGGCCTGGTCGATCAGCTGGTCGCGGAGCGTGGTGGTGGCGATGTGCACGGCGGCGCCGGCCATACCGGAGCCCGCGGAGCCGACCGTGGCCGCGATGTTGGGCAGGTCGGTGTCGCCGTACTCGAAGCGCACCTTGTCCAGTGGCAGCCCCAGGCCGTCGGCGGCCACCTGGGTCATCGCGGTGGTCACCCCGGTGCCGAACTCCTGGGTGGCGGCCTGCACCACGGCGGTGCCGGTGAGATCGAGATGTTCGCGCAGCGCGTCCAGCAGGCTCACACGGGGCTCCAGCTCCACGACATGGTCTGCTCCGTTGACCGTCAGCCGCACTTCCGCCGCGTCCGGCCCGCGCGTCTCCATCGCTGGAGCCTCGGTGACGGACGCGGCTCCTCGTTGCTCGGACACCGCGCTCTCCTCGTGTCTGACAACCCGTGTCGACCCTCGCCCCGGCCCACGGACCCCGCAACCGCGGGAACGGCGGCATCACGGGGGAGCCGACCACGGACCCGGCCGGGCCCGAGGAACGCGGCTCACTCCGATGGAGGGCCTCGACGCGCTTCAGCGGCCCTGCGCGGCCTTCACGTTGTCGCCGAACGTCCATGCCTTCGACCCGTCCCAGTTGATCGACCAGGTCATCAGGCCCTTCAGCCCGTTGTGATACGTGTTCCAGGCCTGGGTCACCAGGTCCGGCGGCAGATAGCCGCCGCCGGCGCCCGGTTGCGCCGGCAGTCCCGGGACCTGTTTGTCATAGGGGACCCTGATCGTCGTGCCCTGGACGACCAGCCCCTTGTCCAGGCAGTCGGTCTGCGCTGTGAACCCTTTCGATCGTGCCGGCGGAGTACGAGTCGCCGGAGCACCCGTACATGCTGCCGTTGTAGTACTGCATGTTCAGCCACCAGAGCCGGCCATTGTCGGCGTACTTCTTCACGACGGGCAGGTACGCACCCCAGATCGAACCGTAGGTCACGCTGCCCCCGGTGACGTAGGCCGTCTCGGGTGCCGTCGTCAGGCCGAAGCCCGGGAGCCTCTGGGCGAGCACACCGTCGATGATGCGCATCAGGTTGGCCTGCGAGACCGACAGCCGGCCGATGGTGCCGCTGCCGGTGAGGCCGGTCTCGATATCGATGTCGACGCCGTCGAAGTGGTACTTCTTCAGGATCGGCACGATGGTTTCGATGAACCGGTCGGCGACGGTGCCGGAGTTGAGGTCGATACCGGCCGACGCACCGCCGATGCGGGTGTCGGTGAGCGGAGTCCATCCGGACGCGATGTCCGACCGATCACGCCGTGCTCCCTTCGTCGTATGACGAGCCGTCACCGAGTTGCTGCGCGCGTCCAGGGCGGCGTGCCGGTGGGGGACGCACCTACCTCCTGGACCGTGGGGCTGGAGACGTGCGTGGCATGATGCGCCACACGGTAAATTGGTCCAGACCTATCGTCAAGTGTCTTGAATCGGCAGGGACTTGGTGCTCAGTGACGGACGCGGGCGATGAGCAGGGCGACATCGTCGTAGTCGTGCGGGTGCCGCAGGGCGTGCAGCAGACGGTCGCAGGTCTCCTCCAGGTTCCGGCCGGGGGTGCCGAGGAGGGTGAGCAGCACGTTCAGGCGGGTGTCGATGTCCTGGTCGCGGGTCTCCACCAGGCCGTCGGTGTAGAGGACGAGCTGGTCGCCGGGTACCAGGCCGATGGTGGTGGTGTGGAAGGGGACGTCGCCGACGCCGAGGGGGGCGCCGGTCGGCAGGTCCAGGAGTTCAGGGGTGCGGCCGGGCCGTACGAGGACGGGGGGAAGGTGGCCGGCGATGGCGATCCGGCACTCGCCGTGGTGCGGGTCGTAGACCGCGTAGACACAGGTGGCGATGGACTGTTCCAGGCCGGTGCTGCTGCGGTCGACATGGTGAAGTATCTGGGCGGGATCGAGGTCGAGGTCGGCGAGGGCGCGGGTGGTGGTGCGCAGCTGGCCCATGGTGGCGGCGGCGTTGATGCCGCTGCCCATGACGTCGCCGACCACCAGGGCGGTCTTGTCACCGGCCAGAGGGATGACGTCGAACCAGTCGCCGCCGACCTCGCTGGCCGCACCGGCGGGCTGGTAGCGGGAGGCGATCTCCAGGCCTGGCTGGGGCGGCGGACGCTGGGGGAGCAGACTGCGCTGGAGGGTCAGGGCGGTGGTGCGTTCCCGCTGGTACCCGCGGGCGTTGTCGATGGATACCGCTGCCCGGTTGGCCAGCTCGCCGGCCAGGACGAGATCGTCGTCGTCGAAAGGCAGCGGATTACGGATCCGCTTGAGATCCAGGGCGCCGAGCACGGTGCCGCGGGCGATCAGCGGCACCGCCAGGTAGGAGTGCAGGCCGGCCCGGGCCAGGATCGCGGCGGCCGCGCTGTTACGGGCGATGTACGGCAGATCGCTCGCAGTGACGTGCGGCACGAGCACCGGGATGCCGGTCGTCACACACCGGGTGACCAGCCGGTCGGCCTCGTACCGGGCGGGTTCACCGACCGGGTCGGCGGCGCGGACCGCTTCGGTGGCGTACGCCGATGCCATCGCCAGCGCGCGGAACACCGAAGGCCCGGACGCTGATGGCTCCAGGGCGCTGGGATGGTTCAGGGCGGTGTCGAGGAGGTCGACGGCGGCCAGGTCCGCGAGGTCGGGGACGACGATGTCGGCGAGTTCGCGGGCGGTCTGCTCAAGATCGAGGGTGGTACCGATCAGCACGGAGGCATCGGCGATGAGGGCCAGGCGCTGGCGCGCATGGTGCGCCTCGGTGGCGGCGCGATGGCGGTCGGTGACATCGATCACCGATCCGGCGATCCCCAGCACATGGCCGCCCGGGACCTCCAACCGGTAGAAGGAGACCGACCAGGCGTGGTCATTATCAGGGTCGGCCGGGGTGCGACCGACGACCGACTGATCGACCACCGGGACTCCGGTCGCGAGGACCTGGCGCATCACGGCCTCGAGCGCCTTGGCGTCGACGAAGGGCAGGACCTCGTGGATACGCCGGCCGATGTGCTGGTCGGCGGGCACTCCGTTGATGCGCTCCAACGCCGGATTGACGGCGACGTAGCGCAATTCGGTGTCCAGGACGGCCAGCCCGATCGGGGACTGCGAGACCAGCCGGGTGGACAGGGCCACGTCCCGCTCAACCTGGCGCAGGGTCGCCTGGTCGGTGGCGAGCCCGAGCGCATAGAGGTCGCCGCGGTCGTCGGTCAGCCGCATGTTGCGGAACTCCAGCAGCCGGGTGCTGCCGTCCTTGTGCCGGACGGGGAAGACCCCGGACCAGGTCTCCCCGCTGTCCATCACCCGGGCGAACAGCTGCAGCACAAGATCGAAGTCCGCTTCGTCGACCAGCAGCCGCGCGGCGTGCCGGCCGAGCGCCTCCTCGGCGGTATAGCCCAGGAGCTGTTCGGCCTGCGGGCTCCAGAGCACGATCCGCCCGTCCGCGTCGAGGACAACCGCCGCGACGGCCAGTACGTCCAGCAGACCGCCGGGCGGCGACGGCTCCGCCCTGGCGCGGCCGGCCGGGCCGGGGCCGGCCTGGAACGCATCGGTGCCCATACGAGCCGCTCCTCCTCCCGTCCGCCGCGGCGACGCGCGGTCCTCCGGTGTCGATGAACCGACTCCCGCCCGAAGGTCCGGGGTGTCTTCATCCTCTCTCGGCACCGGCGACCGCCGCAGCTTCGCCGGGGGAGGGCGCGGGGTGAGAGCCGGCCGAGGCCGGATCCGGCCAGCCGGTCCCTCGCCGGCCGGGTGCCGCACTGCTCAGCGGCCGCCCGTGTCGCCTTCCTGGAGGCGGGCGGCGACACCTGCCACATCGCTCCCGATGTCCAGGACATCGTTGATGTCGAGGCGGGGCGTCGTGGCGCCGTTCACCCCGGCGAAGAACACATCGAAGTGGCCCTTGCGCGTCTCCAGGTAGCCGGCTGTGGTCTCGGCGCCCACGGCCAGCCGGTCGTTGAGCGCGTCGGCCCCCGCCACGGTGCCCGTCTTGGCGAAGACCTTGCCGCGTGCCGGGCAGTGGCGGCAGGAATCCGCCAGGCTTCCGTCGACGCCCAAGATGGGCAACGACGTGCGGAAGCGCTCCGCCTCGCGGGTGTGCTGCCAGTACGTCAGGATCTGCGCCAGGGCCCGCGGCGTGGTCCGGTCGACCGGATTGCTACCCCGGCCGTCGGCGAGCTGCACGGCCTTGCGGTCCACCCGCGCGCCGTCCAGGAACTTGGCGAGCACGGGGAAGCCGGCCTCGCAGTCGGAGCTGCCCGCACTCGTGGCCATCAGGCAGATCCCGAGGTTCGCCCCGAGGTTGTGGCTCACCTTGAAGATCAGCCTGGCGTACTGCGCGTACGGCGGTGAGGTGTACCGGGCCACCGTGGGGGCGCTCCGGTACGAGTCCGGCAACCGGTCGGCGGGGTTGCGGCCGACGGCAGCCGCGCTCACCTCGACGCCCACCCGCTTCAGCGCCTCGATCATGGCGGTCCGGCCAAAGGCGTTCGGGTCCTTGATGTTCGACACCCGCAGGACGGGGGCGGAGCCGGCGGCAATGGTGCCGGACAGCTGGATGCGGGTGCCGTTGGCGGACGCGCTCACGCTGATGTCGGTGGGTTTGCCCGCCGCGACGGTCCGTACGGAGGACGTGACGCGGTAGGGCGCGACTTTCGGGCGCCACTCCAGGCGGGCGGGGGCGCCCGCCTTGTCGCCGGGGGAGGTCAGCAGATCGATGACGTTGTCGTTGATGATCAGCGGTGTGGGGGTCGGGTCGAGTACCGGGTCCGGCTGGAAGAGGCGCGCATCGACGATCACATCGCCGTCGACCCGCCGGATTCCGGAGTCGCGCACCTGCCGCGCCAGGTGGTCGATGCCCGCCAGCGGGTTCTGCGGGGTGAGCGTGGCTCCCGGAATGATGTTGGCGTAGGTGTGGTCGACGGTGCTGAAGGCGACGCTGCCGTCCTTGCGTGTCCTGCCGCCGAGGGTCAGATCACCCTGGGCGACCAGATCCAGGTCGCCCAGGAGAGCCTTCTGACGTAGCCGTCCGACGGCATGCACCGGCGTGACGAAACGGTGGTCGCCGCCAAGGGCGTGCCATGTGCCGCTGACGCTGAACAGCTTGGCCACCGACCCGGGGACGAAGAACTGGTCGGCGTAACGGGACCGGGTCACCTCACCCGTCTCCGGGTTCTGCTGGACCAGCCCCCACTGGGCGTGCCGGTAGTCAGGCTTCCGCATGATCGCGGTGATGCTCGGATCGAGGCCGTCCTCCGGCGTTGGCGGCGCCAGCTCAATGAGGCCGAAGACGACGATGCCGACGGCCAGCAAGAGGCCCAGGGTGCGGACGACGCGGCGTCGGGCCCACCTTCGCGTGACGGATGGTGACATGCGGACTCCACCGGTGGTGTGTTCCACCAGGTAAGTGGTGGGATGCGCCTTTGAAGCTACTGCTCACCGCCACGGGACGGACATGGCACGTCCGATGGGTCCCTCGGACGCCACAGCGCCGGAGCGCCCTAGCGCAACGTCAGCAAAAGTAGACGACCAGACGGACGTTGTCGTCGCCGTGCAACCCGGCCAGCGTGCGCATCACCGAGAAGACGGGCTCCCACTTGTCCGAGTCCTCGAAGACGAGCCGGCGCGGGGTGAACACCACGGGCCGGTACACGTATGCGCCCCACTCGATCTCGGCGCCCTCCGGCCAGTCGTGGGGAGCCGTCCTGTCCTCGCCGAAGCGGTCCGCTGCCGCGTCATGGACGTCGATCGGTGGCCATGCGAACGCGTCGAAGTCGAGCGTCCCGTCGGGGCGGCGACGCCATCGCTCCAGGTGGTAGAAGGCGGCCCGGCCGTTCTCCATGCACGGCTCGTCCCAGTCGACCGCCGCGATTTCGGCCCAGGTGGCGTAGGAGTGGCTGTGTTCGGCGGTGTCCGGGTCCTCGGCGTCCAGGCGCAGCTGTGATGTGGCGTCGGCGGGAAGGCCGCGCCGGCCGAAGAGCGGCACGATGTCTTCGGCGCAGGAATACCCGAAGAGACAGTCCCAGGAGAGCTCGTCGCCTCGGCCGTGACGGAGCTCGTACAGCGACAGGATCACCTGCCACGGCGAAGCGCTCGCCCATGACTCCTTGCCCCACAGCCGGCACTCGATGACTCCGTGTATGTCCACTCCCATGAGCGCTGACTCTATGGGAGCAGTCGGTGCTCCTGCGGGTGTTGAAGTTTCAGCCGGGAAGACTGCCGTCCGGATACGCTGCCGGCCACCCTGACGGCAGACGGCAGACGGCAGACGGCAGACGGCAGACGGCAGACGGCAGACGGCAGACGGCAGACCGCAGACCGCACCCGCAAGGTGTTCGCCCACGGTGACGCGGGCCTCGTGACTGCCGCCCGCCGGCGGTGCGTGCCCGCCGGCGGTGGGGCGAGCCGTTCAGCGCCCGGCGACCGCCGCCGCGAGGGCGAGGATCCGGCGGGCGTCCTCGACATGCAGGTTCTCGATCATCCGGCCGTCGACGGTGACGACTCCGCGGCCTTCGCGGGTGGCCTCGTCGAAGGCGTCGATGATCTTTCGTGCGCGTTCGACCTGCTGTTCCGACGGGGCGAACACCCGGTTGCACGGTGCGACTTGCGAGGGGTGGATGAGCGTTTTCCCGTCGAAGCCGAACTGGCGGCCCTGAACGCACTCGGCCTCGAACCCGTCGAGGTCCTGCACGTCGTTGTAGACCCCGTCCAAGATCACCTTGCCGGTTTCGCGGGCCGCCAGCAGCGCCAGCGACAGACCGGTCAGCAGCGGCGCACGGCCGGGGACGTGCTCGGCGTGCAGCTCCTTCGCCAGATCGTTGGTGCCCATCACCAGCACCGTGAGCCGTTCGCTCGCACCGGCCACCGCGCGGGCGTCCAGCATCGCCCGCGGGGTTTCGACCATCGCCCAGATGGCCGTACGGTCCGGAGCGCCGGCCGCCTCGAGCGCCCGCTCGATCTCCCGTACGGTCTCGGCCGAGTCCACCTTGGGTACGACCACCGCGTCCGGGCCGGCCTCGGCCGCGGCCCTCAGATCGTCGGCGTGCCAGGCGGTACCGGGCCCGTTGACCCGGATGGTCACCTCGCGGTGGCCGTACTCACCCGAGGCCGCCGCGGCGGCGACCCGCTTGCGGGCGTCGGCCTTCGCGTCGGGGGCGACCGCGTCCTCCAGGTCGAGGATGAGCGCGTCGGCCGGGAGGGACTTGGCCTTCTCCAGGGCGCGTTGGTTGGCACCCGGCATGTACAGCACGGAGCGGCGGGGCCGCAGGATCGGGTCGGGCACGGAACTTACTCCTTCTCGGCAGCGGTGTAGGCGTCGCGCAGTTCGGGGTCGCGTGCGGCAAGGGTGTCCGCGAGCTGGGCGACCACCTGGCACTGCTTGTAGGTGGCGTCGTCCTGCATCTTGCCGTCGATCATCACGGCGCCGGTGCCGTCGCCCATGGCCTCGATGACCCGGCGGGCCCAGGCCACGTCAGCGGGCGAGGGCGAGAACACCTTCTTGGCGATGGCGATCTGCACCGGGTGCAGGCTCCAGGCGCCGACGCAGCCGAGCAGGAACGCGTTACGGAACTGGTCCTCGCAGGCGGTGGTGTCCTTGATGTCGCCGAACGGCCCGTAGTACGGCAGGATTCCGTGCGCCGCGCAGGCGTCCACCATGCGCGCGATGGTGTAGTGCCACAGATCCTGCTGGAAGGTGGCCCGCGGCGCGTCGGCGTCCTGGGCGTGCGGGTCCTCGCGGACGAGATATCCGGGGTGGCCGCCGCCCACCCGCGTGGTCTTCATCCGCCGGCTGGCGGCCAGGTCGGCGGGGCCGAGCGAGATGCCCTGCATACGGGGGCTGGCCCCGGCGATCTCCTCCACGTTGGCGACGCCGCTGGCGGTCTCCAGGATGGCGTGCACCAGGATCGGCCGCTGGATCCGGGCCTTCGCCTCCAGCTGCGCGAGGAGCCGGTCGATGTAGTGGATGTCCTCGGCGCCCTCCACCTTGGGCACCATGATCACATCCAGCTTGTCGCCGATCTCGGTGACCAGCGTCAGCAGGTCGTCCAGCGCCCAGGGCGAGTCCAGGCTGTTGATCCGGGTCCACAGCTGCGTGTCACCGAAGTCGGTGGCCTTGGCGATCTTCACCAGCCCCGACCGGGCGGCCTCCTTGCGGTCGGCGGCGACCGCGTCCTCCAGATTGCCGAGCAGTACGTCAACAGTGGGGGCGATGGACGGCACCTTCGCCGCCATCTTCTCGTTGCCCGGGTCGAAGAAATGGATCATCCGCGACGGCCGGAACGGAACGTCATGCACCGGGGTCGGTGCCCCGACGGCCAGCGGGCGGAAGAAGTCCTTCGGAGAGCGCATGCAGTCTCCCTGATCGGATCGGATCTGAGGGGCGGGAGCCACCGCCGGGCATCCGGCGGGGTCACCGGCGATCACTCTAGAGGTGCGGGACGGTGACGCTACCGGCCAGTACATGTGCTGTTGGTCACCGAGGGCGAGGAAGCCGGCGCACACCGGGCCGGTCGGGTGAACAGCTGCGCACCGAGCCGCGTCCGCATGCCGTGCCGCTGGGCGGTCCCGTCGAGGGCGACCGTACGTCCAATGTTCGGTCGCCTCTGGGCGCCCTTGGACGCCGTTTCTTATGGCGGCCCTGCGTCTCGTTGAAAGCACGCGGCAGCCCGGGAGCAGGCCGAGCGCGGCTGTCAGAGCCATGAGAATGACGGCATGAGGGCTGAGCATGAGGACTGAGTATGAGCACTGAAGAGGGCACCCCGCTCGCCGACCGCGTTCTGCTCATCGAGAGCCGTGCCGACGAGGGTGTTCTCGCGGCCATCGGTCGAGGGCTTCCCCGGCGCTCCGTGACATGAATTCGCCGGCCGGGCCGGCAGGCGACGTGGTCACGCCGACCGTCACGGTGACGTCAACCGTCTCCGGGTCGGGGAGCCGGGACGGCACCACCGTCGCGATGATCCGGGTCGGGCTCTTGACGGTGATCGGGCCCGCGGCGGTGGTGTCCTTGAACCGCACGGCCGCCCCCTGGGCGAAGCCCGAGCCGTCGATGGTGACCTGGGTGCCGGCCTTCCCGCTGCGCGGGGCGACCGCGCTGACGACCACGGGTGCGGGTCCGTCGTAGGCGAACCGGATTCAGGCACCTGGCCCAGTCCCGGGCCGGGAACGCCCCCGCCGTCGGGGACCGTTCACCCTCCGAGCGGGGTGGTCTCGGCCGGCGATGGCGTCCCCCTTTGTGGTGTGGCCGATCAAGCCGCGGGATCGCGCGGGCGTGTGCCTGGGGCGAACAACGCTTGCTTGTAGCTGCCTCCTGGGTAAAGGGCAGGCCACCGTGGCACTTTCCCTGAGGAACGGACAGGGCAACCCCGACACACTCCCGCTCACCGAGGGCGTGTTGCCAACGATGTTGTCCGCGATAGGAGTTGCTGCGCGCCCCGCCGGTAAACGATCTTGCTGCGTGCGTGGTCACAGCGGGCCATTGAGATACTCCGGCAATGGATACGCGTGCGAGGGCGGACGGAGTACGGCCGCGCCAGGCGGCGCCGGGGTTCGAGTCGGGCCGTCCCATGGATTGGGCGCTGCGTTCCGCAGAGCCGGCGGATGTCGAGGCGATCGGGGAGCTGCGGGCGACGGTGATGCGCCCGGACCTGGAGCGGTTGGGACGGTTCGACGAGCGTCGGGTCCGGCAGCGGCTGCGGGATTCCTTCTCCGCGCAGCACACGTCGGTCATCGTGGCCGATGGCGCCTTCGCGGGCTGCGTCACCGTGCGCCCGGCCGAGGACGGGCGGTGGCTGGAGCATTTCTATCTCGCCCCGGGCCTCCAAGGCCGGGGGCTCGGATCGGCTGTCCTGCGAACACTGCTGAAGCAGACCGATGCCGACGGCGTGCTCGTCCGCCTGAATGTCCTGCAGGGCAGCGCCGCCCGGAGGCTGTACGAGCGCCACGGGTTCACCGTGGAGGTTCAGGACCCGATCGACATCTACATGGTGCGACGGCCGGGTGCGGGCTCCCTCGGAACGTGAAGAGGATTGTGGGTGTTCATGGGGTGTGTCGTGCGTACGGGCCCGTGCGTCCTTGTCGCATCCTGCCTTCACCGGCATCTCCCGCTCACATCTCGGCGACCTGATCGAGGAGTTGGCCGCCCCGTGGACCGCACGTTGCGAGTCCGCGTTGCAGGACCGGCGAGGCCGGAAGCGTAAGCGGCAGGCCGGAGCCGGGCCGAAGCGCAAACTGGTCTTCACCGACCGGGTTCTTGTCACCCTGGTCCACCTGCGGCTCCAGCTCCCTCACGCCGCGCTTGCCGAGCTGTAGGGCCTGGAGAGGTCCACCATCACCCGGGCGATCGGGGAGATCCGTCCCTTGCCGGCCCGGCGGGGGTACGCGATCCGCGACCGCCCCGGTATCCGGCTGCAGTCATTACGGAAGAGCGGCCAGAACCAGCTGGATGGCCAGTCAGCGATTGAGGCGCTGGTACACGTCGACCGCTGCTCGGGTGATGCCCGGCCGGGTCAGGCCCGATGGACGAGGAGTTCGGTGTTGCGGTCCACCGGGGCGCCCGCCATTACTTCGTGGACGCCGGAGGACATGCCGGCGGCGAGGCCGGGGGCGTTGTAGGACAGCTCGCGGTAGAGGGAGGCGAGGCCGACGGCCGACAGGTCGTCGAAGTCCGTGCGGTGCGGGGCGGCGGACTCGATGAGGGTGGTGAACAGGGACAGGGTCCCGTCGTGGTTGTCGACCAGTTCGATGAGCCGCGCGTGCTGCGGATAGTCCACGTGCGAGGCGGTGTTGACCTCCCAGAAGGAGCGGGCCGCGGTCGGGTGCGGGTGCGGGGTGATGCGGTTGACGTGGCTGTGGCCGTTGATCCATGCCACGACGTTCGGGAACCGGCTCAGCAGGGCGATGACCTCTTCGCCGTCGTGGCGCCTCTCGTCCGTGCGCGCGGCATCGGGGCGCCGGGTCATGCTCGGGCTGTGGTGGTGGCTGAAGACCAGGATGTGCGCGTCATCGGCCCCGGCGTTGCGCACCAGACGGCCGTCCGCGTCGTAATGACGGGAACTGTGCGCGGCCAACGTCCGCTCCAGCCAGGCGAGTTGCTCACTGCCCAGCGAGCCCTCGAAGTGGCCGCTGCGGTAGGTGGTGTCGATGCTGATGCCGAGGACGCCCTCCGCGACGGTGAAGGAGTAGTACATCCGGTCGTCGTCCAGGTGGTTCTCGGTGTATCCGTGCCCGACCGGTCCCGCGCCGGCGAACGCCGGGTTGAGGTGCGCGCGCAGATAGTCGTGCGGCGTGGCCATCCGTCGGCGCTCGTCGGCGGTCACGGCCCGTGCTCCGGCCTTGTTGCGGTTCAGGATCTCCTTGAGGACGGTGCTCTTGGGGTCGCCGCCCGTCTTCAGCACCTGGGCGAAGGCGGCCGCGTCGGCGTCCGGTACGGAGAAGATTTTGCGCGCCCCGGTGATGTACTCCGCCAGCACGGGGTCGTGCGGGGTCAGACAGCCACCGGGCAGGTCGTCGTGGTTGCCGGGCGTCGAGTACCAGGGAATGCGCAGGCCGGGACTGACCACCGGGCGTATCGCGGCTTCGAGGTAGCCGGGTATCCGCGGCAGGCCACGCCTCTTGTCCTGGTCGCGCAGGGCGTCGTCCGGGTGCCAGTACAGCGGGAGGCCGGAGTTCTGCACACCTTCGTACGACCCCGGGTCACCGGTGTTGGGGGTGATCCGGCCGCCGCTCATGAGGGTGAGGAACCACTCCAGCTCCACCATGGAGTTGTTGTCGATGTTGTCGCCCGTGGACATCACGAACGCCGCCGGCCGCCCGGTGTGGGGTCCGCCGCCGAGCGCGTTGACCTGCTCCACCAGCGAGACCGCACCGGCCACCGACAACGCCTCCTGCCCCCGCCACGACCCCGGCGACAGACTGCGCAGGTACTCCGTACGCAAAGGGCTCTGGACATCCGACACATGGAGGTCGGTGAACTGGACGAAGCACGCCAGGGCGGTCCGCCGGTCCTGTCGTCCGGCCCCGGCGCGGGCGAGTTCGGGCCGGACGACCAGGGGCCATCCGGGGCCCGAGGTGAGGCGCCGGTAGGCACCGCTGCCGGCGAGGCGGGCCGCCGTGTGCAGCGTCGTGGTGCCGTACGGTGCCGCCCGCCCGGCGCCCGGGCG
>NZ_QUAC01000024.1 GCF_003389455.1 Streptomyces inhibens | reverse complement strand
GGCTGGACGGGGTATCAACATATCTGGCGTTGACTTTTGGCACGCTGTTGAGTTCTCAAGGAACGGACGCTTCCTTTGTGCCTTATCGGTTCTGATTAACTCAGTACCGNGGGTATCAACATATCTGGCGTTGACTTTTGGCACGCTGTTGAGTTCTCAAGGAACGGACGCTTCCTTTGTGCCTTATCGGTTCTGATTAACTCAGTACCGGGCTCTCCGGGCGCTTCCCTTCGGTCTTGCGTTTCCGACTCTATCAGATCCTTGCGGCTCCGATTTTCGCCGGTGCGATTCGGCCTTTCGGCTTCTTCGCGGTTCCAACCTTACCAGATCCGTTTCCGTCTCTGGCCCCCTGTTGGAGGGGGGTTGGCCGTTCGGCTTTCGCTTTTCGGCCTTTCCGACTGTATCAGATCCGATTTCGTTCCGTTTCCGGTCCGAATTCTTTTCCGATTCCCCGTCGGAGGGGGTTCCGCCGTGGTGCGGCTATTCGATCTGCCGCGCCTTTCGGCGTGATCACTACTTTAGCGGAATTCCTCGTTGACGCATAATCACGTCGCGGTCCGAATTCCGGCATGCCGAAATTGTTCCCGGTGAGGGGCCGTGCAGTAGTGGTGTGCCGCGAAGCGGCGGGATGGCTGTCACAGGACCGTTCCGGCTCCGTGGCAACTCGGAGAACACTACGGATGGGGCAGGGGTGTGTCAACTCGCGTCAGTCAAGGTCACTCAGACGCCCGCCGGCGTCCGGTTGAGCGTCCTCGACGCGGCGCAGCAGACGGCTCAACACCTGGCCGAGGAGTTGGCGTTCCGCGCCGGAGAGGTCCTGGAGGAGGTCCTCTTCGAAGACCGTTGCCATGCGCATCGCCTCAAGCCACTTCTCGCGGCCCTCGTGGGTCAGCTCGACGATGACGCGGACCCGGTTGGTCTCGTCGCGTTCTCGCGTGACGAGACCTTCGCTCGCCATGCGGTCGATGCGGTGGGTCATGGCGGCCGGTGTGAGGCCGAGGCGCTTGGCGAGTTCGCCGGGGCCCATTTGGTAGGGGGCTCCGGAGAGGACCAGGGCCTTGAGGACCTCCCACTCGGCGTTGCTGATGCCGAGGGTGGCGGTCTGCCGTCCGTAGGCGACGTTCATCCGCCGGTTGAGGCGCTGAAGTGCGGAGACGACCTGCTCCACCTGGGGGTCGAGGTCTTGGAATTCGCGCTGGTAGGCCGCGATCTGTTCCTCGAGGCTCGGCTCGGCAGCGCCGGCGGCCGCTTCTGAGGGCTCAGGCATGCGGCGCAGTATGGCATGGAAGTCATTGGCGTTGAAGTTCTTCGGCGTGTACTCTTTAGATTCGAACTTTAGAGTTGAAGTCTTCAGGGTGAGACTGTCCGGCTTGCAGCTGTCCGGTCTCGCCCTGTGTCTGTGGCAGCTCGCCGGTTCGTACCCCTTGTTCGTCCGATGACCTGACCTAGGTAGGTGAGTGTGACCACCGCGATGGGCGCCGCGTTGCGCCGGATCCAGCTCGGGAACGCGCTGAGCGCGTTCGGGAACGGCTTCACGGTTCCGTATCTGTACGTCTACGTGGCGAAGGTGCGGGATCTCGGCGCGAATACGGCCGGTGTGGTGCTGGCGATGCTGGCAGTGGCCGCGCTGGTCGTCCTGCCGCTGACCGGTCGGGCCATCGACCGGCGTGGTCCGCTGCCGGTGGCCATCGTCGGAACGGTCTCCGCCGCCATCGGCGCGCTGGGGCTCGGGCTGTCGGCCACGGAGCCGCTGGTCATCGCGTCGGCCATCGCGCTCGGTGCCGGGATCGCGGTCATTCAGCCGGCGCTCGCGACGATGATCGTGTGGTGCTCGACGACGGTGACCAGGTCGCGGGCGTTCGCCACCCAGTTCTTCCTGAACAACCTGGGCCTGGGCGTCGGTGGGCTGGTCGGCGGGCTGCTGGTCGACGAGTCGCATGCGTCGAGCTTTGTGCGGCTGTTCGCCATCGAGGCCGTGATGTTCCTGGTGCTCGGCGCGGCGGTGGCGACCGTACGGCTGCCGCGGGCGCCGAAGGTCGAGGACGCGGTGCCGACCGAGGAGCGGGCCAAGGGTGCCTGGCGGGCGCTGTTCGCCGACCGGCGGATGGTGTGGCTGTGCGTGCTGGGGTTTGTGCTGTTCTTCGCCTGCTACGGGCAGTTCGAGTCGGGCCTGGCGGCCTATGCGACCGAGGTCACGCGGATCCCGCCGGCGAGCCTGGGTATCGCCCTCGCGGCCAATACGGCGGCGATCGTGGCGGCGCAGTTCGTGGTGCTCAAGCTGGTCGAGCGGCGGCGGCGCAGCCGGGTGATGGCGCTGGTCGGGCTGATATGGACCGTGGCGTGGATAGCCGCCGGTCTGTCCGGGCTGGTGCACGGTGCGCAGGCGGTGGCGACGACGCTGCTGATCTCGACGTATGCGCTGTTCGGTATCGGCGAGTCGATGCTGTCGCCGACGCTGGCTCCGCTGGTGGCGGATCTGGCGCCGGCCTCCCTGATCGGCCAGTACAACTCGGCGTTCGCGCTGGTCAAGCAGCTGGCGCTGGCGGTGGGACCGGCGGTGGGAGCGCTGATGGTGGGCCACGGGATGTATATGGCCTACATCGGGATGCTGGTGGTGTGTGCGCTGGGGATCACGGGGCTTTCGCTGCGGTTGGGGCGGATGCTGCGGCCCGGGCAGGACAATCCGCATCGGGCGGTGCCGGTGCTGCAGGCGGCGCGGGTTTCGCCGGAGCAGGGAGCGGAGCGGGAAGCGGTGGCCGCGGCCGTGTGAGCGTGCCCCGTCCCCGCCCCTTCCCGGAGACGGGACCCGTCCCCGACGCCCCCGTTGTGCGCACGTCTTCCGCCCCGGCGGAACGGCTGCCCGCAACGGGGGCGTTGTTCATCCCCTGGGCAAGGCGAATTCGCACCAGACGGCCTTGCCGCCGCCCGGTGTGCGGCGCGAGCCCCAGGAGGAGGCGATGGTGGCGACGATGGAGATGCCGCGGCCGGCCTCGTCCGCCGGTTCGGCGCGGCGGCGGCGTGGGAGATGGTCGTCGCCGTCGGTGACCTCGATGATCAGGCGGCGGTCCGTGCGGCGCAGGCGGAGGCGCATGGGCGGGGTGCCGTGCTGGAGCGAGTTGGCGACGAGTTCGCTGGCCGCCAGGACGCCGAGGTCGTGCAGCTCGGGCGAGAAGCGCCAGGAGGCGAGGACGCCGGAGGCGAAGGCGCGGGCGCGCGGGGCCGCTTCGGTGCCGCCGTGGAGTTCGAGGGCGGCGTTGTGGAACAGCTCGGCTTCATGGCCGGTCCGCTCGGGGTGCTGGAGGACCAGGATGGCGACGTCGTCGTCGTGCGTGGCGGTGATACCGAGCGAGCGCAGCAGGCGGTCGCAGACGATGTCGGGGGCGCCGGCGGCACCGGCGAAGGCGCGCTCCAGGGCCTCGACGCCCTCGTCGATGTCCTTGTCGCGCCGCTCGACCAGGCCATCGGTGTAGAGGACGGCGCTGCTGCCGGGGGCAAGCGGGACGGAGCCGGAGGTGTGCAGCCAGCCGCCGGTGCCCAGGGGCGGTCCGGTCGGCTCGGCGGCGCGGCGGACCGTGCCCTGGGGGTCGCGTACGAGGATGGGCAGATGGCCGGCCGAGGCGTAGACCAGGCGGCCCTCGTTCGGGTCGTGGACGGCGTAGACGCAGGTGGCGATCTGGCTGGCGTCGATCTCGGCGGCCAGGCCGTCCAGGAGCTGTAGGACCTCGTGGGGCGGGAGGTCGAGGCGGGCGTAGGCGCGTACGGCGGTGCGCAGCTGGCCCATGACGGCGGCGGCGCGCACCCCGCGGCCCATGACATCGCCGATGACCAGGGCCGTACGGCCGCCGCCGAGGGTGATGACGTCGTACCAGTCGCCGCCGACCGCGGCGTCCGTGCCGCCGGGCTGGTACGTGGCGGCCACGCACAGGTCGTCGGGCTGCTCCAATTCCTGGGGCAGGAGGGAGCGTTGGAGGGTGACCGCGGCCTCGCGCTGGCGGGCCTCGCTGACGCGCAGCCGTTCGGCGGACTCGATCTGGTCGGTGACCTCGGCGCCGAAGACGAGTACGCCCTTGTGCGGGGCGACGCAGGCGACCTCGGGGTCGGGTGCCGGGCCGCTCGCCGCGACCTCGATCGGGGTGCAGGTGAAGGTGTAGTAGGCGTCGCGGGAGCGGTCGCCGCCGGGGATCTTGCGGGACTTGACCGTACGCGGCTTGCCGCTGCGCAGGACCTGGTCCATCAGCGGGAGCAGGCCCAGTTCGTCGAGCTCGGGGAGGGCTTCGCGGGCGGTGTGGCCGGCCGGGCGGAGGCCGAAGACGGTGGCGTAGGCGCCGTTGACGTAGGCGAGGCGGTGCTCGGGGCCGTAGACGACCGCCACGAGGGCGGGGATGGTGCCGAGGATGTCGTGGACGGAGAGCGCGTCGACGGTGGGTGGCAGGGCCGCGGGGGTGAGTTCCTGGGAGGCCGCATCGGCGCGTTCGGCGCGGGCCGCGGGGACGGAGCCGGTGGTGGCGGCCGTCGGGGCGGCCGTCGGGGCGGTCGGCGCGCCGTCCGCCGTCGTGGGCGTGGCGG
>NZ_QUAC01000202.1 GCF_003389455.1 Streptomyces inhibens | reverse complement strand
CGGCGGCCGAGCCGCCTCCCCCGCCGTGGGCGGAGCGCGGGCTGTCGCCGGTGGCCCCGTCGGGGGTGCCCGGTACGTCCGGTGGCCCCGGCGGCCCGGACGTACCGGGCGGCGGGCCCGGTGGCCGTGGTGGACCGGGGCAGCTGGACGTACGCGGCCCCGACGTCGCGAGCGGCCACCCGGGAGTGCCGGGGAACCCGTACGGGTCGGGACGTCCGGTGCCGGGTAACCCCTATGCGTCCGACGGCCCCTGCGCCCCCGGCACCTGGGATCTGCCCGGCCACCCCGATGTCGCCGGTCATCCGGACGGCTTCCAGCATCCGGATCTCCCCGGCCACCCGGATCTGTCCGGTCATCGGGAGGTGCCCGGCGCCCCGCGGACGGTGGCCCGCGTGCGCTGAGCCCGACCGGACCGCCAGTGGCCTGCCCCGCGCCGGCCGGCCGCCCTCCGCCGCCCCCGCCGTGACGAACCACCCGACGACCGCCCCGCCCCCTGACCGTCCGCCCGTTCCGTCCCCCGTCCCGATCGAGGTCCCTCCCCCATGAACTCACGCCAGCGCCGCGGAGTGATCCTGCTGCTCCTGTCGGTCCTCTGTGCGGTCGGCGCGTTCGTCGGCGTGCTGTCGGTGATCAAGAACGTCGAGTCCAAGGTCGGGCCGGAAAAGACGGCGTATCGGCTGAAGACGGATGTCGCGGCCTATAAAGCGCTGGATCCTGGGCAGTTCGAGAAGGTGAAGATGCCGCAGCGCTGGCTGCCGCCCACCGCCGTGACCGATCTGGACCAGGTCAGCGGCAAGATCGCGGTGACCCCGCTGAAGAAGGGGTCGCTGCTCCAGGACGACATGATCGTCGAGCGGCCGGCGCTGAAGGCCGGGCAGCAGGAGATCGCCATCATGATCGACGCCGCCACCGGAGTGGCCGGCAAGATCAACCCCGGTGCCCGGGTGAACATCTACGCCACCTTCGAGGGCAAGCGCCCCGAGGACAAGCCGGTCTCCAAGGTCATCGTGGCCGGCGCCCAGGTCATCGACGTCGGCAAGCTGACGCCGCTGGAGGCCAAGGACCCGGGCAGCACCACGACGGGCCGCCAGGCCGGCGAGGCCGTCCCGATCACCTTCGCGCTCGGCACCCAGGACGCCCAACGGGTCGCCTACGCCGAGTCCTTCGCCTCCCACGTACGGCTCGCCCTGCTCGCCCCCGGCAGCGAGGCCGCCATCCCGCCCGGCCAGCGCACCTACACCCTCGACGGCGACAAGTGACCCGGAGGCTCAGGTGACCATCCGTATCCTCCCGGCAATCGGCGACCCGGACGCGGCGCGAGCGGTGTCCTCGCTGCTCAACCAGCTGCCGGACGCCGAGCCCGCACCCGCGGTCGCCGACTCCACGGCGCTGATCGACGCGCTGGCCGGCGCCGCCGCGGGAGCCGGCACACTGCCCGCCGGTGCCCCGCCCGCCGGTCCGCCGTCCGCCGTCGAGGCGCTGCCCGAGGTCGTGCTCGTCCACGAGCGGATCGGGCCGACACCGGCGCTGGAGCTGATCCGCGAGGTGGCGCTGCGCTTCCCCGCCGTCGGCGTCGTACTGATCACCACGGACGCCGGGCCCGCGCTGTTCTCCGCGGCGATGGACGCCGGCGCACGCGGCATCGTGGGACTGCCGCTCGGTTACGACGAGTTGGCCGCCCGGGTGCAGGCCGCCGCGCAGTGGTCGGCGGGCGTACGGGTGCACCTCGGGGGCAGCCCGGAGACGCTGCCCGGCCCGAGCGGCACGCTGGTGACCGTGACCGGCGCCAAGGGCGGGGTCGGCACCACGGTCACCGCCGTGCAGCTGGCGCTGGCCGCGCGGGCCGCGGGCCGCAGCGTGGCGCTGGTGGACCTGGACCTCCAGTCCGGCGATGTGGCCTCCTATCTGGACGTGCAGTTCCGCCGCTCGGTGGTCGATCTGGCGGGCATCCAGGACATCTCCGTACGGGTTCTCCAGGACGCGGTGCACGACCACCACACCGGGCTCGGCATCCTGCTGGCGCCCGAGGAGGGGGAGCGCGGCGAGGAGGTCGACGACCGGGCGGCCCGGCAGATCATCGGCGCACTGCGTTCCCGCTACGAAGTCGTGCTGGTCGACTGCGGCTCCCAGATGCAGTCCGCGAACGCCGCGGCCGTCGAACTCGCCGATGTGGCGCTGCTGGTGGCGACCCCGGACGTGGTGGCCGTACGGGCCGCCAAGCGGCAGGTGCGGCTGTGGGACCGGCTCCAGATCCGTAAGGCGGAGGACACCACGACGGTGGTCAACCGCCTCACCCGTAACACCGAGATCCAGCCGCCGCTGGTCGCCAAGGCCACCGGCACCCAGGTGGCCAGGACCCATGTGCCGGCCGCCTTCAAGGAGCTTCAGCCCTGTGTCGACGCGGGCCGGCTTCAGGACCTGGACGGCCGGTCGACGGTCAAGCAGGCGCTGTGGGCGCTCGCCGGTGAGCTGGGCCTGGTCGACTCGCCGGCCGCGCGCCAGGGGCGGGGCAGCCACCGGGCGCGTTCCTCGCTGACGGGGCGCAAGCGCAAGGCCATAACGACAGGGGCGGCTCCCGGTTCCGGGGCAGGTCCGGGTCCGGCATCGGGGTCGGCCTCCGGGTCGGGATCGGGGCCGGTGCCCCGGTTCGGTGCGCGGCGCGGTCCCGCGGCGGCGGCCGGCGGCCCCGGGCCGTTCGATCCGGCCGGTCCGTACGAGGAGGGCTGAGCGGTGCGGCGCCCCCTGGGCGGCAACGACCGCGGGCAGGTCTCCGTGGAGTTCATGGGGCTGCTCCCGCTGATCCTGCTGGTCCTCGTACTGCTCTGGCAGCTCGTGCTGGTCGGGTACACCTACTCGCTCGCCGCCCACGCCGCCGACCGGGGCGCGCGGGCCGCCACCGCCACCGAGGGCGGCGGTGCGGGCGCCTGCCACACCGCAGCCCAGGACGAGCTGCCCAGCGCCTGGCAGGGCGGCGCCGCGATCACCTGCGGCACCGAGGCGGGCCTGTGGAAGACGATGGTCCGGATCAACGTCCCGGTGCTCTTCCCCGGCGCGGGCACCTTCCCGTGGAAGGTCACCGGCTCGGCCGGCGCCGCGAAGGAGGTCACAGGGTGATCGCCGTACGTCTCCCCGCCCGGCTCCGCGGCCACGGCCGCGACCGGGGCCAGGTGTCCATCGAATTCCTCGGCTTTCTGCCGATCCTGCTGGTCATCGGGCTGGCCGTGGTCCAGCTCGGGCTGGCGGCGTTCACCGTCCAGCAGGCCGGTACGGGAGCGCGCGCCGCCGCCCGTACCGCCTCGATGGACCGGGCCGACCGCGAGATCGACCCGCAGACCGCCGGCAAGGCCGCGATGACCGGCTGGGTCGCGGACGGCGCCACGATCTCGGTGGGCGGCACAGGCGGTTCGGTCCGTGCCACGGTGCGCGTACCGATCCCCTCGATCATCCCCGGCGTCGACTTCGGCTCCGCCAGCCGCAGCGCCACCATGCCCCGCCCCGAGGTGCCCCGTGCGCTCGGCCCAGCGGCGCGTACGTACGAAGGAGCACCCCCGCGATGAGCCTGAAAGCCCGGATCGTCGCACCCGAGCCGGCCGGCGAGGCGCGCCAGGACAGCCATATGGTCGCCGTCTACCGCGCCAAACTGCTGGAGGAGATCGACCTCGCCGAGATGTCCTCACTGGCCGCGGCCGAGCGCCGCTCGCGGCTGGAACGCGTACTGGGGCACATCATCAGCCGCGAGGGCCCGGTGCTCTCCACCGCCGAACGCGCCCAGCTCATCCGCCGGGTGGTCGACGAGGCGCTCGGCCTGGGCGTGCTGGAGCCGCTGCTCGAAGACGCCTCGATCACCGAGATCATGGTCAACGGCCCCGACCAGGTGTACGTCGAGCGCTGCGGCCGGGTCGAGCTGGTCCCCGTCCGCTTCGCCTCGCACGAGCAGCTGATGCAGACCATCGAGCGGATCGTCTCCACCGTCAACCGGCGGGTGGACGAGTCCAATCCGATGGTCGACGCCCGGCTGCCGTCCGGCGAGCGCGTCAATGTCATCATCCCGCCGCTCGCCCTGAACGGCGCCACCCTCACCATCCGCCGCTTCCCGCGCGCCTACACCCTCGCCGAACTCATCGGCATGGGCACGCTCGACGAGCAGATGCTGATGCTGCTGGCGGGGCTGGTGCGCGCCAAGTTCAATGTGGTGGTCTCCGGCGCCACCGGCGCCGGCAAGACCACCCTCCTCAACGCGCTCTCCGGACTGATCCCGGACGGGGAGCGGATCATCACCGTCGAGGACGCCGCCGAACTCCAGCTCCAGCAGAGCCATGTCATCCGCCTGGAGTCCCGGCCGCCCAACGTGGAGGGCAAGGGCCGGATCACCATCCGCGACCTGGTACGCAACTCGCTGCGGATGCGCCCCGACCGCATCATCGTCGGCGAGGTGCGCGGCGGCGAGACCCTCGACATGCTCCAGGCGATGTCCACCGGCCACGACGGCTCGCTCGCCACCGTCCACGCCAACAGCGCCGAGGACGCCCTGATGCGGCTGCAGACGCTGGCCTCCATGTCGGACGTCAAGATCCCCTTCGAGGCGCTGCGGGATCAGATCAACAGCGCCGTCGACTGCATCGTCCAGCTCGGCCGGCACGCCGACGGCTCCCGCCGGATCAGCGAGATCGCCCTCCTCGACTCCCGCGGCCACGAGGACTACCGGATCGCCACGGTCTGCCGCTTCGATGCCGAACCGATGGGCGCCGACCGCGTCGTGCACGGCCGGTTCCGCTACTTCCCGCTGCCCCGCCGGGTCGCCGAACGCCTCTTCATGGCGAGCGAACCCACCCCGCCCGCCTTCGGCGTCGCGGCCACCGACGACCAACTCGCCACCCGGAAGGCCAGCTCATGACCGGCGGGAACCACCTCGCCCTGCTCACCATCGGGGCGACCCTGCTGTGCGGGGTGCTCGCGATCGCCGGCGTACGCAGCTACGCGGCCGGGCGCGCCCAGCGGCAGGCCATCGTCGACCGGCTCGCCGACGAGCACGGGCTGCCGGTGACGGGACGGCGCCGCCGCTTCCCGTCCGTCGACCGCACCCTGCGCGGAACCCGCTTCGGCCGCCGTCTCGAACTGCGGCTCGCCGCCACCGGACTGGACGTCACCCCCGGCGAATTCTTCGTCTACATGCTCGGTACGGTCCTCGCGCTGTGGCTGATCGCCCAGGCCACCCTCGCCCCCTTCTTCGGGCCGATCGCCGCACTCGTCGCCATCTGGGCGGCGTTCGCCTTCCTCAACTGGCAGCGCCAGAAGCGCATCGAGAAGTTCATCAACCAGCTCCCCGAACTCTCCCGGATCCTCGCCAACGCCACCCAGGCCGGGCTGGCGCTGCGTACCGCACTGGGCATGGCGGCCGAGGAGCTGGAGGCGCCGGCCGGTGAGGAGCTGGCCAAGGTGTCCGACAAGCTCGCCGTCGGCCACTCCATCGACGAGGCGCTCGGCGAACTCGCCGAACGCCTGCCCTCCCGTGAACTCGTCGTCCTGGTCACCACCTTGGTGCTCTCCAACCGCGCCGGCGGCACCGTCGTCGGCTCGCTGCGCAACCTCACCAAGACCCTGGAGGAGCGCAAGGAGACCCGCCGCGAGGTGCGCACCCAGCTCTCCCAGGTCGTGGTCACCGCCTATGTCGTCCCGCTGCTCGGCATCGGCACCCTGCTGCTGATGAACCGGATCGCGCCGGGCGCCATCGACCGGATGACCTCCTCCTTCCTGGGACAGCTCGCCGTCGTGGCGGCCTTCGCCCTCTACGGGCTCGGCTTCTTCTTCATCCGCCGCCTCTCGAAGATCGACGTCTAGGGCCCGGGACCGGCACCGGTATCGCGATGGGAACAGGAATGGGAATCGGAATTCTGCTGGCCGGGGCCTTCGCCCTCTCGGTCGTCGGCATCTGCTGCGGTATCGCGCTCTACCGCCGCGAGGCCCGGCTCCCGCCCGACCTGGCACTGTCCCTGGAGGTCGGCGCGACGCGCACCACGGCCGTCGGCTCGGCGGTGGACCGCACCGGTATGCGCTACGCGCCGCTGGTGCTGCGGCTGATGGGCGACAAGCGCGTGGCCCGTATCCGCCGGCGGATCGATCTGGCCGGTAATCCGGGCGGGCTGACCGTCGACCGGTACGCCGCCCGGCGCGCCGTCTACGGCGGGCTCGGCTTCTTCGGCGCGCTGGTGATGTTTCTGCGCGGTCAGCCGGTTCTCGGCGTCCTGATGGTGCTGTTCGGCCTCTTCTGGACCGAGGTCGGCATCTGGGCCGCGATCCGGCAGCGCAAGGACACCATCGAACGCACCCTTCCGGACTTTCTGGATGTGCTGGCCGTCGTGGTCAGCGCCGGCCTGAGCTTCCGTCAGGCCCTCGACCGGGTCGCGGAGAAGTACGAGGGCCCCTGGGCCGATGAACTCCGCATTACGCTCCGGCAGATGGACATGGGCGTCAGCCGCCGCGCCGCCTTCGACGAACTGCGCAAACGCAATGACTCCGAACAGGTCGCCCAGTTCGTCACCGCCCTCCAGCAGGGCGAGGAACTGGGTTCCCCGATCGTCGAGACCCTGATCCAGATCGCCAATGACATGCGGCGCACGGACGCCCAGAACGCCAGACGGCGGGCCGCCCGCGCGGTCCCCAAGGCCACCATGGTCGTCACCACGTTCATGGTCCCGGCCACGATGATCCTGCTCATCGCCGGTTTCTTCCTGGGCTCGGGCACCAACTTCGGCTCTCTGGTCGGCGATTGACCCATGCCCGAAACCCCGGCCCGGGCGACGGTCCGGGCCCCGGTCCCGGCCCCGGCCCCGGCCTCGGTCCCGGCCTCGGTCCTGCGCCGCTCGCCTGGCGCCACCTCGGGCCGTCCTTGCGGATGCACATCGCCGGCCGGGCCGGTCCCGGCTGCGGTCCCGCGGCCCCCGCGCCGTATGCCGTACTGCGCCGTGGCGCACTGCGGCGCGGCCGTGCGTGTCGCGCACCCGGCCGGATGCGTACGGTCCAGGGCCTGCTTCTCGTCAACGCCTTCGCAGGAGCAACGAGTTGTGCCACAGTGGGTGGGCCGGCGGCCGGGTTCGTACTACGGTGCCCCCAGGCCGGCCGGCCCGCATGGGCATCGGAACGGGGCATGGTCCCGGAGGGGGAGCGGGGGTGAACGGGGTGCGACTGAGTGACCGAAACATGCCGTTGTGCCCGTCGGCCGTGTTCCCGAAAGAGGATTGGGTACGGAATCCCTGTTCCAGGGACACTGTTCCGGCGTACTTTTCTGGTGTCATGAGCGCGGACGAACGCGCCGACACCACGGGGACAGACCAGCCGGACCAGAGCGGTACGGCCGCCCATGGAGGGGAAATCGATGGCGAAGCGGATTTTGGGGAACGACCGGGGACAGACCTCGATCGAGTACCTCGGCATCATCGCGGTGGTCGTGGCGATCGTCCTGGTCCTGTCGACCACGGACTTCGGCAGTCAGATCGCCAATGCCATCGCCAACAAGATTTCCGACGTCGTCGGTATCTAGGCGCAACCGCCGCCACCGCCGTGACGGCCACCATCACGCGCCATCGCGGGCGCGACGCCGGGCAGGCCTTTCCGCTCTACATCGTTGCGGTCGGGGGCCTGCTCTTTCTCGCGCTCGCATTCTTCGCCGTCGGCCAGGCGGCGGCCACCCGCAACGGTGCGCAGACCGCCGCCGACGCGGCCGCGCTCGCCGCCGGCCAGAAGTACCGCGATCTGCTGACCAAGGACCTGCTCGACGGCGTCGGCGACGGCAGCTATGAGAGCGACCCGACCGCCTGGGAAGAACTGCTGAACGGGCGTGGCGCCCCGTCCGAAGCGGCCTGCGGGAGCGCGGACTGGTTCGCCGGGCGGAACGACGCCGAGGTCTCCGGCTGCACCCCGGACTCCTGGCCCACCTCCTTCGCCGTCACGGTCAAGACCCGTAACGCCGTGGGCGATTCGGTGATCCCCGGGACCGAGAGCAAGCATGCGTCGGCCGAGGCGAAGTCCGTCGTCGGCCCGCGCTGCACCCTCGACCCCGCCAAGGACGACACGAACGGGGCAGACGGAAACGACGGCAAGGACAGCAAGGCCAACGACGGCAAGGCCAACGACGGCAAGGCCAAGGAGGACCAGGCCGAGGACGCCCCCAAGCCCGCCCTCGTCAAGATCACCTGCGACGGTAAGGGCTGGACGCTCGACCCCGACCGCCCCCAGGATCTCCCCGAGGCCTTTGACCTCTTCTCCGTACGCCTCGCCCATTGACCGCCCGCACCCGCACCCCGACCACCACCCGGCCCGACCGGACGACGATCAAAGGAATCGCATCCATGAGCATTCGGCGCACCACGAAGGCCGCCAGGGGAGCGGTCGCCATGGCGAGCGCTGTCGGCCTGGCTCTCGTCGTGGCCGGCTGCGGTGGTGGCGGCGACGGCGGATCGCAGGCGACGGACGACAAGAAGCCGCCGGCCCGCAGCACCGCCCCCAAGGACACCGGCCCCGGCGCCCCCGCGGCCGACTCCGACAAGGTGATCGGCGAGATGAAGGGCGCGGACGGCATCGTGGTGACCCTGCACTCCGTCGTCCGTGACTCCGGCGGATTCGTCACCGTCAACGGCACGGTGACCAACCACGGCACCCGCGCCTTCAACGCCATCGACTGGCGCTCCAACGAGACCGAGCTGCGCTCCCGTTCGTCCATCTCCGGGGCCACCCTCGTCGACAAGGCGGGCAAGAAACGGTATTTGGTGCTCCGCGACACCAACGGCGAATGCCTGTGCACGACCGGCCTCAGCGGTCTGCTGCCGGGAGCCAGCCGCCCGATCTTCGCGCAGTTCCCGGCGCCGCCGGCCAAGGTGACCGAGGTCGATTTCCAGCTGCCGACCCTGCCGCCGGCCAGCGTGCAGATCACGGATTGAGCGGGCACCGATGACCGCGACCCAGATGCCCCGGATGTGCCGAGCGCGCCGAGCGCCCCGTACCGCCGTCACCGCCGCCGTCGCGCTGCTGCTGACCGCGGCGCTCACGGTCCCCGCCGCCCATGCCGACCCGCCGGGCCTGACCGAGGACTCCACCCCGCCGGTGCACATCGACCCCAACGACCCGGATCTGCGGATGGTCCAGGGCGCCAAGCTCGCCCCGTCCAAGGTCCTCAACATCAAGTCCATCGTGGAGACCGACGACGGTTCGGAGCGCCGTCAGGACACCAACGACAATGTGACGTTCGCGCTCCAGGCCGAGGTGCTCTTCGGCAAGGACAGCGCCAAGCTGACGCCGGACGCGCTGTCCCGTATCGGGACCATCGCCGCGGAGATCAAGAAGCAGCACGCCACCAGCCTGCGGGTCTTCGGCTTCACCGACAACCTCGGCTCGGCCGCTCACGGTCTGACGCTCTCCAGGCAGCGGGCCAACGCCGTGCAGCAGGAGCTGGCCAAGGACCTCGGCTCGTCCGTCGGCTTCCAGATCCGCGGCTACGGCGAGCAGTATCCGATCGCCGACAACAGCACCGAGGAAGGCCGCAAGAAGAACCGCCGGGTCGAGGTCAGCTTCCCGCGCGGCTCGTGAACGGGGCCGGCCGCATGCTGCGGCGGACGACCACACTGCCGACCGTCTTGTCGTGCAGGCACTGGCGGAACGGCCGGTCCCAGAGGCAGGACACCGCGTCCAACAGGCTGATCAGCGGCACCAGCCACATTCCCAGGTGCGCGAGGTGCCGCCCCAGGGCCGCCCCGTAGGAGAGGTTCCGGGCGTCGGCGAGCCGTACGACGTGCAGACCGCAGAGGAGCTTGCCCGGCGTGCCACCGCAACGGGCCGTCAGCAGCGGTGAGTAGAGGAAGAGCGCCGCCAGTGCCAGCAGGAGCGGGAGGTAGAACGGCGAGTTGTCGGTCGGGTGGCCGAAGGTGACGACCAGCCCGACGACCGCGGAGACGAGGGACAGCGCGACGGAGACGATCGCCAGGTCGATGACGATCGCGAGCAGCCGCAGGCCCTGATTGCCGAGGGCGTGCGGGGGCGGGCCCGCGGGGCCCGGCGCGGCCACGGGGTGGGCGGCAGGCAGGTGCTGCGGGGCGGGTGTCGCGTTCATGCCACGCATGTGATCACTGAAGGCCGCCGGGCGGCAACTTGATACGGGCAGGCGGACGCCGTATCCAAGTATTGGACTGACTGTTCTAATACGTGTTAGCGTTGTCATATGGCACGACCCAGGAAGTTCGACGAGGGGCGGGCGGTCGACGCCGCGATGGAGGCGTTCTGGGCCACCGGCTATGAAGCGACGTCCACCCAGGACCTGTGCGACGCCACGGGGCTGGGGCGCAGCAGCATCTACAACACCTTCAAGAGCAAGCACGACCTCTTCGAGCGGTCGCTTGCCCGCTACATGGAGCGAAAGAACGGCGAGTTGTTCGAGCTGCTGGAGGGTGACCTCCCGGTACGGGAGAAGATTCGCACGCTGCTGCAGCGGGTGATCGACGAGGAGTTCACGCGGTACACGGACGGCCGCGGCTGTCTGGTCGTCAACACCTGCGTCGAGGTATCGGCCCATGACCCGTCCGTCGCGGCCTCACTGGAACGCGACTACGGCGTACGGCTGGAGGCGATCCGCGCCGCGATCGAGTCCGGGCAGCGCGACGGCGATATCGCGCCCGACAAGGACGCTCGTACCCTCGCCCATCTCGTCATCGCATCGGTCGGCGGTCTGCGCGTCTCGGCACGGGCCGGGGCCGACCGCGCGGCACTGGAGGCTGTCGCGGACGCGGCGCTGGGCGCTTTCTGATCGGCTGCTGAGCGCCTGTTGACCGCTTGCTGAGCGGAGCGCCCGCGCCGCTCAACTGTCCACCATCCTCGCCGAGTTCTCCGGGATCCGACATCACCCCGGGTTCGTCCCGGCATCCCTCCGGGCTCCGTTCGAGCTCATTTTGTACTGATCAATTCAAAATCACGCCCACAGATCTCCTCCCCCTACCTGACGGAGCGCCGTCTCATGCCACTTGCCGTGCACCTGCTGGGGCTCGCCATATTCGCCCAGGGCACCTCCGAATTCATGCTCTCCGGGCTCCTCCCCGGCATCGCCACCGACCTCGGCGTCTCCATCCCCGATGCCGGTCTGCTGATCTCCGCGTTCGCCATCGGCATGGTCATCGGCGCACCGATGCTGGCCGTGGCCACGCTGCGGGTGCCGCGCCGTACCGCGCTGATCGCCTTCCAGCTCGTCTTTGTCGCCGGGCATGTGGTCGGCGCGCTCGCGCCGGGATACGGGGTGCTGTTCGCGACCCGTGTGGTGAGCGCCCTCGCGTACGCCGGGTTCTGGGCGGTGGCCGCGGCGACGGCGGTGAGCCTGGTGCCGTCGGGGGCCAAGGGGAAGGCGTTGTCGGTGGTCGCCATGGGGCTCACCCTCGCCACCATCGTGGGTGTGCCGGCCGGTACGGTCCTCAGCCAGCACGCGGGCTGGCGCGCGGCGTTCTGGGGCGTGGCCGGGCTCACCGCGCTCAGTGCGCTCTCGCTGCGGGCCGCGCTGCCCGCGGGACGCGCCGAAGGGGCCGAACTTCCTTCCGTACGGCGCGAGTTGGCCGGGCTGGCGCGACCGGCGCTGTGGGTGTCCTACCTCGTCACGACGCTGACCTTCGGCGCGGCGGTGGTCACCTTCAGCTATCTCGCCCCGCTGCTGACGGAGGTGAGCGGGCTGCCCGAGGGCTGGGTGCCGGCGGTGCTCGCGCTGTACGGGGCCGGCGGGCTGATCGGTGTGACGCTCGGCGGCCGGGTCGCCGATGTGGCGCCGCTGCGGACCCTGGTCCTCGGGGGCGGTGCGCTCACGGTCGCCTCCGCGGCGCTCGCGCTGACGGCCGGGAGTCTCGGTGTGACCATCGCGCTGGTCTTCGTCCTCGGGTTCACCGGATATCTCGTCAACCCGGTGGTGCAGTCACGGGTGTTCCGCCTCGCCCCCGAGGCGCCGACGCTGGTACCGGCTGTGAACACCTCGGCCTTCAACGTCGGGATCACGCTCACCCCGATGCTCGGCGGCCTCACCATCGACGCGGGCCTCGGCTTCGCCTCGGTGGCCTGGGTCGGCGCCGGCACCGGAGTGCTGGCCCTCGCGGCCACGGGGTGGGCGGCGGCCGTGCAGCGGCGGTCGGAGCGGAGCGGGGATCCCGCTGCCGACCGCCCGGCGTACGTCGCGGTGTAGGCCGCCGCCGTACGTACGCGCCGCACCCCCGGCGCTGCGCCCCCGCGCCGTATGCCCGCGGGGGCACAAGCTCACCGCGCATCCGCGCCCCGTACCGCCACCAGCGCCGCGCCCGCCGTGGCCAGCGCGGCCACCGCGAGGCCGAAGGTGGTGGCGGCCGCCGGGAGGCCGATGGCGTCGCTGAGGTAGCCGTCGGCGACCGGGAGGGCGCCGGCGAGGAAGTAACCGCCGGCGTTCAGGGCCGCGTTGGCCTCCGCGCGGCGGGTGGCCGGGACCTCGCGGCTCAGCAGCGTCAGCCCGCCCAGCTGGCCCGCGCCCTGGCCCGCGCCGGCCAGGATCACCGCGGCGACCAGCGGGGCGAGCGCGGCGGTGTGCACGGCGGTGACCAGGGCCAGTGTGCCGGCGACGGTGGCGGCGCCGGAGGTGAGCAGGATCGTCCGGACCGCCAGGCGCCGCAGCGCGAACTGCACGCCGGTGGCGGCCAGGAACATCGCCAGCGCCATACCGCCGGCGACCGCGCGGTTCGCCGTACCGAGCAGACCGGCCAGCAGGGACGGCCCGAGGGAGAGGACGAAGGCGGTGGCGCTGATGCCGGGGGCGAAGGCGGCGAGTCCGAGGGCGAGATGGCGGCGGTTCGCGCGGGGGACGGCCGGCAGCCGGACCCAGGAGCCGGTGGCGGTGCCCGTGCCGGACCTCGTACCCGACCCCGTGCCGGAACCCGTACGGCGCTGCGGCAGCGGCATCCTGATGACCGCCACCAACGCCGTTGCCAGCAGGACGGCTTCGACGACGAAGACGGTGACGGTCGGCGCGGGCGCGGTCTCCGACAGCACCCCGGCCAGTACGGGGCCGATCCCGGCGCCCAGCACCATCCCGGTGGAGGCCAGCAGCGGTCCGAGACTCCGGCCGGCGGCGATGTCCGTGACGGCGGCCATTCCGGCCGATACGGCGGCGCCGGTGGCCACGCCGGTCAGCAGCCGGGCGGTGGCGAGGGCGGCCACCGAGGGCGCGGTGGCGTAGATGAGGCAGGCGACGATGCCCAGGAGCAGCGCCGGAACCAGCACCGGCTTGCGCCCGACACGGTCCGAAGCGACGCCCGCCACCAGCAGCGCGCCGAGCAGCCCGACCACGTAGGCGGCGTAGATCAGCGTCAAGGTGCCGGAGCCGAAGCCGAGTTGGCGCTGCCAGACCGCGTACAGCGGCATCGCCGCATTCGACAGGATGAAGATCGCGACCACCGGCCAGGCGGCGAACCAGATCTCGCGGGCGGGCGGCGGCGCCGAGGTCGCCGGCGGCGCGGGCGCGGGCGCCGCCACGGTGCGGGCCG
>NZ_QUAC01000201.1 GCF_003389455.1 Streptomyces inhibens | reverse complement strand
GCCGGCCCGGGCGCCCAAGCCGCCCGCCAAGGCCGACCAGCCCGCCGCGCCCAAGCCGCTGCCGCCCGCTCCCGCCGGCCGCTCCGGTTCCCCCAACCGTGTCCGGGCCCGCCTCGCCCGTCTGGGCGTCCAGCGCTCCAGCCCGTACAACCCGGTCCTGGAACCGCTGCTGCGGGCCGTCCGCGGCAATGACCCCAAGATCGAGACCGCGACGCTGCGCCAGATCGAGCGCGCCTATCAGGTCGCCGAGCGCTGGCACCGCGGCCAGAAGCGCAAGAGCGGCGACCCGTACATCACCCACCCGCTCGCGGTGACGACGATCCTCGCCGAGCTGGGCATGGACCCGGCCACCCTCATGGCCGGCCTGCTGCACGACACCGTCGAGGACACCGAATACGGCCTGGACACCCTGCGGAGCGACTTCGGCGACCAGGTCGCGCTGCTGGTCGACGGCGTCACCAAGCTCGACCGCGTCAAGTTCGGCGAGGCCGCGCAGGCCGAGACGGTGCGCAAGATGGTCGTCGCGATGGCCAAGGACCCCCGGGTCCTGGTGATCAAGCTCGCCGACCGGCTGCACAACATGCGCACCATGCGCTACCTCAAGCGGGAGAAGCAGGAGAAGAAGGCCCGCGAGACGCTGGAGATCTACGCTCCGCTCGCCCACCGCCTGGGCATGAACACCATCAAGTGGGAGCTGGAGGACCTCGCCTTCGCGATCCTCTACCCCAAGATGTACGACGAGATCGTGCGGCTGGTCGCCGAGCGGGCGCCCAAGCGTGACGAGTATCTGGCGATAGTGACCGACGAGGTCCAGGCCGATCTGCGCGCCGCCCGCATCAAGGCCACCGTCACCGGCCGCCCGAAGCACTACTACAGCGTCTACCAGAAGATGATCGTGCGAGGCCGCGACTTCGCCGAGATCTACGACCTGGTGGGCATCCGCGTCCTCGTCGACACGGTCCGGGACTGCTACGCGGCCCTCGGCACCATCCACGCGCGATGGAATCCGGTCCCCGGCCGGTTCAAGGACTACATCGCGATGCCCAAGTTCAACATGTACCAGTCGCTGCACACGACCGTGATCGGCCCCAGCGGCAAGCCCGTTGAGCTCCAGATCCGTACCTTCGACATGCACCGCCGCGCCGAGTACGGCATCGCCGCCCACTGGAAGTACAAGCAGGAGGCGGTCGCCGGCACGTCCAAGGTGCGTACGGACGTGCCCAGGGGCGTCGGCAAGGGCGCCGGCCAGGACACCGTCAACGACATGGCCTGGCTGCGGCAGTTGCTCGACTGGCAGAAGGAGACCGAGGACCCGGGCGAGTTCCTGGAGTCGCTGCGCTTCGACCTGTCCCGCAACGAGGTCTTCGTCTTCACGCCCAAGGGCGATGTCATAGCGCTGCCGGCCGGTGCCACCCCCGTCGACTTCGCGTACGCGGTGCACACCGAGGTCGGCCACCGCACGATAGGTGCGCGGGTCAACGGGCGGCTCGTCCCGCTCGAATCCACCCTGGACAACGGCGACTTGGTGGAGGTCTTCACCTCCAAGGCGCCGGGGGCCGGACCGTCCCGCGACTGGCTCGGCTTCGTCAAGTCCCCGCGGGCCCGGAACAAGATCCGCGGCTGGTTCTCCAAGGAGCGCCGCGACGAGGCGATCGAGCAGGGCAAGGACGCCATCGCGCGCGCCATGCGCAAGCAGAATCTGCCCATCCAGCGGATCCTGACCGGCGACTCCCTGGTCACCCTCGCGCACGAGATGCGCTACCCGGACATCTCCTCGCTCTACGCCGCCATCGGCGAGGGCCATGTCGCCGCGCAGAGCGTCGTCCAGAAGCTGGTGCAGGCGCTCGGCGGCCAGGACGAGGCCACCGAGGACATCGCCGAGTCGACCCCGATCCGGCCGCGCTCCAAGCGCCGCTCCAGCGCCGACCCCGGCGTGGTCGTCAAGGGCGTCGACGATGTGTGGGTCAAGCTCGCCCGCTGTTGTACGCCGGTGCCGGGCGACCCCATCATCGGCTTCGTCACCCGCGGCAGCGGCGTCTCGGTGCACCGTGCCGACTGCGTCAACGTCGACTCGCTGTCCCGGCAGCCGGAGCGGATACTCGACGTCGAGTGGGCGCCCACCCAGTCCTCGGTCTTCCTGGTCGCCATCCAGGTCGAGGCCCTGGACCGCTCCCGGCTCCTGTCGGACGTCACGCGGGTCCTCTCCGACCAGCACGTCAACATCCTCTCGGCGGCCGTCCAGACCTCCCGCGACCGCGTCGCCACCTCCCGCTTCACCTTCGAGATGGGCGACCCCAAGCATCTGGGGCATGTGCTGAAGGCGGTACGGGGTGTGGAGGGCGTCTACGACGTCTATCGGGTGACCTCGGCCCGCAGGCCGTAGGGCCGCACACACGAAGGGGGCCCCGGCACGGAATCCGTACCGGGGCCCCTTTTTCGTAGCGGGCGCCTCAGCCATCAATTGAGGAACCCCGACGGCGATCAACCACCTCCGCGAGAGCGGCGCCGGTTTAGGCGCAAAGTCAGCCGCCGAACTCCTCCAGGCCCTTGAGCGCCTGGTCCAGCAGCGCCTTGCGGCCCTCCAGTTCGCGGCCGAGCTTGTCGGCCTTGGCGTTGTTGCCGGCCGCCCGGGCGGTGTCGATCTGCTTCTGCAGCTTGTCGACGGCGTCCTGGAGCTGACCGGTCAGCCCCGCGGCGCGGGCCCGCGCCTCAGGGTTCGTACGCCGCCACTCGGCCTCCTCGGCCTCCTGGATGGCGCGCTCGACGGCGTGCATCCGGCCCTCGATCTTCGGGCGGGCGTCCCGCGGGACGTGGCCGATGGCCTCCCACCGCTCGTTGATCGCCCGGAACGCCGCCCGTGCGGCCTTCAGGTCCGAGATCGGGAGCAGCTTCTCGGCCTCGACGGCCAGCTCCTCCTTGCGGGTCAGATTCTCTCGCTGCTCGGCGTCGCGCTCCGCGAAGATCTCGCCGCGCGCCTGGAAGAAGATGTCCTGGGCGCCGCGGAAGCGGTTCCACAGATCGTCCTCGTGCTCGCGCTGGGCGCGGCCCGCGGCCTTCCACTCCGTCATCAGCTCGCGGTAGCGGGCCGCGGTGGCCCCCCAGTCCGTCGAGTTCGACAGCGACTCGGCCTCGGCGACCAGCTTCTCCTTCGCCTTGCGCGACTCCTCGCGCTGGGCGTCCAGCGAAGCGAAGTGCGCCTTGCGCCGCTTGGAGAACGCCGAGCGGGCGTGCGAGAAGCGGTGCCACAGCTCGTCGTCCGCCTTGCGGTCGAGCCGCGGCAGGCCCTTCCAGATGTCGACCAGCGCACGCAGCCGCTCACCGGCCGCCCGCCACTGCTCACTGGCCGCCAGCTCCTCGGCCTCGGTGACCAGCTTCTCTTTGGCGTGCCGGGCCTCGTCGCTCTGCTTGGCCTTCTGCGCCTTGCGCTCCTCGCGGCGTGACTCGACGGTTTCGACGAGCTTGTCCAGCCGCTTCTTCAGCGCTTCCAGATCGCCCACCGCGTGGTGCTCGTCGACCTGCTGGCGCAGATGGTCGATCGCGGTCGTCGCGTCCTTCGCCGACAGGTCGGTGGTCTTGACCCGGCGCTCGAGGAGGCCGATCTCGACGACCAGGCCCTCATACTTGCGCTCGAAGTAGGCGAGGGCCTCCTCGGGGGTTCCCGCCTGCCACGATCCGACGACCTGCTCGCCATCGGCGGTACGCACGTACACGGTCCCCGTCTCGTCGACGCGGCCCCATGGGTCGCTGCTCACAGCGCCTCCTCCACATGATGCCGACGGGGGCGTGCGGCCCCCCGGCATCGTCCACAGTTTCTGTCCGGCAGAGCCGCGCCCTGGCCGGTCCGACGGGGTGTCTTGCGGGTGCGGGTGGCAGCCGTCGGAGCAGGCACCCTACACAAACGCCAATCTAGGCGACGGGCGGTCGGCTGTCCGCATCCAGCACGACCGAAATTCCGCGGTTCCCACACGGGAGCGACGGTGCGCCGCCCCCGTGCCGGCCTGCTGGTCAGGACTTGGTGACGGTTGCCTTGTCGATGACGACGGTGGCGTTGGGCTTGGTGTTGCCGGTCGCAGGGTCGGGTGTCGAGCCGGCGTCGGCGATCTTGCGCAGGACGTCCATGCCGCCGGTGATGGTGCCGAACGGGGTGTAGTTCGGGGGCAGCTCGCTGTCCTGGTAGACGAGGAAGAACTGGCTGCCGCCGGAGTTGCGGGTCTTGTCGTTCTTGCCGTCGTAGCGGTTGGCCATGGCGACCGTGCCCGCCGGATAGACACCGCCCTTGAGCCGCCGGTCCTTGAGGTTCTCGTCGGGGAGGGTGTAGCCGGGCGTGCCCTGGCCGGTGCCCTTCGGGTCACCGCACTGCAGGACGTGGATCCCCTCGTCGACCAGGCGGTGGCACGTGCTGTGGTCGAAGTAGCCCTGGCCGGCCAGGAACGCGAAGGAGTTGACCGTGTGCGGCGCCTTGCCCGCGTCCAGCTTCAGCTGCAGCGTGCCGCAGGTGGTCGACAGCTTCGCGGAGTAGGAGGCCGAGGTGTCGATGGACATCGCCGGCTCCTTCTTCCAGGTCTTCGTCGACGGCGTGCCCTTGGCGGGCCTGCCGCACGGGTCCGGTGCCTTGGAGGGCGTCGGGGTCGCCGCTGCCCGGTCGGCGTCCTCGTTGCCGTCGGCCAGTCCGGTAGAGGCGTAGGCGGTGGCACCGGCGGCCACGGCTACAGCCACGGCGGCCGCGATGAGCACATTGCGGCGTTTGGCCTTGTGCTGGGCCACGGTCCGCCGTTGCTGCTGGCGCTCGAACTTCTCCCGGGCGAGTTGCCGCCGCCGCTGATCCTTGCTGACCACCGGTCGTCTCCTTGTCTGAGCATCGATCGCTGTCGTCCGCCGTGGCCGTACCGTATACGGGTTCGCTCTGCCGGGAGTCCCGCCGGTAGGCTCTGGAGCTGCCGAGATGTCCGGGAGCGGCCTTGCGGTCCGCCCTCCACACCGATCCTTAAGGACGAACGTGCTGATTGCCGGGTTCCCCGCCGGGGCCTGGGGCACCAACTGCTACTTGGTCGCCCCCGCCGCCGGCGAGGAGTGCGTCATCATCGACCCGGGCCACCAGGCGGCCCAAGGAGTCGAGGACGCGGTCAAAAAGCATCGGCTCAAGCCCGTCGCGGTCGTCCTCACCCATGGCCATATCGACCATGTGGCCTCGGTCGTCCCGGTGTGCGGCGCGCACGACGTCCCGGCCTGGATCCACCCCGAGGACCGCTACATGATGAGCGACCCGGAGAGGGCCATCGGCCGCTCCATCGGTCAGCAGCTCATGGGCGAACTCACGGTGGGTGAGCCGGACGACGTCAAGGAGCTGAGCGACGGTGCCGCCCTGGAACTCGCCGGGATGGAGTTCTCCGTCGCGCACGCCCCGGGCCATACCGAGGGGTCGGTGACGTTCAGGATGCCCGAGCAGGCTGCCATTCCGCCGGTCTTCTTCTCGGGCGACCTGCTGTTCGCCGGCTCCATCGGACGCACCGACCTGCCGGGCGGCGATCACGCCGAGATCCTGCAGTCGCTGGCGCGTGTGTGCCTGCCGCTGGAGGACTCGACCGTCGTCCTGTCCGGCCACGGCCCCCAGACCACCATCGGCCGCGAGCGCGCCACCAACCCCTTCCTGCGGGAGGTGGCCGCCGGCCTCGGAGACGGCTTCAGCGCCGCTCCACGACGAGGAATGTGACGAGACCTTCCGTGAGCACCTTCAAGGCCCCCAAGGGCACGTACGACCTGATTCCGCCGCAGTCCGCCACCTATCTCGCGGTGCGTGAGGCGATCGCCGCGCCGCTGAAGAACTCCGGGTACGGCTACATCGAGACGCCCGGATTCGAGAACGTCGAGCTGTTCGCGCGCGGTGTCGGTGAGTCCACCGACATCGTGACCAAGGAGATGTACGCCTTCGAGACCAAGGGCGGCGACAAGCTCGCGCTGCGCCCCGAGGGAACCGCGTCCGTGCTGCGCGCCGCACTGGAGGCCAACCTCCACAAGGCCGGCAACCTCCCGGTCAAGCTCTGGTACTCCGGCTCGTACTACCGCTACGAGCGTCCGCAGAAGGGCCGCTACCGCCACTTCTCCCAGGTCGGTGCCGAGGCCATCGGCGTCGAGGACCCGGCGCTCGACGCCGAGCTGATCATCCTGGCCGACCAGGCCTACCGCGCGCTGGGCCTGCGGAGCTTCCGCATCCTGCTGAACTCCCTGGGCGACAAGGAGTGCCGCCCCGTCTACCGCGCCGCGCTGCAGGACTTCCTGCGAGGGCTGGAACTGGACGAGGACACCCGGCGCCGGGTCGACATCAACCCGCTGCGCGTCCTGGACGACAAGCGCGACGCGGTGCAGAAGCAGCTGACCGGTGCGCCGATGCTCCGCGACTACCTCTGCGAGGCCTGCAAGGCGTACCACGAGCAGGTGCGCGAGCTGCTGACCGCGGCGGGCGTGGCCTTCGAGGACGACGAGAGGCTGGTCCGCGGCCTGGACTACTACACCCGCACCACGTTCGAGTTCGTCCACGACGGCCTCGGCTCGCAGTCCGCGGTCGGCGGCGGCGGCCGCTACGACGGCCTCTCGGAGATGATCGGCGGCCCCGCGCTGCCGTCCGTCGGCTGGGCGCTGGGCGTCGACCGTACGGTGCTCGCGCTGGAGGCGGAGGGCATCACGCTCGACATCCCCGCCGCCACCGCCGTGTACGCGGTGCCGCTCGGCGAGGAGGCCCGCCGGGTGCTGTTCGGCGCGGTCACCGAGCTGCGCCGGGCCGGTGTGGCCACCGACTTCGCGTACGGCGGCAAGGGCCTGAAGAACGCCATGAAGTCCGCCAACCGCTCCGGCGCGCGGCTGGCGATCGTGGCCGGTGAGCGGGATCTGGCCGAGGGCGTCGTCCAGCTCAAGGACCTGGAGAGCGGCGAGCAGACGCCGGTCGCGCTGGACACCATGGTCGAGGAGGTCCGGCGCCGGCTGGGCTGAGGCCGTACGCGTAGGGGCTCTCCTGGAGGCTCGTCAACGGAATCGAACGGCGTGGAGGGGCCCGGACGGGGGTTGACCGTCCGGGCCCCTTACGTCAACACCAGGCGCGCGGGTTCCCTCTGTTTATGCGCAGCGAACGGTGGGCTGTCGGTCAGTTGGGGCAGAATGAAGCGCGCGCCCGCGGTCCTGCGGGCCCGCCCGGCCTCATCTCCAAGCGACCGACGGAACGGCGATATGACGATGACAGCGGTTGATGACGTGTCCATCGACGACGACCACGCGAGCGACTCGGGCACCATCGGCGCGGGTCGCGGCTTCGCTCTGCTCCTGGTGATCACCGGCGCGCTGGGCATCCTGGCGGCCTGGATCATCACGTTGGACAAGTTCGAGCTGCTGAGGGACCCGAACTTCACCCCGGCCTGCAGCCTCAACCCGATCATTTCCTGCACCAACATCATGCAGAGCAAGCAGGCTGAGGTCTTCGGCTTCCCGAACCCGATGGCCGGACTGGTCGGCTTCGGGGTGGTCATCGCGGTCGGCATGGCCCTGCTGGCCGGCGCCCGCTTCCGCCGCTGGTACTGGATCGGACTGAACGTCGGCACCGGGCTCGCCACGGTCTTCTGCATGTGGCTGATGGCCCAGTCGCTGTACAGCATCAACTCGCTGTGCCTGTGGTGCACGCTGACCTGGTGCGTCACCATCCTGATGTTCTGGTACACCACCGCGCACAACCTCAAGCACGGCATCATCCCGGCCCCCGAGGGGCTGCGCAGGACGGTGGTGGAGTTCCACTGGGTCGTGCCGGTGCTCTGGTACGGCGTGATCGCGCTGCTCATCCTCACCAAGTGGTGGTCGTACTGGAGCACGCTGCTCTAGGACCCTCCTGAGCCTGCTCGTACGACCCTGGCGCCCCGGCCCGTCCATGACGGCGGCCGGGGCGTTGTCAGTGGGGTGACATAGGCTCATGGACGTGGAGCCCGACCTGTTCACCGCCGCCGCCGAAGACCGCCAGGAGAAGGACCCCGCGGGGTCTCCGCTCGCCGTGCGGATGCGTCCGCGCACCCTCGACGAGGTCGTGGGGCAGCAGCATCTGCTCAAGCCGGGCTCGCCCCTGCGCCGCCTTGTCGGGGAGGGCGACGGCGGCCCTGCGGGGCCGTCCTCGGTGTTCCTGTGGGGGCCGCCCGGTATCGGCAAGACGACGCTGGCGTATGTCGTCAGCCAGGCGACGAACAAGCGCTTTGTGGAGCTCTCCGCCATCACGGCCGGCGTCAAGGAGGTCCGCGCGGTCATCGACGGTGCCCGGCGCGCCTCGGGCGGCTTCGGCCGGGAGACCGTGCTCTTCCTCGACGAGATCCACCGCTTCAGCAAGGCCCAGCAGGACTCCCTGCTGCCGGCCGTGGAGAACCGCTGGGTCACCCTGATCGCCGCGACGACCGAGAACCCGTATTTCTCGGTGATCTCGCCGCTGCTCTCCCGCTCGCTGCTGCTGACGCTCGAACCCCTCACGGACGACGATCTGCGTGGGCTGATGCAGCGCGCGCTGACCGATGCCCGCGGCCTCGCCGGCTCGGTCACGCTCCCCGACGACACCGAGGCGCATCTGCTGCGTATCGCGGGCGGTGACGCCCGGCGCGCGCTGACGGCCCTGGAGGCCGGTGCCGGCTCCGCGCTGGCCAAGGGCGAGAAGGAGATCACCCTCCGGACGCTGGAGGAGTCCGTCGACCGGGCCGCGGTGAAGTACGACCGGGACGGCGATCAGCATTACGACGTCGCCAGCGCGCTGATCAAGTCCATCCGCGGCTCGGACGTCGATGCCGCGCTGCACTACCTTGCGCGCATGATCGAGGCGGGGGAGGACCCGCGGTTCATCGCCCGCCGGCTGATGATTTCGGCGAGCGAGGACATCGGTCTGGCCGATCCGACGGCGCTGCAGACGGCGGTCGCCGCCGCCCAGGCGGTGGCGATGATCGGCTTCCCGGAGGCCCGGATCACCCTGAGCCAGGCCACCATCGCGCTCGCTCTGGCACCGAAGTCGAACGCCGCGTATCTGGCGATCGACGCCGCGCTGGCGGACGTCCGGGCCGGCCAGGCCGGTGCGGTGCCGCCCCATCTGCGCGACAGCCACTACAAGGGCGCCCAGAAGCTCGGCCACGGCCAGGGCTATCAGTATCCGCACGACCTGCCGGGCGGCATCGCGGCCCAGCAGTACGCACCGGACGAGGTGCACGGCAAGCGCTACTACACCCCGACGCGGCACGGCGCGGAGGCGCGCTACGCCGATGTCGCCGAGCGGGTCCGCGCCCGGCTGCGCGGCGCCTTTGGCGAGGGCGCCGCCGAATAGGGCGCCGCCGCGGGGGCCGGCCGGTGGCGGTCAACACCCGCTGTACCGCGGCCGGTTGACCGGCGCCGGACTACTCCGTCGCGGCGGCCTCGAAGAGGACGTGCATCGCCCGCCGCAGCTCCGTCACATCCCGCACCGGCTCCGGGAAGTCGAAGCGCGCGTCGAAGGACCGCTGCTCGGCGTCCGTGAAGCGGACCCGCAGCCCGAAGCGGTCCAGACCCACCGGCACGGCCCGGTCGCGCAGCCCGCAGACCTCCCCGCGGTCGCCCAGCAGTGCGCACAGCCCGCGCACCTGCTCGCTGTGCGCCGCGTGCAGATGCTGGAGCAGCTCCGCCTCGTGGGCGATCAGTGGATCGGGGGCGGCGTGGGCGAAGTCGTCGGGTTCGATGGGCTCGGCGCCCCACAGGTCGTCCACCGCGCCCTCGCCGACCTCCAGGCGCAGCATCATCCAGGCGGTCCGCCCGTACATGCCCGGTGCCGGGTCCGGGTGCAGGGTCTCGCCGATACCGAGCAGCTCGCCCACGGGGTGCCGCTCCGCGAGGAGCATCGCGGCCTCGGTGCGCTGCTCGTTGCGTACCGGGGTCAGCCAGCCGGCCACCCAGGCCCGTCCACGGATGCGATGGGGCACCGAAACCGGCGCGACGTCCGTGATCTCCATCACGGCGGTCAGATCGTCGTCCTGCGCGTGTGCGGCCGCCCGGGCCGCCGCACAGTCCCCAGGAACCAGCAACAGCACGTCTCCGTCGGGTGTCACCGTCCGGCAGACGGGAGCCGAGAGGCCGGTCTCGTCGGGGTCCTCGACGCCGGGGACGTTCACCGACGCCATACCATGGGACTCGACGAGGGTTCGTACGCGCTCGGCGGCAGTGGGCTGCCGGGCGCCATCCATGGGACGCGGCTGACCCGCCTCGGTGCTCTGGGCACGGGGCAGGGGGATCCCAGGTCGAAACATGCGTTCTCCTCGCGCTAAGGTAAGCCTCACCTAACTTACACGGAGGTCCGTTCCACGTGAACCAGTCGCGTCCCAAGGTCAAGAAGTCCCGCGCGCTCGGCATCGCGCTGACGCCGAAGGCCGTCAAGTACTTCGAGGCCCGTCCCTACCCGCCCGGCGAGCACGGCCGTGGCCGCAAGCAGAGCAGTGACTACAAGGTCCGTCTGCTGGAGAAGCAGCGTCTGCGTGCGCAGTACGACATCAGCGAGCGCCAGATGGCGCGTGCCTACGACCGCGCTCGGAAGGTCGACCTCAAGACAGGCGAAGCGCTGATCATCGAGCTTGAGCGCCGTCTGGACGCGCTCGTTCTGCGGTCGGGTATCGCCCGCACGATTTACCAGGCCCGCCAGATGGTGGTCCACGGCCACATCGCGGTGAACGACCGCAAGGTCGACAAGCCGTCCTTCCGCGTCCGCCCCGGCGACGTCGTGATGGTCCGCGAGCGCAGCCGCGAGAAGCACCCCTTCCAGGTCGCGCGTGAGGGTGGCTACGCCCCCGACGGCGAGACCCCGCGCTACCTCGAGGTCAACCTGCCGGCTCTCGCGTTCCGCCTCGACCGGGACCCGAACCGCAAGGAGATCCCGGTGATCTGCGACGAGCAGCTCGTCGTCGAGTACTACGCCCGCTAAGCACCACAGCCGGCGCAGCACCACGCTCAGCCCGCCGTCTCCCCGCCGCTCACGGAGGGGGAGGCGGCGGGCTCGTTCGTGGTGGGCGGCGTGATCCGCACCGTACGGCGCTGCGCGGGCACCTGGCCGGCGGGCCGCAGGATGCGGGCCACCGTCGTATCCAGATCGAGCCGCGCGCCCGCCCGCAGACAGCGCTCGTACCGCTCGGCCCCCAGCCGCTCCCGCGCCTGCTCCTCGCACAGCGCGTGCGGCTGGTTGTAGTAGCGCGAGCCGAACAGCGGCAGCCCCACCGACGGCCAGATCCGCCCCGCGGCGCCCTGGAGCACCGCCGCCTCCTCCGCATCGCCCTCGCCGAGCGTCACCAGCGCCAGCAGCTCGATCGCCAGCACCGCGCCCAGCAGATCGTGGAAGGTGTGGTCGATGGCCAGGCACTCCTCCAGCAGCGCCCGGGCCCGCCCGCCGTCTCCGCGCGACCACGCCGCGAAGGCCAGCACGAACTGGGCGTACGCCAGCGTCCAGCGCTCGCCGTGGTCCTCGCACACCTCCAGCACGTCCTCGCACAGCCGCACCGCGTCCGCCAGCCGCCCCTGGAAGGCCACCGCCATCGCCAGCTCGACCTGCCCCATCAGCACATTGCTGTTGAGCTCGCCGATCTCCCGGTAGCGGATCAGCGCCCCGCGCAGCAGCTCCTCGGCGCGCGGCATGTCGTCACAGACCAGCGCCAGACAGCCGGTGCGGTGCAGCGCATAGGCGGCCGCGGTGGCGTTGCCGGTCCGCTCGGCCTCGTCGCGGCACTCCTGCAGCGCCCCCAGCGCGCCGACGGTGTCCCCCTGGAGCACTGCCACATAGCCGGCCACCCACAGCGCCTTCAGCCGCGCATCGTCATGATCGCTCTCCAGCTCCAGCGCCCGGTCCAGCCAGTGCCGGCCCTCCGAGAGCCGGCCGCAGCCCACCCAGTAGAACCACAGCGTGCCCGCCAGGTACTGGCCCAGATGTGTATCGCCGGCGCTCTCCAGGCTCTGTTCCAGCGCCACCCGCAGATTGGGCAGCTCGGCCTCGATCCGCGCCGCGATCTCCGCCTGCCGGGAGCTGAACCAGTCCAGTTCGCACCAGGTGGCCAGCCCCAGGTACCAGTCGCGGTGCCGGCGCCGCAGCCGGTCGCCGTCGTGCGTCGCGTCCAGCCAGCCCGCCCCGTAGGCCCGTACGGTGTCCAGCATCCGGTAGCGCACCCCGGCCGTGGTCTCCACGCGCATGAGTACCGACTGGGCGACCAACTCCGCGATGACGTCCAGGAGTTCATCGGCCGGCAGCTCCGGGCCCGAGCAGACGTATTCGGCCGCCTCCAGATCGAACTGCCCGGCGAAGACCGACAGCCGCGCCCACAGCAGCCGTTCCTCGGGCGTGCACAGCTCATGGCTCCAGCCGATCGCGGTACGCAGCGTCTGGTGGCGCGGCGGCGTGCCGCGGGCGTTGCCGGTCAGCAGCCGGAAGCGGTCGTCGAGCCGGTGCAGCACCTGGTCCACGGACAGCGCGCGCAGCCGGCCGGCGGCCAGTTCCAGCGCGAGCGGAATGCCGTCGAGGCGCTCGCAGAGCTCGGCGACCGCGGCCTCGTTGGACGGCTCCACGGCGAAGCCGGCGACGACGGACGCGGCGCGGTCGGCGAACAGCGCGGTGGCGTCGGCGGCGTTCATCGGCAACAGCGGCCGGACGCTCTCGCCGGGGATCCCCAGCGGCCGCCGGCCGGCGGCCAGAACCCGCAGTGCGGGGGCGCGGCGCAGCAGCTCGGCGGTCAGGTCGGCGCAGGCGTCGACCAGGTGCTCATAGCCGTCCAGGACGAGCAGCAGTTCCCGCCCGGCCAGGTGGTCGCAGAGCGCGGCGCGCACCGGACGGCCGCTGTGGTCGGCCAGCGCCAGGGCCTCGGCAACGGCGTGGTCCAGCAGATGGGGCTCACGCAGGGAGGCCAGTTCAACCAGCCACACCCCCTCGCAGAAGCGATCCTGCAAGATCGCTGCGCCCTGGCGGGCGAGACGTGACTTGCCGACCCCGCCAAGGCCGGTGAGGGTCACCAGACGGGCCGATTCCAGCTGCCGCACCAGCACGGCCAGTTCGTCGTCGCGGCCGATGAAGCGGTTGAGTTCCGCGGGAAGATTTCCCGGCCTTCCCGGCGTCCGTGGACGCTCGGGGGAGGGGCGGGAGGCGGGCCCGGGGCGCATGAAGCGTCGCATGGCACACGGAGCGTACTCGGCAGGATGCGGACCGTACAATCACCCCTTCCTCTTCCGTTCGCGGCACAGGGAACGGGGTACGGACGGACAGTCACGGCGCGATAAGGTCAAGGCTGCCGTTCGAGCAGGATGAGACCAGACCAAACCAGTCGGAGAGTGGTGCCAACGTGTCCGGTGGAGAGGTGGCCGGGATCCTCGTGGCCGTCTTCTGGGCGATCCTCGTGTCGTTCCTCGCCCTCGTGCTGGTGAGGCTCGCGCAGACCCTCAAGGCGACCACCAAGATGGTGGCCGAGGTGTCCGAACAGGCCGTTCCGCTCCTCGCCGACGCCTCCGCGACCGTCCGCTCCGCGCACACCCAGCTGGCCCGTGTCGACGCCATCGCCGCCGATGTCCAAGAGGTCACCGCCAACGCCTCCGCGCTCTCCTCGACCGTCTCCTCCGCCTTCGGCGGACCGCTGGTCAAGGTCGCCGCCTTCGGCTATGGCGTGCGCCGGGCGATCGGCAAGAAGGGCGCACCGGAGCCGGAGCGCACCGTCGTCGTCGGCCGTACCCTGCCCGGCGCCCGCCGTGGCGGGCGCCGCAACCGTCGCTCCAAGGACTGATCACAGCGATGTTCCGCCGCGCATTCTGGTTCACCACCGGCGCCGCCGCCGGGGTGTGGGCCACCAACAAGGTCCACCGCAAGCTGCGCAAGCTGCAGCCCGACAGCCTCGCCGCCCAGGCCGCGGACAAGGCCGTCGAGACCGGACACCGGCTGCGCCAATTTGCATTGGACGTACGCACCGGAATGGCGGACCGTGAAGAGCAGCTGCACGATGCCCTCGGTCTCGGCGAGCCGGACCAGGTGCGCGAGCTGCCCGCACCGCGCCGCGCGGTGCTCGAACCGCAGTACCGAACCACGAGAACAACCGGACCGAACGGTCTGACCGGACCGACTGGAAAAGAGGACCACTGATGGAGTCGGCTGAAATCCGCCGCCGCTGGCTGCGCTTCTTCGAGGAGCGCGGGCACACCGTCGTGCCGTCGGCGTCGCTCATCGCGGACGACCCGACCCTGCTGCTGGTCAACGCGGGCATGGTCCCCTTCAAGCCGTACTTCCTCGGCGAGGTCAAGCCGCCCGCCCCGCGCGCCACCAGCGTCCAGAAGTGCGTCCGTACGCCGGACATCGAAGAGGTCGGCAAGACCACCCGGCACGGCACGTTCTTCCAGATGTGCGGCAACTTCTCCTTCGGTGATTACTTCAAGGAAGGCGCCATCAAGTACGCCTGGGAGCTGCTGACCAGCTCGCAGGCCGACGGCGGCTACGGCCTTGACCCGGAGAAGCTCTGGATCACCGTCTACCTCGACGACGACGAGGCCGAGCGCATCTGGCGCGAGGTCGTCGGTGTGCCCGCCGAGCGCATCCAGCGGCTGGGCAAGAAGGAGAACTACTGGTCCATGGGCGTCCCGGGCCCCTGCGGCCCGTGCTCCGAGATCAACTACGACCGCGGCCCGGAATTCGGCGTCGAGGGCGGCCCGGCCGTCAACGACGAGCGGTACGTGGAGATCTGGAACCTGGTCTTCATGCAGTACGAGCGCGGTGCGGGCACCGGCAAGGAGGACTTCGAGATCCTCGGCGAGCTGCCCAGCAAGAACATCGACACCGGCCTCGGCCTCGAACGCCTCGCGATGATCCTGCAGAACGTCCCGAACATGTACGAGACGGACACCCTGCGCGTCGTCATCGACAAGGCCACCGAGCTCTCCGGCGTCCGCTACGGCGCCTCGGCCGACTCCGACGTCTCGCTCCGCGTCGTCGCCGACCACATCCGCACCGCCACGATGCTCATCGGCGACGGAGTCACCCCCGGCAACGAGGGCCGCGGCTACGTCCTGCGCCGCATCATGCGCCGCGCCATCCGCAACATGCGCCTCCTGGGCGCCACGGATCTGGTCGTCGGCGAGCTGATCGACGTCGTCATCAAGACCATGGGCCAGCAGTACCCGGAGCTGCTGGAGGACCGCCGTCGCATCGAGACGGTCGCCCTCGCCGAGGAGGCCGCCTTCGTCAAGACGCTGAAGGCCGGCACCAACATCCTCGACACCGCCGTCACGGACACCAAGGCCGCCGGCGGCACCGTCCTGGCCGGCGACAAGGCGTTCCTGCTCCACGACACCTGGGGCTTCCCGATCGACCTCACCCTCGAAATGGCCGCCGAGCAGGGCCTGTCGGTGGACGAGGACGGCTTCCGCCGTCTGATGAAGGAGCAGCGGGAGCGCGCCAAGGCCGACGCCCGGTCCAAGAAGAGCGGCCACGCCGACCTGTCCGCCTACCGCGCCGTGGCCGACAAGTCCGGCGCCACGGAGTTCACCGGCTACAGCGCCACGGAGGGCGAGTCCACCGTCGTCGGCCTGCTGGTCAACGGCGTCCCGGCCCCCGCCGCCCATGAGGGCGACGAGGTCGAGGTCGTGCTGGACCGCACCCCCTTCTACGCCGAGGGCGGCGGCCAGCTCGCCGACACCGGCCGGATCAGGCTCGACTCCGGCGCCGTCGTCGAGGTCCGCGACGTCCAGCAGCCGGTGCCCGGCGTGACCGTCCACAAGGGCGTCGTCCAGGTCGGCGAGGTGGTGCTCGGCTCGGCCGCGTACGCCGCCATCGACGTCACCCGCCGCCGGGCCATCGCCCGCGCCCACAGCGCCACCCACCTCACCCACCAGGCGCTGCGCGACGCCCTCGGCCCGACCGCCGCCCAGGCCGGTTCGGAGAACTCCCCGGGCCGCTTCCGCTTCGACTTCGGCTCGCCGACCGCCGTGCCCGGCACCGTCCTCACGGATGTCGAGCAGAAGATCAACGACGTGCTGGCCCGTGAGCTCGATGTGCACGCCGAGGTCATGAGCATGGAGGACGCCAAGAAGCAGGGCGCCATCGCCGAGTTCGGCGAGAAGTACGGCGACCGGGTGCGCGTGGTGACCATCGGCGACTTCTCCAAGGAGCTGTGCGGCGGCACGCACGTCCACAACACCGCCCAGCTGGGTCTGGTGAAGCTGCTCGGCGAGTCCTCCATCGGCTCCGGCGTACGCCGCGTCGAGGCGCTGGTCGGCGTGGACGCCTACCGCTTCCTGGCCCGTGAGCACACCGTCGTCTCCCAGCTCACCGAGCTGGTCAAGGGGCGCCCGGAGGAGCTGCCGGAGAAGATCTCCGGTGTCCTGGCCAAGCTGAAGGACGCTGAGAAGGAGATCGAGAAGTTCCGCGCCGAGAAGGTGCTCCAGGCCGCCGCCGGGCTGGCCGACGGCGCCAAGGACGTACGCGGTGTGGCGCTCGTCACCGGCCAGGTCCCGGACGGCACCTCCGCCGACGACCTGCGCAAGCTGGTGCTGGACGTCCGTGGCCGGATCCAGGGTGACCGTGCCGCCGTCGTGGCCCTCTTCACGGCCACCAACGGCCGACCGGTGACGGTCATCGCCACCAACGAGGCCGCCCGCGAGCGCGGTATCAAGGCCGGTGACCTGGTCCGTACGGCCGCCAAGACGCTCGGTGGCGGTGGCGGCGGCAAGCCGGACGTCGCCCAGGGCGGCGGTCAGAACGCCGCCGCGGTGCCCGAGGCCATCGAGGCCGTGGAGCGCCTCGTGGCCGAGGCGGCCTGAGCCGCGTGAGCGATATGCGACGCGGCAGACGCATCGCCGTGGATGTCGGGGACGCCCGCATCGGGGTCGCCTCGTGCGACCCCGACGGGGTCCTCGCCACCCCCGTGGAGACCGTGCCGGGACGTGACGTACCGTCAGCGCACCGCCGGCTCAAGGCGATCGTCGACGAGTACGAGCCGCTTGAGGTCGTGGTCGGCCTGCCCCGCTCCCTCAGTGGGGGAGAGGGGCCGGCCGCGGCCAAGGTCCGGGCCTTCGCCCAGGAGCTGGCCAAGAACATCGCGCCCGTAGGGGTCCGGCTGGTCGACGAGCGGATGTCGACGGTCACCGCGACCCAGGGGCTGCGGGCCTCCGGCGTCAGGAGCAAGAAGGGCCGCTCGGTGGTCGACCAGGCGGCGGCGGTGGTCATCCTGCAGAGCGCCCTGGAGACCGAACGTGTCTCCGGGGAACCCCCGGGCGAGAGCGTCGAAGTGGTCATCTGATCGCGGTACTGTAACGTTCCGCGCGACGTGGCGGCGGTTCGAACAGCCGCACGTGCAAGTAGAGGCGGATTCGTACAGCAAGCGCGCTGCCAGGCCGGGGCGCACCGCCTCTCGGCTCTAGGGGATCGATGACCGAGTATGGCCGGGGCTACGGCTCCGAACCGTGGCATCCCGAGGACCCGCTCTACGGAGACCAGGGTTCGTACGGAGGCCAGGCGCAGCAGTCCCAGTGGGACGGACAGCAGTCCGCCCCGCATCCCCAGCAGCAGGGCGACCCTTACGCCCAGCAGCAGTACAACGGGGGCTGGGACGGCACGCAGGGCGGACAGCTGCCGTACGACCCGTACGACCCCTACGGTCAGCAGCCCCCGGTCGACCCGTACAGCGGGGCGAGCCCGGACTACTACGCCACCCCGGACGCCTACCCGCCGCCGCAGCCCCAGCATCTGCGCCAGCAGGCGCCGCCGCAGCAGCAGCAGCAACAGCAGCAGCAGCAACAGCAGTACCAGCAGGCGCCGCACCCGCAGCAGCAGAGCCCGCACCCTCCGCAGCACACGGACCCGGCGTACGACGACGGTCCGGGCGCCGGCGACGACTGGCGGGCCGACACGGATCCGCGCGAGCCGGAGCCGGAGCACTCCTTCTTCGCGGGCGACGACGATGACGACCGCGACGACGGCGACCCGCGCGAACAGCGCCGGGCCGGCCGCGAGCGCCGCGGCAAGAAGAACAAACGCCGCAGCGGCACCGCCTGCCTGATCGTCACCCTGGTCTTCGCCGGAGCCGTGGGCGCGGTGGGCTATTTCGGCTATGACTTCTTCATGAGCCACTTCGGATCGGCCCCCGACTACGAGGGTGAGGGATCCGGCGAGGTCCAGGTCGACATTCCGGACGGCTCACCGGTCTCGGAAATGGGCCTGATCCTCAAGCGCGAGGGTGTCGTCAAGAGCGCCGATGCGTTCACCGAGGCGGTGGGCGAGAAAAAGATGCAGGCGGGTACGTACACACTCCGCAAGCAGATGTCGGCCGCCTCCGCCGTCGAGCTGATGCTGGACCCCAAGAGCCGTAACGGCCTCACGATCCGTGAAGGGCTGCGGGCCGGCGCGGTCTACACGCTCATCGACAAAAAGCTCCACCTCAAGGCGGGCACGACCAAGGGCATCGCCGAGAGCCAGGCCAAGAATCTCGGGCTGCCCTCGTGGGCCGACGACTCCTCAAGTATCAAGGACCCGCTGGAGGGATTCCTCTACCCGTCGACCTACAGCGTCGGCGACAACGCCAAGCCGGCGGCGGTACTGAAGCAGATGGTGGCGCGGGCCAACCAGGTCTACGAGAAGTACGACCTGGAGGCGAACGCCCGGAAGCTCGGTCTGAATTCGCCGTTGCAGCTGCTCACCGTCGCCAGCCTCACGCAGGCCGAGGGCAAGTACAAGCATGACTTCGTGAAGGTCGCGCGCGTCGTCTACAACCGTCTCAAGCCGAACAACACCGAGACATACGGTCTGCTCGACTTCGACTCGACGGTGAACTACGCCAAGTCCCAGAGCACCCTGGACACCGGATCCGTCGACAATCTGCGGAATTTCAACGATCGGTACAACACCTACAAGTTCAAGGGCCTGCCGCCCGGACCGATCGGTAACCCGGGTGAGGTCGCCCTCAAGTCGGCCATCGACCCGGCCAAGGGCAACTGGTACTACTTCGTCTCGATCAATCCGGAAAAGACGCTGTTCGCCGAGACGAACGAAGAGCACGAGCGAAACCGCCACATTTACGAAAAGGAACACGAGAAAGCCAAGCAATGAGCCCCACACGTCACGCCGCGGTTCTCGGCTCCCCGATCGCCCATTCGCTCTCCCCGGTACTGCATCGCGCCGCTTACGCGGAATTGGGCCTGAGCGACTGGTCGTACGACCGCTTCGAAGTCGATGAGGCGGCGCTCCCCGGGTTCCTGGAGAAACTCGGCCCCCAGTGGGCGGGGCTGTCCCTGACCATGCCGCTCAAGCGCGCGGTGATCCCGCTGCTCGACGGGATCAGCGCCACCGCAGCCTCGGTCGAGGCGGTGAACACCGTCGTGTTCACGGCGGACGGCCGCCGTCTCGGCGACAACACCGACATCCCGGGCATGCTCGCCGCACTGCGCGAGCGCGGGGTGGAGCGGGTCGAGCGGGCGTCGATCCTGGGCGCCGGGGCCACCGCCTCCTCGGCGCTCGCCGCGCTCTCCCGTATCTGCACCGGCGAGGTGACCGCCTACGTCCGCAGCGACGCGCGCGCCGACGAGATGCGTGGCTGGGGCGAGCGGCTCGGGATCACCGTCCGCACCGCCGCCTGGGAGGACGCCGCCGCGGCCTTCGAGGCCCCGCTGACCGTCGCCACCACCCCGGCGGGCACCACCGACGCGCTGGCCGCCGCCGTCCCCGACCGGCCCGGCACGCTCTTCGACGTCCTCTACGAGCCCTGGCCGACGGCGCTGGCCGGCGCCTGGGCCGACCGTGGCGGCGCGGTGGTCGGCGGCCTCGACCTGCTGGTCCACCAGGCCGTCCTCCAGGTGGAGCAGATGACGGGACGCTCGCCGGCGCCGCTGGCCGCGATGCGCAAGGCCGGCGAGGCGGCGCTCGCGGCCCGCTGATCCGCCGGACCGGCCCCGGGCCCGGCGCCCGGTCCGCACCCTGGACTGGGCGCCGCCCCTCCCGCGCGACGTGGGAGGATCAGGGGGAGACCGTACGCGGATGAGCAGTACATGAGGAGCACCGTTGAGCAGGTTGCGCTGGCTGACGGCGGGGGAGTCGCACGGCCCCGCACTCGTGGCGACGCTGGAGGGCCTTCCGGCCGGGGTCCCGATCACCACCGAGATGGTGGCGGACGCGCTGGCCAGGCGCCGGCTCGGCTATGGCCGCGGTGCCCGGATGAAGTTCGAGCAGGACGAGGTCACGTTCCTGGGCGGGGTGCGGCACGGCCTGTCGCTGGGCTCGCCGGTGGCCGTGATGGTCGGCAACACCGAGTGGCCCAAGTGGGAGCAGGTGATGGCGGCCGACCCGGTGGACCCCGAGGAGCTGGCCGCACTCGCCCGTAACGCGCCGCTGACCCGCCCCCGCCCCGGCCACGCCGACCTCGCCGGGATGCAGAAGTACGGCTTCGACGAGGCCCGCCCGATCCTGGAGCGCGCCTCCGCCCGCGAGACCGCCGCCCGGGTCGCCCTCGGCGCCATCGCCCGCTCCTTCCTCAAGGAGACGGCCGGCATCGAGATCGTCTCGCACGTCGTCGAGCTGGCCGCGGCCAAGGCCCCGTACGGCGTCTACCCCAAGCCGTCGGACGTGGCGAAGCTGGACGCGGACCCGGTGCGCTGCCTGGACGCGGACGCGAGCAAGGCGATGGTCGCCGAGATCGACCAGGCCCACAAGGACGGCGACACCCTCGGCGGTGTGGTCGAGGTGCTGGCGTACGGCGTGCCGGTGGGCCTCGGCTCGCACGTCCACTGGGACCGGCGTCTGGACGCCCGGCTGGCCGCCGCCCTCATGGGCATCCAGGCCATCAAGGGCGTCGAGGTCGGTGACGGCTTCGATCTGGCGCGGGTGCCGGGCTCGAAGGCGCATGACGAGATCGTGGCCACGGACGAGGGCATCAAGCGCACCTCCGGCCGCTCCGGTGGCACCGAGGGCGGGCTGACGACCGGTGAGCTGTTGCGGGTGCGGGCGGCGATGAAGCCGATCGCGACGGTGCCGCGGGCGCTGGCGACCATCGATGTGAGCACGGGTGAGGCGGCCAAGGCGCACCACCAGCGCTCGGACGTCTGCGCCGTGCCGGCCGCCGGGATCGTCGCCGAGGCGATGGTGGCCCTCGTGCTGGCGGACGCGGTGGTGGAGAAGTTCGGCGGCGACAGCGTGCCGGAGACCCGTCGCAATGTGCAGGGCTTCCTCGACAACCTGGCGATCACATGACATCCCCGGCCGTTGTACTGATCGGCCCGCCCGGCGCCGGTAAGTCCACGGTGGGCGCGCTGCTGGCCGAGCGGCTGGGCGTCGGCTACCGCGACACCGACGCCGATATCGTCGCCACGGCCGGCCGGCCGATCGCCGAGATCTTCATCGACGAGGGCGAGCCGCACTTCCGCGAGCTGGAGCGGGCGGCCGTACGCGACGCGCTGGACAGCCACCCGGGCGTGCTCTCGCTCGGCGGCGGCGCGATCCTGGACGACGGCACCCGCAAGCTGCTGACCGGGCTGCCGGTGATCTTCCTGGACGTCCAACTCGCCGACGCCGTCAAGCGGGTGGGCCTCGACGCGCCCCGCCCGCTGCTCGCCGTCAACCCGCGTAAGCAGTGGCGCGAGCTGATGGAACGGCGCCGTCCGCTGTACACCGAGGTCGCGCGCGCCGTGATCGACACGGGGGAGCGCTCCCCCGGGCAGGTCGTCGACACGATCCTGGACGCTTTGGAGCTACGGCAGGCCGCGGGAGACGCCCCGCAGGCCGCCAACAGGGAGGAACAGGCATGACGGAGCAGGCCACCCGTATCCAGGTCGGCGGCACGGCGGGCACCGACCCGTACGAGGTGCTCGTCGGGCGGCAGCTGCTCGGTGAGCTCCCGGGCCTGATCGGCGACACCGTCAAGCGGGTCGCGGTGCTGCACCCCGAGGCGCTGGCCGCCACCGGCGAGGCGCTGCGCGAGGACCTCGCCTCCCAGGGCTACGAAGCCATCGCCATCCAGCTGCCGAACGCCGAGGAGTCCAAGACCGTCGAGGTTGCGGCGTACTGCTGGAAGGCGCTGGGACAGTCCGGCTTCACCCGCAGCGATGTGATCGTCGGCGTCGGCGGCGGTGCCACCACCGACCTGGCCGGCTTCGTCGCCGCGACCTGGCTGCGCGGGGTGCGCTGGATCGCGGTGCCGACCACGGTCCTGGGCATGGTGGACGCGGCGGTCGGCGGCAAGACCGGCATCAACACCGCCGAGGGCAAGAACCTCGTCGGCGCCTTCCACCCGCCGGCCGGTGTGCTCTGCGACCTGGCCGCGCTCGACTCGCTGCCGGTCCACGACTACGTCTCCGGCCTGGCCGAGGTCATCAAGGCCGGCTTCATCGCCGACCCGGCGATCCTCGACCTGATCGAGTCCGACCCGGAGGCCGCCAAGAGCCCGGACGGCGCGCACACCGCCGAGCTGATCGAGCGGGCGATCCGGGTCAAGGCCGAGGTGGTCTCCGCGGACCTCAAGGAGTCCGGTCTGCGCGAGATCCTCAACTACGGCCACACCCTGGCGCACGCCATCGAGAAGAACGAGCGCTACAACTGGCGGCACGGCGCGGCCGTCTCCGTCGGCATGGTCTTCGCCGCCGAACTCGGCCGGATCGCCGGCCGCCTGGACGACGCCACCGCCGACCGGCACCGCTCCGTCCTTGCGTCCGTCGGGCTGCCGCTGACCTACCGCGGCGACCAGTGGCCCAAGCTGCTGGAGACGATGAAGGTCGACAAGAAGTCCCGCGGCGACCGGCTGCGCTTCATCGTCCTGGACGGCCTCGCCAAGCCGACCGTCCTGGAGGGCCCGGACCCGGCGATGCTGCTCGCCGCCCACGCGGAGATCGCGGCGTGAGCGAGCGTAGCGAGCGAACAATGGAGCGGTGCGTGCCCGGCAAATGCCGGGCCCAGCGAAGCGAGGTTTGCGCATGAGCGGCAGGACCCGGCGGGTGCTCGTCCTCAACGGTCCCAACCTCGGCCGGCTGGGCTCCCGTGAGCCCGATGTCTACGGCGCCACCTCCTACGCCGGACTGGTCGAGGAGTGCACCCGGCTCGGCAAGGAACTGGGCTTCGAGGCCGAGGTCCGGGAGACCAACGACGAGGGGGAGATGATCCGCTGGCTGCACGAGGCCGCCGACGGATCCATTCCGGTCGTCATCAACCCCGGTGCGTTCACGCACTATTCGTACGCCATGCGGGACGCGGCCGCCCAGCGCACCGCCCCGCTCATCGAGGTGCACATCTCGAACCCGTACGCGCGCGAGGAGTTCCGCCACAATTCGGTCATCGCGGCGGTCGCCAGCGGTACGGTCGCCGGATTCGGCATCGGCTCGTACCGCCTCGCGCTCCGCGCGCTGGCCGAGGAGCTGAACGACTGACGCGCCCTCGGGCACCCGATCCCGCCCCCGGTCGTTCATGCATCGAGCGCCGGGGGCGGGGAGCCTCTCCCTGCCGCGGCGGGGAAGGTACCGTTCGCTCCAGCACCACCCACGCCGACGGCCGTGGGGCACAACGGCCCCTCGGGGTCGGTGGGTTACCGCACGACGCACCGGGCAGCCCGGCCCGGCGCCGCGCACGCACCACGTCGACCGCACGAGACGGAGAGCCACCGGATGCAGTACGCAGTGGGGGCTCCGCTGCCGCCGCCCCGCGGGCCGGCATCAGGACCCGGGGCCGCGATGAACTGGACGCCCAACCCGGGACGGCCCACCCCGCCCACCTCGCCGCCGGCCCCCTCGGCCCCGCCCCCGCCGGCTCCGGC
>NZ_QUAC01000207.1 GCF_003389455.1 Streptomyces inhibens | reverse complement strand
ACTCCCCACCCCTCAACCCAAAACCCTCATCCCCACCCCACCCCCACCCCCCTAGTCCTCCACCACCAACGCCGGCGTAGCCCGAGTCAGTACCTGCCCCCGGAAGAAGGACGGGCTGCGGCGCTGCATCACCAGCATGATGACCACGCCGAGGAGGAGCAGGCCGACACCGATCACGAAGACCGAGCCGACGCCGAAGACCGAACTGCCGGATCCGTAGGCCGGGTTCCACATATCGATCAGGGTCTTGAAGAAGACGGCCGCGAGCAGCGCGCCGCCCAGGGCCGGGAAGACGCCCTTGAACAGCAGGTCGCGGGCGGAATTACGCAGCTCCCGACGGAAGAACCAGGCGCAGGCGAAGGCCGTGATCGAGTAGTAGAAGCAGATCATGAGGCCCAGGGCGTAGATGGTGTCGATGAGGACGTTCTCGCTGAGGAAGCTCATCACGGCATAGAAGACGCCGGTGGCGACGCCGGCCGCGACGGTCGCCTTGCCCGGGGAGCGGAACCGCGGATGGATCTTCGCGAAGGAAGCCGGCAGCGCCTCGTACGTGCTCATCGCCAGGACCGTACGAGCCACCGGGATGAAGGTGGTCTGCAGACTGGCCGCGGCCGAGGCGAGGACCGCGACGAAGAGCAGTACGCCGAGCACGGTGCCCATGACGGGGTTGGCGAGGGCGGCGAAGACATTGTCGGCGGTGTCCGGGTTGCCGAGCCCGATGCCCTTGTGACCGACGCCGGAGAACATCTGCGAGGCGACGGCGGTGAGCAGGTAGGAGCCGATCAGCACGAGCATGGCCAACAGGGCGGCGCGGCCGGGCGTCTTCGCGCTGCCGGCGGTCTCCTCGTTGACCGTGAGGCAGGTGTCCCAGCCCCAGAACATGAAGATCGACAGCGAGAGTCCGGCCGTGAAGGCGGAGAAGGACCGGACGGCGAACGGATCGAGCCAGGTCCAGGAGAAGTGCAGGGAGCCGGCGAAGTCGCCGGACTGCGCCTTGATGACGGCCAGCACGATGAACACGGCGAGTACGGCGAGTTGCAGGCCGACCAGGGTGTACTGGACGCCCTTGGTGGCGGTCATACCGCGGTAACTGATGGCCGTGGCGGCGGCGATGAAGGCCAGGCAGGTCAGTACGTGGGCGGCCTTGTTGCCGTCGAGGCCGGCGATGGTCTGGCTGCCGGTGAGTTCGCCCGAGCAGCAGATAGAAGAACGAGGTGGCGACGCCGGCCAGGTTGGAGAGCACGATGATCGTCGCGATCACCAGCCCCCAGCCGCACATCCAGCCGACCCGCGGCCCGAAGGCCTTGACCGTCCAGGTGAAGGAGGTGCCGCAGTCCGGGACCGCCTTGTTGAGCTCGCGGTAGGCGAAGGCGACCAGCAGCATCGGCAGGAAGCCCGCGAGGAAGACGGCGGGCATCTGCACCCCGACCTCGCCGACCGTGGGTCCGAGCGTCGAGGTGAGGCAGTAGACGGGTGCGACGGTCGAAACGCCGATGACCGCGCTGCCGAGCAGCCCTACAGAGTTGCCACTGAGGCCTTTGTTGCGGGTGTCGCTGCCGGTAGCGCCGACGCTCGATACCGTGTCTCCGGTCTGGGGCCGGGGGTCAACCTGAACCATGAACAGGACGTTAAGCGCTGCTGTATCCGTATCCGGAAGATCAACCTCCGCAGCACACGCCTTCACCACCCCGGCAAAATCACCAAGTTGACCAAGCAATAGCAAGGGAAGAGCAAGCCAGACCTTTGACTCAATGGTTTCCCCTTACATCTTCCGCATTGCGAGAATCGCAGCACTGCCCCTTTTGTGCCGGTTCAAAATTTTCCCGTTGACCTTTTGAAGGTCATATCGCGGCCCCCGGCACCCGCCTCACCCCGGCCACACGATCGCCTGCAGCTCGCTGTACGCATGGAGCGCATACGAGCCCACGTCCCGCCCCACCCCGCTCTTCTTGAACCCGCCGAACGGCGCCTCCATGTTCCGCCCGACCGTGTTCACCCCGACCCCGCCGGCCCGCAGCCGCCGGGCCACCCGGAAGGCGCGGGCCACATCGCCCGACCACACGTAGTCGATCAGCCCGTAGTCGCTGTCGTTGGCGAGCGCCACGCCCTCGTCCTCCTCGTCGAAGGGCACGACCACGACGACCGGACCGAAGATCTCCTCCCGCACCACCCGCATGTCGTTGGTGCAGTCGGCCAGCAGTGTCGGCGCGACATAGAAGCCCCGCTCCCGATCCACCGGCCGTTCACCGCCCGCCACCACCCGGGCGCCCTCCTTCCGGCCCAGCTCCACATACGACTCCACCCGGTCGCGGTGCGCGGCCGAGATCACCGGCCCGACCACCGTGCCCGGCGCGCGCGGATCGCCGACCTTCAGATGGCCGATGTACCGGGCGAGCCGCTCCACCAGCGCCTCGTACACGCCCCGCTGCACGAGCACCCGGGTCGGCGCGGTGCAGATCTGCCCGCTGTAGAAGGCATACGTCGTGCCGATGCCGGCCACCGCCGAATCCAGGTCGGCGTCATCGAAGACCACCGCTGCGCCCTTGCCGCCCAGCTCCATGAGCTGGCGTTTCATGCCACGGCCGCACACTTCGGCGATGCGCTGCCCGACGGCCGTGGAGCCGGTGAAGCTCACCATGTCGACGTCGGGTGAGTCGACGGCCGCCGCGCCGACTTCCACGGATGCCCCACTGACCACATTCACCACACCTGCCGGCGCCCCCGCCTCCTCCAGCGCCGCCGCCATCCGGTACACCGACAGCGGATCCTGCGGGGCGGGCTTCACCACGACGGTGTTGCCCATGGCCAGGGCCGGCGCCACCTTGCCCGCCGGGTTCGCCCAGGGGTTGTTGTACGAGGTGATGCAGGTGACGACCCCGACCGGCTGGCGTACGGCCAGCGCCCCCAGCACGCCCGCCCTGCCCATCGGCCCGGCTTCGTTGATCTGCGGCGGCAGCCCCTGCTCGACGGGTTCCAGGGCCCCCTTGGCATACCGCCGGAAGCGCGCCACCCCCACCGCGACCTGCATCCCGCGCGCCGTCCCGGTCGTCGCCCCGCTCTCCGCCTGCGCCAGCTCGGCGTTCGCCACGAAGTCGCGCTGCATCAGCTCCGCGGCCCGGTCGAGGATCGCGGCGCGCCGCTCCGGCTTCGTACGGGACCAGGCCGCGAAGGCCTCCCGCGCCGCCGACGCCGCCTCGTACACCTGCTGCCGGCTCGCCTCGGGCGCGAGCCCGACGACCGACTCCGCAGCCGGGTCGACGACCTCGTAGTGGCCGCCGTCCGGCTCGACCCACTCGCCACCGATGAACAGCTTCCCCGGCTCCCCCGGCTTCCCCACCACCGCCGTCACCGCCGTCACCGGGTGCTCACCGTCCTCGTGTCCCGCCCGGAGCGCAGCACCTTCCCCGGCACGGACCCGCTCACCACATCGCCCCGGATGGCCTCCACGCCGTTGACCCACACCACGTTGATCCCGATCGCCCGGGAATCCAGCCGCGGGCTGTCACCGGGCAGATCGTGCACAAGGGTGGCCTTGCCCGCATCGATCCGCTCCGGATCGAAGAGCACCAGATCCGCGTGCCAGCCCTCCGCGATACGCCCCCGCTCCCGCAGGCCGAAGAGCTGCGCCGGGTCGTCGGTCAGCATCTTCACCGCCTGCTCCAGCCCGACCAGCTTGCGGCCGCGCAGACAGTCGCCGAGGAAGCGTGTGGTGTACGGCGCGCCGCACATCCGGTCCAGATGCGCGCCCGCGTCCGAGCCGCCCAGCATCACGTCCTCGTGCTGCCAGGTCTCGGCGCGCAGGGCCCAGGAGTCCGGGTCGTTGTCGGTGGGCATGGGCCAAAGGACCGTCCGCAGGCGGTCGTTGGCGCAGATCTCGACCAGGCACTCGAAGGGTTCCTGACCGCGTTCGGCCGCGATGTCCCGCACCACCCGCCCCGTCAGGCCCTTGTTCGCGTCCGAGTAGGTGTCGCCGATGACATAGCGGCCGAAGTGGGCGAGCCGCCGGAAGACGCCCGCCTCCTTGCTGTTTGCACGTCGCAGCATCTCGGCCCGTACGTCCGGGTCGCGAAGCCTGGCGATCCGCTCGTCGACCGGGAGGCCGAGGACCTCGCCCCAGCCGGGGATGAGATTCAGGGCGCAGAAGGTACCCAGGGACATGTTCATGGGGGTGAGGATCGGCATCGTCAGCGCCACGATGCGGCCGCCCGCCTTCCGGGCCCGCTCGCTCGGGATCAGCTGGCGCGGCACCCGCTCGGGAACGGCGGCATCGATCGTCAGCACATTCCAGTTCAGCGGGCGCCCGGCCGCCGCGCTCATCTCCACGAACAGATCGATCTCGTCGTCGCTGAACTGGTCCAGACACCCGGCCACGATCGCCTCGATCTGGGTGCCCTCGTGCTCGCCCACGGCCCGGGACAGGGCGAGCAGCTCCGCCGGCCGGGCGTGCCGCGAGGCGACCGGCTTCCCGTCGCCGTCGGAGTGGGTGGACGACTGGGTGGTGGACAGGCCCCACGCCCCGGCCGCCATCGCCTCGTGGAAGAGGTCGAGCATCTGCGCCAGCTGCCGCTCGCTGGGCTGTCCGCCGACCGCGTCGGCGCCCATGACGTACCGGCGCAGCGCACAATGCCCCACCATGAAGCCCGCGTTGACGGCGATCCGCCCTTCGAGGGCGTCCAGATATTCGCCGAACGAACTCCACGACCAGGGCGCGCCCTCCTCCAGCGCCACCAGGGACATGCCCTCGACCTTGGACATCATCCGGCGGGTGTAGTCGGCGTCCTCGGGCCGCTCGGGGTGGAGCGGGGCCAGGGTGAAGCCGCAGTTGCCGCCCGCGACGGTCGTCACGCCGTGGTTGAGCGACGGGGTCGCGTACGGGTCCCAGAAGAGCTGGGCGTCGTAGTGGGTGTGCGGGTCGACGAAGCCGGGGGCGAGGACCAGCCCGGTCGCGTCCTCACTCGCCCTCGCCTCCTCGGTGACGGTGCCGGGCGGGGCGACGACCGCGATACGTCCGTCGCGGATGCCGACATCGGCGGTGTACGAGGGCGCGCCCGTCCCGTCCACTACGGTCGCGCCCTTGATCAGGTGGTCGAGCATGGGCGGAGCGCCCCCTTCCCTTCGGCGGAACTCTGCGGAACTCTGCGGGACCCGGCGGAACCCGCGGGACCTGGCGAAACTCTGTGAACCCCGCTGGTACTCGTCCGATCGCTCGTCGATCGCTCGTCCGATCGCTCGGCGGAACCCGGCGGAATCAGCTGCCCGCCGCCTGCCGGAACCGGGTCGTCCGGTGCACCGGATCTGTGTCGATCTTCGGGATCACGTGCTCACCGATGAGCTTGATGGTGTTCATGGTGTCCTCGTACGACACCCCGATCGGCAGCCCGAAGCTCAGCTGATCGGCGCCGGCCTGCTCCCAGCGCTTGCACTGCCGGAGCACCTCGTCCGGGTCGCCGCAGATCATCAGCTCCTCGGCGATCAGCAGCTCGATGATCTCGGTGGTGTAGTCGGGCAGCAGCTCGGGCCACTCGGGGATGCCTTCGGGCCGCGGGAAGGTGTCGTGGTAGCGGAACACCAGCGACTGAAGGTAGTTGAGCCCCCCGTTGACGGCGATCTCCACGGCCTTGTCATGCGTCTCGGCACAGATCGCCGTCGACGTCACCATCACGTTGTCGTTGACGAAGTCGCCGACGGGCTCGGCGTCCCGGATCGCCGTCTTGTACTGCTCCAGCACCCACTCCATGTCGGAGACCTTCTGGACGCTGAAGCCGAGGACGCCCAGGCCCTTCTTCGCCGCCATGGCGTAGGAGGACGGCGATCCGGCCGCGTACCACATCGCCGGGTGCGAGGCCCCGTACGGCTTGGGGAAGATCTTGCGCGGCGGCAGCTGCCAGTGCTTGCCCTGGAACCCGACGTACTCCTCCTGGAGCCACATCTTCGGGAACTCGGCGATGGTCTCTTCCCAGATCTCCTTGGTGTGGTTCATATCGGTGATGCCGGGCAGAAAGCCGAGGATCTCGTGGGATCCGGCCCCGCGCCCGCTGCCGAACTCGAAGCGGCCCTCGGAGAGATGGTCGAGCATGGCGACCTTCTCGGCGACCTTCACCGGGTGGTTGACCTGGGCGAGCGGGTTGAAGATGCCGGATCCCAGGTGGATCCGCTCGGTGGCGTGGGCGAGGTAGCCCAGGAAGACGTCGTTGGCGGAGAGGTGGGAGTACTCCTCCAGGAAGTGGTGCTCGGACGCCCAGGCGTACTTGAAGCCGGAGGTGTCCGCCTGGATGACGTACTCGGTCTCCTCCATCAGCGCCTTGTGCTCCGCGAGCGGGTCGGTCTCGGCCCGCTTGCCCACGTATCCCTGTACAAAGAGCCCGAATTCCATGGAGGTTCACCGTCCCTCTGCATTTTCTGACGTACCGTCAGATTCGATGTGCCGACTGTTCCATCGCACGCCAGGAGCGTCAAGAGCCCTCACCAGGCGAACTGACGCACCGTCACACCTCAGAAGATGCTGACCCCGGCCAGCCATCCGCCGTCGACGACGAACGGCTGCCCCGTGATGTACGACGAGTCCTCGCAGGACAGGAAGAGCGCCAGCTTGGCGACCTCTTCCGGACGCCCGATCCGCCCCAGCGGTACGAGCTTCCTGTACAGCTCGTCGAGGGCCTGCGCGGCCTCCTCGCCGTCCGCCTCCGGGTCGAGCTGGGCCGGGTTGCTCATGGCGGTGTCGATGGCGCCCGGGCACACGGCGTTCACCCGGATCTTCTTGGCCGCGAGTTCGAGTGCGGCGACCCTGGTCAGACCCACGATCGCGTGCTTGGTGGCGGTGTACGCGCCGACGTAGGCCATGCCCGTGACGCCCGTGTACGAGGCGGTGTTCACGATGGTGCCGCCCCCGGCGGCCTCGATCTCGGGCGCGACGGTCTTGATGCCGAGGAAGGCGCCGACCTGATTGACCTGGATGATCTGCAAGAACTCGTCGAGCGGAGTGCTGGTCAGCTCGTTGAAGCGCAGGATGCCGGCGTTGTTGACCAGACCGTCGATCTTCCCGAAGGCCTGCTTGGCAGCGGCGACGGCGGCGCTCCAGTCGCCCTCCTGGCGCACGTCCAGGTGGACATAGGCGGCCCGCCCCTCCCCTATCTCCTTGGCGAGCGCCTCCCCCTGGTCGTCGAGGACGTCGGCGAGCACCACCTTCGCCCCCTCGGCGGCGAAGAGCCGCGCCTCCTGTTCGCCCTGTCCGCGCGCCGCACCGGTGATGAGGACGACACGCCCGTCCAGCTTGCCCATGAAAGCCTCCTTGGCTGTTCGGTTCGGGTGCGGATGCTTGGCTCAGGTGCGCCCGCTCGGTTCAGGTGCGGATGCTCGACCCAGGTGCGGCCGCTCGCTTCACGTACGGCCGCTCGCTTCACGTATGGCCGCTCGGCTCAGGTCCGGATGCTCGCTTCACATACGGCCGCTCGCTTCAGGTCCGGATGCTCAGTTCAGGTGCGGCGCGACATCGGCGGCGAACGCCGCCATCTGATCGACCAACTCGCTGCGGCTGCGGCTGCGGAACCGCACCTGGATCTGGTGCACGCCCATCGCGCCGTACTCCCGCAGCGAGTCCGCGATCCGCTCCGGCGCCCCGGACAGGGTCCGCCGGCCGACCGCCCATCCCGGATCGCCGACGTACAGCGGCTCGGCGATGGTGCCGATCGCGGCCGGTTCCCCGACCCCGGCCGCCTCCCGCAGCCGCCGCAGCTTGGCGATCTGCGCGGGCAGCTGCTCGCGCCGGTCGCCCTGCGGCAGCCAGCCGTCACCGCGCTCCGCGGCCCGGCGTACGGCGGCGGGCGAGGAGCCGCCCACCCAGATCGGCGGCCGCGGCGTCTGCACGGGCCGCGGCGCCTGCCCCAGCCCCTCGAACGCGAATCGCTCCCCCGCGAACTTCGGGAACTCCTCCGGGCCGAGCGCCGCCTTCAGCGCATCGACCGTCTCGTCCAGCACCGCCCCACGCCGCGCGAAGTCCACGCCCAGCGCCTCGAACTCCTCCGCCACATGCCCCGCACCGACCCCGAGGATCAGCCGCCCGCCGGAGAGCCGGTCCAGCGTCGCGTACTGCTTGGCCGTGATCAGCGGGTGCCTGAACCCGACCACCGCGACATGGCTCAGCAGCCGGACCCGCTCGGTGACCGCGGCCAGATGCGCGAGGGTGGCGACCGGGTCGTACCAGACCGTGCTCATCGCCTCGGCCAGTCGCCGCGGGATCGCGATGTGCTCACAGCAGGCGATATACGCGAATCCGTACCGGTCGGCGGCCCGCGCGAGCTCGACGAGATCGGCGGGTCCCGCCGCGGCCTCCCAGCTCTCCGCGTAGAGGGTGCTCTGCGACTGCACCGGAAGCTGCATACCGTACGCCAGGCGCCCGCCCTCGGGCCGCCATACACCGCCACCGCCCACGCTGTCCGTGCCGTCCATGCCGTCCGTGCCGTCCGTTCCGTCCACGCGTGCCCTCCAGCCATATCTGACGGATCGTCATATAGCTTGCGCGAGACATCGTCGTGCCTCACGCATCATCAGGCAAGGGCCGGAACGCGCAACGCATCAGAATGACCAGCCACGACTGGAGGGGGCCGCGGCCGGGGCAGGGAGGCACCACCTCACGGCATGGAAAACCATCGACCGCACGAAACGACAACCTTCCCAAATTAGAAGATCCTTTTAGAAAAGCGCTTCGCAACTTTGGCCGTTCGGGGCACACTTGAGATGCGACGCACAAAGGCTCGGCGAGTGCGCCGAACCCCTGCGCGCACCTGGCGGACGTCGGTGACCAGGAAGGCGTCACCTTCGGGCGCAGCGCCGTGCGCAATCGCCGCTACGGAAATGACTTGGCGCGAAGCAGGCCCAAGGAGGAGCTTTGAAGAGGCTGAGCGCACATCCCACCCAGACAACCCCGTTCAACGGCATCATGCCGGACAAGGAGTCCCCGGCCTCCACAGGGCGGTCGGGGCCCGGATGGAGCTGGATGGCGGTCCACGCGCCATGGTCGTCCTCGGGACCCTCCGGACGGTTCCGGTGGGCGGTGTTCAACGAGCCGCACTCGGCCCGCGCCGACCTTCAACAGCTCCTGGATGAAGACGACGTCGTCGCAGATCAGCGCAGGGCGGCTGCGGCGCTGCGGAACAGTGGCGTCGAGGACGCCGAGCAACTGGTGCTGGTCTGCAACTCCTGGGCGCTCGCGATGCACAGGGTTGGGCCGGGCGAGAGCGGGCCGCTGGCCGGCACCCGGTTCTACAACGAGTGGGTGGCGATGATGCAGAACAACGTGGGCACCCGACTGGAAATCCATGGCGCTGTAATGGAGGGCCAGCCGATGATTATGTGGCCATGACCGGCCTCTTCGCACTCGGTTCTGTCTCTCCGGTCACAATCGGAGAGACACAACCCAGCGACATGAGTCAGAGATCTATTGACAGCAGGCGGCGAGTGCGCGACCGTCCCGGCTCTATCCGAACAGGCCTCGCTTTATCTTGACTCGATAGAGGAGCTCAGGCGGGTAAATTCCAGGGTGGCGCTTTTCGTAGTGCTCTTGCATCTCGTCGAGACTCTGCGACTGACTCCGCCGGGAGGTGCGGAACCTGCACTCCCCACAGAAGTACTGATAACCCTTGATCCTCACCAGAAGCCTCCTCTTTGAGCGCAGCTGGAACGGGGGCGGCCCCGCCTTCCCGGTCACGACACCTACCCGTGGGGCCGGAACCCCGAAGCGCCGCAGTCACACGACCCTCCCCAGGGCGGGATACAGATGCACGCAGGGGTCCAGCACCTCGCCAAGCCCTTGAGCGGCACCAGCCAAGTGTGCCCCGATGGACAGCAATTATGGAATCTTTTTCTAGAAAAATCTTCGAATCTGGAATGCTGTCCGCCGTTTCCTCAGGAGCGCCGTCACCCCACGGGCACGACACCACGGGGCTACGCCCGCCGGCCGGACCACCCACGCCCGCCCACCCGCCGCACAGCAACCGCAAGAATCGCGCCTACCGGCGCCTCCTCGTCCGTACTGGTGGGAAGTTACTTGGCACCCGGCCGCCCGCCCTCTCCTCGCTCGGCCTCATAGCCATCGCACTCCGACTCCAACTCCGACTCCGACAGGCGCGTGCGCCTGCTCTCCGCGAGGCGGCATACGTCTCTGAGCGCCGCACTCAACTGGCAGCCAAGAAAGCGGAGTTCCTGCTCCGGCACCTTGCTGTCCCCGAGCATGCCGGCCGCGTGATCGAGCAGCCCGTACGCCATGTCGAGCTGTACGGCTTCGATGCGGTCCGCGACACGGGAGAGCCCGCCCTCCCCCTTGCCGTCGCTCACGAGGAAGCAGGTCTTCCCGTCGGGGCTCACCCACGGCAGCAGCCGGGTGACCGCCTGCGGCTCGCTCATCGCGCGGCCACCTCCGCCCCATGTGCCGACCAGCGGCCGAGGCCCACGCCCTGCGCGTCCGACCGTCGGGCGTACCGACAGGCGCAGTGGAGCCGATCCTCCTGCCGCCGTTCGTACGCCACCAGATACGGGCGCACCATGACGCTGTCCTCGCCCCGCACCATCTGTACGCGCACCAGCCGCGACCGCACAGGCGGCCGATCCGTACGCGGCTGCATGGACACGTACGGGTACATGCCCTCCGAGCGATGACGTCCCGGTGCGGGCAGTAACAGCCGCAACAGCGGCTCGAAGATACGGGCGATACAGTGCGGCATGTCGACGCTCCTACGAGGCGTTGGCCATGCCTCCGGGCCGTTCGCGCGGTCGCGGGGGTCTTCGGTAGTCGTGCGATGACTGACCGTATGGCCCCAGGGCAAGGAGAGGGGGCACACTTTGTGCCCCCTTGCTCAGGCCGCCAATACGCCGATCTTCACGGCAAGTTCACTCGCCCTCCGCCGCTGCGCAGGGCTCTTCGACTCCGCCTCTTCCAAGACGATGCGCCGTGCGTAGCCGTTGTAGCGGATGGTCTCCGGTGCGGCCTCGTACGCCTTGTCGAGAGCCGCGAGAGCCGCCTCCGCTTGACCATCGAGTTGATAGCCACGCGCCTCCTCGATGCGGTGCCGCGCACGCCGGGGCCGGGAGGGGATCGTCATAGCATCCGCGGCCGACGCCTGCCGTACGCTCTCCGCGCCCGCGTGCAGCTCGACCGCGACCGTGACCGCGTGTGCCCCCATGACGGCCTGGGAGAACGAGGTCACGGGGTGGTAGTAGTCGGCCGGCAGCCGTTCTGCGATGGCGTGGGCCTTGTCCCAGTAACGCCATGCAGTTCCCGTCTCCCCCCGGCGGGCTGCGGTGTATCCGGCCTCGAACTGCAGCGCACCGGCGATAGCGAGCACGTCATTACTCGCATCCGGCAGGAGTGCATCCAGGTAGCGGAGGGTCTCCAGGTTCACCGCGTCGGCTGCGTCGAAATGGGCCGGCCCGCTGTCGCGGTGCGCCTGTGTCGCCAGCCACGCGGACACGCCGATGGTGTGCGGATCCTCCGATTCCTGCGCAGAGATCATCGCGCGCTCGACGACCCGCCACAGCAACGAGGCATCCGGCTGGTACGCGAGGAAGAACTGGCTCAGGCTGTACGCCCCGGAGAGCAGACCTTGTGCCACCCGCCGCTCGCGCGCCGAGTCGGCTTGCAGCACGGCAAGCTGCGCATCCTGGATGAGCGCCGGCAGAAGACCCCCGATGATGTCGCGGTGGTTCGGCGCGGAGTGCCGGGCGCTCCAGGCCCGGGTCAGCCGTTCACGAAGGTGCACCGGGGACGGCGCCGCTCGCTGCGTGGTCAACGGGAATGCATCGATCGCAGTACGTACTTGAGGCAGACGCACATGACCTGGTCCCTCGAACAGGCCGATCGACGTCGACTGATCACCGGTCAGCTCGGACAGGTCCCGAACCCTGAGAGCCTCCCCGATACGGAGGACCACAGGCAGCCTGGGCATCTGCAGACGCCCGGCCTCGATCTGCTTCACCCAGCTCGGCGACTTGCCCAGCAGACCGGCCAGGACGTTGCGGCTCATCCCTCTGCGGGTCCGGAGGATCTGCATGCGCTGACCGAAGACCACCGGCTCGGCGTACGGGTCCGGCGTAGCATCTGAAGACACGGCCTGCCCCTCTCTGTACAGCTCGTCACTGTCAGCGTACGGGGCGGGGCCGTTCGTGTTGATCCCCTGTGGAAAACCTGCCTTGATGGCGCCGGCGCCCTGCGTCGCCGGAACCGACACCGCGAATTCCCGGCGTCGGCCGAAGTGGTGGGAATGGCCCATGCCCTGGGCATGGGATCAATCCGGCGCCGACGGTAGCGCGAAGCCTGGATACCCCCACTCCCCTCGGGTGAGTGATGGGGGGTGGGGGTGGGTGACCGTCCGCGACCACGGAACGGATCCACGCGAACGACATCCGCGTGGATCCGTCGGCGGGACTCAGTCAAGGTCCTCCGAATAGTCGGTCGTGGCGCAGCCTTCGACCTCGCCGTCCTCGACCGTGCTGCCCGACGGCGCCTTGAAGTCCGGGGTGCAATTAAGGAACAGCAGCCCGGCATTGAGGAGTTCGCGCCGCTGATCGTCGCTGCCGGGGTCGACGGCGAAGTCGTCGCCGATCATGAGGTCGTCCTGTTCGTCCTCGTCCGCCTTGACGGCGGTCTGGAACGCCTCCATGTCCTCGATGGTGAGGAAGTCGGCGTCACCGTCGCCGCGCGCCGGTTCGTCGCACTCGCCGCCGCCGTTGATGCCCCGCATCCCCATGGCCTGCGCCTGCTGCACCTCGCGGGGCGAGGCGAAGTCGATGCGCTCGCAGCCGAGCGTCCCCGTGAGGAAGTTCCCGGCTTCCTGGGGCGAACCCGCGGAGGGCAGGCCGCCGCAAGCGGAAACCGATGCCAAGGCGAACAGGGTTCCGACGATGGCAAGTGTTCGGTGGTGACGCATGACTTCCTTTGCAGATGTGGCTTCGAGCCGAACGCGCCGACCGGATGCGGCGGTGCGCTCGGCTGCGAGGGTGAAGAAAGCCATCTGCTCTCCCCCGTTCCCCCGTCATGAGCATTGACCTGCACATGATAAGCGGGCGCTGTCAGGGGAGGCGCGGCCACTCGACCTGCCTGTCCGGCCGTCGTCGGCTCGGGGGAGAGGTCTCGTAGCGAGGGCTCAGGGGATGGTGAGCGGCTGGGTCTTGTCCCCGACCGCGGGCGCGGGCCGGTCGGGGTGGACCGCGACCAGCCGGGCGCCGCCTTGCGCATAGGTGCTCTCCCGGCCGTAGAACCGGTAGCCGGACTCGATGAGCTGGAGGATCTCGTGCCCCAGCATCGCCTGGGGGCCGCCGTCGTCGGCCGATTTGCCGCTGTCCCAGAGCGGGCTGTCGCCCAGGTTCTCGATCTCCTGCCAGAAGTTGCCCGCGTGGAGCTGCCCGCCGATCAGCATGCCTTCGATCTGCGAACCGAGGCTGGTGACGATCTTGAACACGGCGCGCTCCGCGATGCCTCCGTCCATGAAGGCGAAGTTGACGGGAACGGACCACTTGGCGGTGTTCAGCCGACGGCCCATCCGTGCGCTTTCGGGCAGCCGGTCCCCGACCTGGGGCTTGCCCTGCTGGTACGTGGCCCACGGGCCGGTGTCGCCCGTGCGGCCAAGGACCAGCTTGCGCTTCGCGTCGAGCGCCGCCGTCCGGGTGTTCGCCACCGTCTCCGACGAGGTGCTGGTCAGGTCGGCGCGGATTGTCGCCTCCAAGGCGGCCACCAGATCCGCCTTGCCGCGCCCCTGGGGCGGGCCCACCCGGTTCTCAAGATTCTCGAACGAGTCGTTGAGGTCCGCGTTGTTCGTGAGCCATTTGACGTTCCCGCGGTTCACCTGCCAGGTGCCGTAGTCGGCGATGTACGCGTCGACGCTGCTCTCCGCCTGGGCGACCAGCCTCCGAACCTCGTCGTCGATCTTGGCCGGGTGGTGCATGCGCTGGACGTCGCCGGTCCCCCCGGAGGTCTGCGCGGCCTGAGCGGGCGGGTCCCCGGCAGCGGGGGCGGCGGTCGCCGGGCGGCTCATCACCCGGCGGGCGGTGGCCTCCGCCTCGCGCTCGAACCGGTCCGACGGATCGCTGACGCGCAGTCCGTCGCCCCGGTCGGTCCCGGCCACCGGTCCCGAGCGTTGCTGGAGGACATGGGTCAGTTCATGGGCGAGGGTGTGCCGGTCGACGCCGGAGGGCCCGGCGACGATGTGGCTGCCGGAGGTGTAGGCCGCGGCGCCGAGTTCGGCGGCTGAGGCCCGGGCGGCGGCGTCGGTATGGAGGCGCACATCGGAGAAGTCGGCCCCGAAGCGCGCCTCCATGTCGGCGCGGCTGCGGTCGTCGAGCGGCTGGCCGCCGCTGCGCAGGACGCCGTGCACGGCGGAGCGCTGCGCCGTAGGCTGCCGCTCCTCCCCGTGGCCGCAGCCGGGGCCGCGCCGGTGCCGGTCCTGGGCGGCACCGGAGGCGCAGGCCCGGCGCACCATCTGGACCACGGCGGCGTTCCCGGCCGAGCGCTGGAGGGCGAGCAGGGCCTCGGCGGGCGCCCCCGCCCGGGCCGGGGAGGTGCGGTCCGCCGAGGTGTCCCGGCTCTTCGGCGCTCGGCTGCTCTCTCGGTCGTACATGGAGGTTCCTTCCGGAGCCGGTCCTCTGCCCTCCCGGTATACCCGAGCGCGGTGACGCCCCGCCAGGTGGCAGAGTGTCCGTCCCCCTGGGCCGGACACTCTGCCCGGACGTCCCCCTCGCGATGCCCACCCCGGTACCCCGCCCCGGGATCCCGCGTCGTCCGGGCCGCGCGCTACGCGCCGTGCACGCCCAGCAGGGCCCGGCAGGTCGGCTGGTAGGCAGGTCGGCTGGGGCGGAGCAACTCCTCGTGGGTGCCGGACGCCTCCACCTTCCCGCCGTCGAGCACCACGATCTCGCCATAAAGCGGTGAGGTCGGCCCTACGCCCCCGGCGCCGACGGCCCCCAGAGCCCCTCCCCCGTCAGCCCCAGCAGTTCGATCGCGTTCCCCCGGACGATGCGCTCCACGACGTCCGGTGGCAGGTGGCCCATCTGCGCCTCGCCGACCTCTCTCGACTTCGGCCATGTCGAGTCGGAGTGCGGGTAGTCGGTCTCGTACAGCACATTGCCGACGCCGATCGCGTCCAGGTTCTTCAGGCCGAAGGCGTCGTCGAAGAAGCAGCCGTAGACGTGCTCGGTGAAGAGTTCGGACGGTGGGCGCAGGACCTTGTCGGCGACGCCGCCCCAGGCGCGGTTCTCCTCCCAGACGACGTTTGCGCGCTCCAGGATGTACGGGATCCAGCCGATCTGGCCCTCGGCGTACATGATCTTCAGGTCGGGGAAACGGTCGAACTTGCCGCTCATCAGCCAGTCGACCATCGAGAAGCAGCAGTTGGCGAACGTGATCGTGGAGCCGACGGCGGGCGGGGCATCGGCGGAGGTTGACGGCATCTTCGACGAGGAGCCGATATGCATGGCGATGACCGTGCCGGTCTCGTCGCAGGCACGCAGGAACGGGTCCCAGTGATCGGTGTGGATGCTGGGCAGCCCCAGGTGCGGAGGGATCTCGCTGAAGCAGACCGCCCGTACGCCGCGAGCCGCGTTGCGCCGCACCTCGGTGGCGGCGAGCTCCGCGTCCCAGAGGGGGACGAGGGTGAGCGGGATCAGCCGGCCGCGCGCCTGCGGGCCGCACCACTCCTCCACCATCCAGTCGTTGTACGCCCGCACGCCCAGCAGGCCCAGTTCGCGGTCCTTGGCCTCGGTGAAAGTTTGGCCACAGAAGCGGGGGAAGGTGGGGAAACAGAGGGCGGACTGGACGTGGTTGACGTCCATGTCGGCGAGGCGTTCGGGGACGCTGAAGGAGCCGGGGCGCATCTGCTCGTAGGTGATGCCTTCGAGTTTGATCTCGTCTCGGGAGTAGCCGACGGCGGTGTCGAGGCGGGTCAGCGGCCGGTGCAGGTCCTCGTAGACCCACCAGTCGGCTATCGGTCCGTCATCGCCCGTCGCGCCCATTTTCGGGGCGAACCTGCCGCCCACGAAGGTCATTTCCTTCAGGGGTGCGCGGACGATGCGCGGGCCGATGTCGTGGTACTTCGACGGGAGCCGGTCCCGCCAGACGTTGGGGGGCTCCACCGTGTGGTCGTCCACCGAGATGATCCTGGGGAAGGTCTCCATGCCGGACACGGTAGCGCCGATCTGACGATCCGTCAGTAACGTGGAGGGCAATGCCGCAACAGGGGGCGCACGGAAGCTCAGCCTCCGCGCCCCCGGCATGCGCCGCCCCGCCCCCGCCCCCATCAGCCGGGGAGGCTTTGTGCACGGTCCGGACCCCTACTGACGGAAGCGGGCGCGACAAGGCAGACTGACCGTTGCGCACAGCGAAAGGGTGCGTACGGTGCGACAGATGGCTCAGAGCAGGGGGACACCATGGACGACGGTCCGGGGCGGGAGCGGCTCCGCTTCACCGTGCTCGGTCCCGTACGGGCCTGGCGCGGTGCAACGCCGCTGGCAGTGGGCTCCCCACAGCAGCGTGCGCTGCTCGCCGCGCTCCTGTTGCGCGGTGGACGTACCGCCACCGCGTCCGAACTCGTCGACGCCCTGTGGGGCGACGAACCCCCGCATGCCGCGCTCGCCGCGCTGCGCACCTACGCCTCCCGGCTCCGCAAGGCGCTGGGCGCCGACGCCGACGCCCTGGTCAGCGAGTCCGGTGGCTATGCCATCCGCCCGGTGGACGGTCGCCCCCTGGATCTCGACCACGACCTCGCCGAACAGCACGCTGCCGAGGCGGAGAAGGCCAAGGCCGCCGGGGACCGCCCCCGTGCCCGCGAACTCCTCGACAAGGCACTGGCCCTGTGGGACGGCGAGCCGCTGGCCAACCTCGCAGGCCCGTACGTCGAGACCCAGCGCACCCGCCTCCACGAGTGGCGGCTGTCGCTGACCGAGACCCGCATCGAACTCGTCCTGGAAGCCGGCTGCCACGCCGAGGCGGTGTCCGAGCTGACCGCGCTGACCGCCGCCCACCCGCTGCGCGAGCGGCTGCGCGAACTGCTCATGCTGGCGCTGTACCGCAGCGGACGGCAGGCCGAGGCGCTCGCCGTCTACGCCGACACCCGCCGGCTGCTCGCCGACGAACTCGGCGTCGACCCCTGCGCCTCGCTCGCCGACCTCCAGCAGCGCATTCTGCGTGCCGACCCCGATCTGGACCTGCCGCCGGTCGTCACCGACGGTCCGGACGCCGCCGACCCCGTCGTGGTCCGCCCCCAGCAGCTCCCGGCCACCGTCGCCGACTTCACCGGACGCCGCGCCTTCGTCGCCGAGCTCGGCCAGCAACTCGCCACCGCCGAGGGCAGCGTGATGGCCGTCTCCGCGCTCACCGGCATCGGCGGCGTCGGCAAGACGACCCTCGCCGTCCATGTCGCGCACGCCGCCCGCGAGCACTTCCCCGACGGGCAGCTCTATGTCGACCTCCAGGGCGCCGGCCACAATCCCTGCGAACCGGAGGCCGTGCTCGGCTCCTTCCTGCGGGCCCTGGGCACGCCCGACTCCGCCATCCCCGACGGCCTGGAGGAGCGCTCCGCCCTCTACCGCTCCACCCTCGCCGGACGCCGCGTACTGGCGCTGCTGGACAACGCCCGGGACGCCGCGCAGATCCGCCCACTGCTGCCCGGCGCGGAGGGCTGCGCCGCGCTGATCACCAGCCGGGCACGGATGATCGATCTCGCCGGGGCGCATCTGATCGATCTGGATGTGATGAGCCCCGAGGAGGCCCTGGCCCTCTTCACCCGCATCGTGGGCGAGGAGCGCGTCAACTCCGAACGTCAGGCCGCCATGGCCGTCGTCGGCGCCTGCGGCTTCCTGCCGCTGGCCATCCGTATCTCCGCCTCCCGGCTGGCCGCCCGCCGTACGTGGACGGTCTCCACCCTGGCCAGCAAGCTCGCCGACGAACGCCGCCGCCTGGACGAACTCCGCGCCGGCGACCTCGCCGTCAAGGCCACCTTCGAGCTGGGCTACGGCCAGTTGGAGCCGCAGCAGGCGCGCGCCTTCCGGCTGCTGGGGCTCGCAGACGGCCCGGACATCTCGCTCGCGGCCGCGGCGGCGATTCTCGATCTCCCGCTCGAACCGGCCGAGGAACTGATCGAGTCCCTCGTGGACGCCTCCCTGCTCGAATCGGCCGCGCCCGGCCGGTACCGCTTCCACGACCTGGTACGCCTCTACGCACGCGCCTGCGCCGAGCGGGACGAACACCCGCCGTCCGAGCGGGAGGCGGCCCTGTCGCGGCTGCTGGACTTCTATCTGACGACGGCCGCGCACATGTACGCGCTGGAGCGGCCGGGCGACCGCCTCGTCGACCACATGGAGCCGACCAACTACCCGGGTCTGGAGTTCGCCGACCGCCCCGAGGCGCTGAAGTGGCTCTTCGGGGAGGCCCGTTGCCTGCTGGCGTGCGCTCAGCAGTCGACCACGGAGGGCGCCCTGCGCCGAGCCGTCGACCTGCTGCTGCTGACGCTGGACCTCGCCGAGTCCAGCGCCGACTCGCATCAGTACGAGCAGGCCAACAAGATCCTGCTGGCCGCCGCGCGAGACCTCGGCGACCAGCACGCCGAGGCCCGGCTGCACACCTCGCTGACGAATGTGCACACCCTCGCCGGACGGCTCGACGACGCGGATGCGCACGCCCGGTCGGCCATGTTGCTGGGGCTGGCCACGGAGGACGCGTTCTCCTCCTCCAACGCGCCCAACGACCGCGGCATCATCGCCATCATCCAGCAGCGCTACGCCGACGCCGAGCCGTACCTGAGCCAGGCGCGTACCGCCTTCCGCGACGACCACAACAAGCAGTCGGAAGCCAGCGCACTGTGCAATCTGGCCCGGGTGCACCTGGAGACCGGGCGGCTGGACAGCGCCATACGCCTCGCCAAAGAGGGCATCGACATCTACCGGAAGCTCGGCGCCACCAGGCGGCTGGCCAACGGCATGTACACCCTCGGCCTGGCCTTCACCCGCGCCGGACGTCTGGACGAGGCCGCCCAGCAACTCACCGAGGCGCTGGCCATCTTCCAGGACAACCGCCAGCGCTTCTGGGAAGGCGTGACCTACTTCAGGCTGGGCGAGATCGACCTCGGCGACCACCGTCCGACCCAGGCCGCCAACCACGCCGAACAGGCGCTCACGGCCCTGCGTGGCGTCGGCGGGGAGTGGTGGCGGGCCAACGCCCTGACGCTGCTGGGGCGCGCGCTCAACGCCATAGGCCACACCGGCCGTGCGCGCGTGTGCTGGCAGGAAGCCCTGCCCGTCTACGAACGCCTGGGCTCGCCGGAGGTCCGCGAGGTGCAGTCGCTGCTCGCCCTGGCCGCCGCCGCATAAGTGTGCGGGCGCGGAGCCACAGGTCAGGACGTTAGCGCCGACGTTTATCGATCGTTCATCGCGACCGGTCAGTCTCTCTAGTGCCGATCCGCCGCCTCGGGGGGCAAGCGGCTCGGTTGCTAGGCCCCACCGTTAGGGTGAGCGGCCCTGGAATGCCCGTCCGGCGACCCACGGGGGAGTCGCCGGCCGGGCCTTCTGAAAGCGCCCATACACAGGAGTTGGTCACCGTGAGCACCGAAGAGAGCAACATCCAGCCGAGCAAGAAGCCCATCATCAAGCCGATGGACAAGCACGCGCCCATCGCCGCACCCCGTATCGCCAAGAAGGCCGCCGCGAAGCCGGTCACCGCGGACGGGACCACCGTCGGCACCATGAGCGCCCAGGACAAGCACGCGCCGCTCGGGGATCCGAAGTAGAGCCACACTGAGCAAGGGTTTTCGGGGGATCGCAGGGGTCGGTTCGATGGCTGGAGGGGAGCCATCGACACCGGTCCCTGCGGCCATTTCACGACCGCTTCGGCGTTCCGGTACACCGCACCAGTTTCGGCCAAGCGACCGAACAGACGTCCTATCGTTACTAGTCTCTCGTGACGAGCAGCTGTTCCGCCGTCACTGAAGGAGCCACAGTGCCCCGCATCAAGCACGCCATAGCCCTGGTCGCTTTCACGGTCGCGATCGTCGGCACCGCCGCCACACCCGCGATGGCCGACCGCCATCGCCCGCAGCCCGCCGATGTCACCGCTCTCGACCGCCACGCGCCCCTCACCGCGAACCTCGGCGCGGAGGACCGCCACCGGCCGTGAGGCCAACGGTCACAGACATACTGACGCACCGTCAGATCCGCTGCTACAGTCGCGCCATTCGGCCCTGGTGAGGTCGCCGGGCCGGGCCACGTTCCGCCCTGCTCGCAGCCAGGAGGCGCGCCGTGTTCGAACCCGCTCGCATACAGACGCTCTGGGAACTGGTCGAGTACCGGGCAGGGGCCTCGCGCGGGGCGCCGATGTTCTTCGACGAGGACGGGCGGACCGTCACCTTCGACGAGGTACGGGACGAGGCGCTGCGGGTGGCGGCCGGGTTCCGGGAGCTGGGGATCGGAGCCGGGACCCGGGTGGCCTGGCAGTTGCCGACGCGGATCGAGACGGTGCTCGCCTCGCTCGCGCTGGCCCGGCTCGGGGCCGTACAGACGCCGATCATCCCCCTCCACCGGGAGCGCGAAGTCGGCTTCATCCTGGCCGAGTCGGCGGCGCAATATGTGCTGGTGCCGGGCATCTGGCGCGGGTTCGACCACACCGCGATGGTGCGGAAGGCGGCCGGGGACGGGGTCCGGGTGATCTCGGTGGAGGGCGGGCTGCCGACCGCCGATCCGGGTGGGGAGCCCGGGCGGGCGCCCGGCGGCGAGAACGGCGGCACCACCTGGATCTACTACACCTCCGGCACCACCTCCGCCCCCAAGGGCGTCGAGCACACCGACGCCACCCTCATCGCCGGCGGCGTCGGACTGGCCACCGCGCTCGGTATGTCCGCCGACGACATCGGCTCGATCGCCTTCCCGTACGCGCATATCGCCGGCCCGGACTATGTCATCGCCATGCTGGTCAGCGGATTTCCCGCGGTCGTCCTGGACAGCTTCGAGCCGGGCCGCGCGGCCGCCGTCTACCGACGGCGGGGCGTCACGATGGCCGGCGGCAGCACCGCCTTCTACCAGGCGTTCCTGGACGAGTCCCGCCGCTACCGCAAGGAGCTGCCGCACGCCGGGCGGCTGATCCCGTCCCTGCGGCTGCTGTCCGGCGGCGGGGCGCCGATGCCGCCGGAGCTGTATACGGCGGCCGGGCGGGAGCTGGCGTGCGCGATCGTGCACGGATACGGGATGACCGAGTGCCCGATGATCGCCATGGGCACGCCGTACGACAACGATGAGCAGCTGTCCCGGACGGTCGGCAGACCGGTGGCGGGCGCGCGGGTGCGGATCGTGCGACCGGACGGGACCGAGGCCGAAGCCGGGGAGTCCGGGGAGGTCACGCTCAAGGGACCGATGCTCTTCCGGCGCTACACGGATCCGGCGCTGACCGCCGAGGCGTTCGACGCCGACGGCTACTTCCACACCGGTGACCTGGGACATCTGCGTCCCGACGGACACCTTGTGCTCACCGGGCGGCTCAAGGACATCATCATCCGCAAGGGCGAGAACATCTCGGCGCAGGAGATCGAGGATCTGGTGCACACCCATCCGGCGGTGGCGGAGGCGGCGGTGATCGGGCTGCCGGACCGCGCCCGCGGCGAGCGGGTGTGCGCGGTGATCACGCCCGCGGATCCGGATGCCCCGCCGCTGACCCTGGGCATGCTGACCGCGCATCTGCGGGCGGCCGGGCTGATGACGCAGAAGCTGCCGGAGCAGCTGGAGCTCATCGACGAGCTGCCGCGCGGCGGGCCACTGAACAAGGTGATCAAGGCGACGCTGCGGGAGCGGTATACGGAGTAGCCGGGGTGGCACGAGGGCGGCCGGCGGTGTGGCGATGAGTTCCGGGCGTCTGCGGCGTCTTCACTGGGAGCGGCGGTACCCGGCCAGGACCGCCCCTGGTGAGGGCCCGCGGCGACGGCCCAAGACGGAAGGACCCGGATGATGAGCGAGATGATCGACTTCGCGGCGCAGACCCGGCTGGTGTCGCGGCTCGCGGCGCAGACGGCCGATGACCAGCTCGATGCGCCCACACCGTGCGAGAAGTACGCCGTACGCCACCTCCTGGGGCATCTCGTCGGGCTGACGGCCGCCTTCCAGGACGTGGCGCGCAAAGAGCTCGGCCCGACGACCAGCACCTCCCCCGATGTGTTCCGGCCCGATGTGAGTCCCGGCTGGCGGGCCGAACTGGACCGGAACCTCGCGGGAATGGTGAAAGCCTGGCGCGCCCCGCAGGCATGGGAGGGGGAGACCGAGGCGGGCGGTGTCGCCCTGCCGGGCTCCGTCGCGGGCCGGGTCGCGCTCAATGAGCTGGTGCTGCACGGCTGGGACCTGGCGCGCGCCACGGGCCAGGAGTACGCGCCCGACGCGGACAGCCTCAAGGTCTCCTGCGCGCTGCTCTCCGCCTGGGCCGAGGCCGGGGCGAGCGGTCCCCTGTTCGGCCCCGTGGTTCCGGTGCCGCAGAACGCCCCGCTCCTCGACAAGGTGGTGGCCCTCGGCGGCCGCCGCCCGGACTGGACGGCGGTGTAGTCCCCGTCCTCTTCCATGAGTGGGTGGAAAAGGTGGCTCGTCCACTGCCCGCAGCGGACCACCCATGCACACCCCCACCACGCTCTTCCCACCCCTGCCCCGGAGGACCGTCACCGCACCCGACAACCCACCGCCCGCCGCAGGCGCAACGCCGACAAGCCACCACGGCGGGAGAGCCGACAACGTGGGACGGCCGCCACTAGCAGGCACCGCGCAGCGTCCTCTTGAGGACCTTGCCGCTGGCGTTGCGCGGGAGTTCGGTGACGAAGGCGACCTCTCGCGGGACCTTGTAGTTGGCCATCTCGCGGCGGGACCAGGCGATCAGGTCGTCGGCGGTGAGGGCGGAGCCGGCGCGGCGGACCGCATAGGCCTTGCCGACCTCGCCGAGGCGGGGGTCGGGTATGCCGACGACGGCGACATCGGCGATGTCCGGGTGGCGGCCGAGGAGTTGCTCTATCTCGGCGGGGTAGGCGTTGAAGCCGCCGACGATGAACATGTCCTTGATGCGGTCGGTGATGCGGAGGTTGCCGGCCGCGTCGAGGACGCCCACGTCGCCGGTGCGCAGCCAGCCGTCGGGGGTGAGCGTGCGGGCCGTGCCTGCCGGGTCCTCGAAGTAGCCGGACATCACGTGGTAGCCGCGGACCAGCACCTCGCCGGGGTCACCGGGCGCCGTCGGGCGGCCGGCGGCGTCGACGATGCGGACCTCGGTGCCCGGGATGGCCCGGCCCGAGGTCGAGGCGATCACCTCGGGCGGATCGCCGCGCCGGCACATCGTGACGATGCCCGAGCTCTCCGAAAGGCCGTATGCCGTCAGGACGGTGGAGATCTTCAGCTCGCTGCGCAGCCGCTCGACCAGCGCCAGGGGGACGACGGCGGCGCCGGTGACCACCAGGCGCAGCGCGGAGAGGTCGTGCCGGTCGCGGGCGGGGTGGTCGAGGATCTGCTGGTGGAGGGTGGGCGGCCCGGGGAGTACGGAGATCCGCTCGGCGGCGATGTTGGCGAGCGCGGTCTCCACGCTGAAGACCGGCTGCGGGATCATCGTCGCGCCGCGCAGCAGACAGGCGATGACCCCGGCCTTGTAGCCGAAGGTGTGGAAGAACGGGTTGATGATGAGGTAGCGGTCGCCTTCCCGGAGGCCGGCCAGTTCGCTCCAGACGTCGTACGCGCGCAGGGTCTGTGCATGGGTGATCACGGCGCCTTTGGGGTGGCCGGTGGTGCCCGAGGTGAAGACGATGTCCGAGGGGGCGTCGGGGCGCAGCGCGTCGGCCCGGCCACGGACGGTCCCGGCGGGTACCGCCGCGCCGCCGGCGAGGAAGTCCTGCCAGGTGACGAAGTCGGCGGGGGCGTCGTCGGAGAGCACCACGACCTTCTCCAGCTGCGGCAGTCCGGGCAGCGGGCCGTGGCCGGTGCCTTCCCGGGCGGCGCGGCGGAGCGAGGCGACGTAGGACGTGCCGAGGAAGGTGCCGGTGACGAACAGCAGCTTGGCGCGGGTGCGGCGCAGCACGTAGGCGGCTTCGGTGCCCTTGAAGCGGGTGTTGACGGGGACGAGGACGGCGCCGGCGGTGACCGCACCGAGGGCGGCGACGATCCAGTCGAGGGTGTTGGGCGCCCATACGGCGACGCGGTCGCCGGGCGCGACCCCGGAGGCGATACAGGCGGCCGCCGCCCGCTCCACCNGACCCCGGAGGCGATACAGGCGGCCGCCGCCCGCTCCACCCGCTCGCCCAGCTCGGCGTACGACACCCGGGTGCGGCCCTCGACGACGGCCTCCCGGGAGCCGTACCGCCGGGCGGCCGCGCGCACCAGATTCGGGATGGCGCCGTACTCCAGGTCCGCCCGCGCGTCCACGTCGTCGTGCATCGCACTGCCTCCCGCCAAAGACCTGACGACCACTAGCTGACTGCCCGTCAGATTAGCGGTAGCCTCCTCCGCTGTCAGCACTGGTGACCGACCACGGAGGTGGCGATGGGGGCGACCCTCAAGGACGCTACGGCGATAGCCGGCATCGGACAGACTCCCTTCGCCAAACAACTCCCCGAATCCGAGAAGACGTTGGCCTGCCGGGCGATCGTCGCGGCGCTGGACGACGCCGGGATCGCCCCCTCGGAGGTGGACGCCTTCGCCTCCTACACCATGGAGGAGACCGACGAGGTCGAGATAGCCAAGGCCATCGGCGCCGGGGACGTCACCCACTTCTCCAAGGTCGGCTACGGCGGCGGCGGTTCCTGCGCGACGGTGGCCCATCTGGCCGCCGCCATCGCCACCGGGCAGGCGAGCGTCGGCGTCGCCTGGCGGTCCCGCAAACGCGGTTCGGGACCACGCCCCTGGAAGAACACCCAGGTCCAACTGCCGACCCCGGGGCAGTGGACCCGCCCCTTCGGACTGCTGCGCCCCGCCGACGAGATCGCCATGCTGGCCCGCCGCTATATGCACGAATACGGTGCCACCCGCGACCACCTCTTCAACGTCGCGCTCGCCTGCCGCAACCGCGCCAACCAGAACCCGGCCGCGATCATGTACGAACGCCCGCTGACCCGCGAGATGTATATGACCGCCCGCTGGATCAGCGAGCCGCTCTGCCTCTTCGACAACTGCCTGGAGACGGACGGCGCACTGGCCTGTGTCGTGGTATCCGCCGAGCGCGCCCGCGACTGCCGGCAGCGGCCCGTCTTCGTCCACTCCGCCGCCCAGGGCCTGCCCGCCCAGCACCACGGCATGGTCAATTACTGGAACGACGACCCGCTCACCGGCCCCGCCTGGACCGCCGCCCGGCACCTGTGGAAGGGCGCCGACCTCGGACCGCAGGACGTCGACGTGGCACAGATCTATGACGCCTTCACCCCCCTGATCCCCCTCTCGCTGGAGGGCTACGGCATTTGCGGGCGCGGTGAGGGCGCGGCCTTCACCGAGGGCGGCGCGCTGGAGATCGGCGGCCGGCTGCCCCTCAACACCGGCGGCGGCGGTCTCTCCGAGGCGTATGTACACGGTTTCAACCTGATCACCGAGGGCGTCAAGCAACTGCGCGGCACCAGCACCGCACAGGTCCCCGACGCCGCCACCTGCCTGGTCACCGCGGGCGAGGGCGTGCCCACCTCGGCCCTGCTGCTGAGGAGTTGAGAGCTCATGACCCCAAGCATGAAGGCCACCACTGACAATCGGCCGGGCAACGACGCCGACCTGCTGCTTCCCGTCGCCGACGACGACGGCGCACCGTTCTGGGAGTACACCGCCAGGGGCGAACTGCGCATCCAGGCCTGCGCCGACTGCGAAGAGCTGCGCTTCCCGCCCCGGCCCTGCTGCCCGCACTGCCAGTCCTTCGGCGCCCGCTGGCAGAAGATGAGCGGCCGCGGCCGCATCTGGTCCTATGTGCTTCCGCACCCGCCGCTGCTGCCCGCGTACGCCGCCCGGCCCGGCTACAACGCGATCATCGTGGAGCTGGCCGAGGCACCGCGGATCCGCCTCGTCGGCAACCTCGTCGCCGCCGCCGACGCCGCCCTCAACTCCGTCGACCCCGCGCGGCTGCGCATCGGCGCCCCGGTGAAGGTCGCCTTCCACGCCATGCCCACAGGCGTGACCGTACCCCGCTGGCTCCTGGAGCGGCCATGACGCTCCGCACGGAGATCAAGGACGGGGTCGCGCTGGTCACCCTCGACCGGCCCGAGCGGCACAACGCCGTGGATCTCGCCACCGCCGCCGAACTCGCCGCCATCTGGCGGGCGTTCCGCTTCGACGACGCCGTACGGGCGGCGGTGGTCACCGGCGCCGGCGGCCGGGCCTTCTGCACCGGCATCGACCGCTCCGCCGACGTCCCCCAGCCGTCCTCGCCCTACTCCCTCGACGACCCGATGCTCTCCATCGGCCCGAAGGCCAACGACCTGTGGAAGCCGGTCATCGCCGCCGTCGACGGGATGGCCTGCGGCGGCGCCTTCTACCTCCTGGGCGAGGCCGAGTTCATCGTCGCCTCCGAGAACTCCACCTTCTTCGACCCGCACACCACCTACGGGATGGTCAGCGCCTACGAGTCCATCTACATGGCGCAGCGGATGCCCTTGGGGGAGATCGCCCGGCTGTCCCTGATGGGCACGGCGGAGCGGCTGGGCGCCGCGCGCGCGTACGAGATCGGCCTGGTCTCCGAGCTGACCGCGCCCGGCGCCGCGGCCGAGGTGGCGCTGCGCCGCGCCGCCGCGGTCGCCGCTCAGCCGTCCGAGGCGGTCCAGGGCACCGTACGCGCCCTCTGGGCGGCCAAGGAGGCGGCCAGATCGCAGGCGCTGGCGCACGCCCCGCAGCTGATCGCGCTGGGCAATCTGCCCCCGGACCGCCAGGCCGGGCTGTTCGCCGCCCGGAAGAAGCACGGCACCGACGGGAGCCGGGGCGGGGACGGCCGGGACGGCCGACCGCCCGTGAGGTGACCCGTCACATACGGGTCTTGTGCGCCCGTGTGATCTGGCAGGTGTACCAGAACTGCCCGATGGAGGACTGGTTGACGGTGTACTTCGCGGTGTAGGTCTCGGTGTCGCCGGGGCCCACGATGATGCTGCGCTCGTGCAGCCCGTACGCCTTGCCGTCGGCCGGCTTCGCCTTCATCCAGTTGACGGCCATGTCGTAGGAGAAGGAGTCGGTCGTGGAGGGGTTGGTGATGGAGACCGTGTACGTGAACTGGCGCAGCGAATTGGAGAAGTCGCAGTTCCTGCCGCTCACATCGGAGCGCCCGTCGGGGTCGAAGGTCTCCATCGTCGGCGACGGCGAGTAGGTGGGCTCGTACGTCGGGGTGGAGCCGTACGACGGCGTCGGGTCGTTCGGGTTGTACCCGCCGGTGGAGGTGGGGCTCGGGAAGTAGGTCGGTACCTGGACACGGGGCCGGGTGAAGGCACAGCCGCCGACCGTGGCGACCGTGGCCACCGCCAGTCCGGCCGCGACCACGACCCTGGTCCCCGTGCGGGCGCCTTCGCGGGAGCCCATGCCCGTGCGCGTGTGCTGCTTCATTCGTCTGCCCGTCCCCCGTGAAATCCTTTGAGCCGCGCCACCCCTAAGGGTTGACGCGTGCACGGCACCCTAGCAAGACCCGGTGACGGCCCGTAGGGGCCCCGGTAACGCGTGCGGGCGTACTTGTCTAGCGAGTGCACAGGGGCAGGCGTAGCGTCGGTCACGGAGGACGACAGGACGACCCGAAGCGAGGCGACGCCCGTGGTGCGCAACGTTCTCGGGTCGCTGATCGCCCTCGTCGGAGCGACGGCCGCCGTCTGGAGCCCCTTCCGTCCCTGGTACGACGGCCGTCACGGCAGCGACGTCCGGATCGAGGACCTCTTCAACGGCATCACGGCCAACGGCGCCGCGCTCTTCGGCTCCGTCCTACTGCCCATGGCGTTCGCCGCACTGCTGACCCTGATCGGTGTCGCACTGCGCTCCCGGACGTTGGTCGCCCTCGCCAGCCTGGTGGTTCTCGGCTTCACCATCCTGTGGATGGTCCGCCAGGGACAGGCCGCGAGCGAGCTGACGGCCGGCGCCCGCGGCCTGGGGGTCGGCGTCGCCAACGCCCTCGGCGGCGGCGCGTTGATGCTGCTCGGTGCCCTGATCATGCGGGGCCGCGGCCGCCGGGTGTACGGCCGCGGATACGAGGACGGTTACGGCCACGGATACGACCGGCGCTACGACGAGCGGCCCTACGACGACCGGCAGTACGACGACGGGTCCTACGGCCACTACCGGCCCGACGACCGCTACGACACGCGCACTGCCTATCCCCCGGCGGTGCCCGAACCCTGGGACGCGGGCCGCCCCGGGGCCGAGGAGTGGAACCCGGAGCCGTACGCCGCCGGCGAGGACGACACCCCCACCACTCCGCTGCCGGTCACCCCGCCGCCACCGACCCAGCAGCAGCCACAGCGGCCACAGCGGCCACAACCGCCGCAGTCACACCAGCCGCAGTCACACCAGCCGCAGTCACAGCAGCCGCAACAGCCGCCGCCGACCAGGCCGGCCTATCGGCGGCAGCCCCCCACGCCCCCGGTGGAGTGGGGCAAGGAGTATCGGCAGCCGCGCCCCCACAAGCCCACACAGCCTCAGCAGCCCCAGCCGTCCCGGACACAGCAGACACCGGAGACACGGCAGGCGCCGGAGAAACAACAGGCTCCGGAGGCGCAAGAACCCGAACAGCCCCCGGAAGACCGGCAGTAGACGGCCGGCTCACGGCCCGCTCACGACCGCCGCGCGAGCCCCGTCCCCTTGGCCGCGTCCAGCGCATACACACACCGGTCCTTGCTGCACGCGTAGACCACCCCGCCGACCGCCACCGGCGACCCGGTGATCTCGCCGCCGGTCGCCAGCTTCCAGCGCAGCTGCCCGCCCATCGCGTCCAGCGTGTAGAGACAGTGGTCGGCCGAGCCGAAGTGCACCCGGCCCTCCGCGACGACCGGTGCGCCGACGACCTCGGCGCCGGCCTGGAACCGCCAGCGCGGGGTGCCGGTCACCGCGTCCAGTGTGTAGAGCGCCTTGCCGCTGCCCAGGTGGACCGCGCCGTGCGCGACCAGCACCGGTTCGGTGGACTGCCGCGCCTCGGTGGCGATCCGCCAGCGGTCGCGGCCGTCCGCCGCGTCCAGGGCGTAGACCGTGCCCAGGTAGTCCGCCAGATAGACCCCGCCGCCGGTGACGGCCGGGCCGGGGGCGAAGGCGGGCGGGCTCAGGAACACCGCGGGCGCCTCGAAGTGCCAGCGCACATCGCCGCGCGCGATGTCGATCGCCATCACCCGGGTGCCGGCCACGACATAGACCGCACCGTCCGACGCCGGGAGCAGCCGCATCGGCACCCCGCCGCAGGACGCCGTGTCGCCCACCGGATATGACCAGCGCTCGACGCCGGTACGCGCCTCCAGCGCCTTCAGCCGCGCGTCGTCCCAGACGAAGACGGTGCCGTCGTGCAGCACGGGACCGGCATCGGCCGTCTCGAAATCGGTCTGGACCCGGTCGATCTGCCACAGCAGCTCACCGGTGGCGGCCTCCCAGGCCTGGACGCCGCCACCGCGCGTACTGGTGACGACGGTCCCGCGCTCGACCGTGAGGGCGTAGACCCAGCCGTCGGTGTTCAGCCGCCAGCGCTCGGTGCCGTCGACGGCGTCCAGCGCGTACAGGCTCGGACCGTCCGAGGCATGGATCCGGCCGTCCGCCACCGCCATCGCCCAGGCGACATCACGGGTCTTGAACTTGCGGCGCCCGCTGGCCACATCGAGCGCATGCACCTCGAAGGACGTGACGTAGAGCAGATCGCCGTCGACGGCGGGGGTGCCCCACACATCGTTCGACATCCGGAACCGCCAGGGACGCCAGCGGCCCGGCTCGGCGGGCGGCGCCTCGGGCGGGGCGGCCGGTGCGGCATCGCCACGGGCCGGGCCCTCGCCCACCGCGGCGCC
>NZ_QUAC01000210.1 GCF_003389455.1 Streptomyces inhibens | reverse complement strand
TTCGAGGGTGGACTGCTGGCGGTGCAGCTCGGCGTCGAGGGCGGCGGCGACATCGGGGTCGAGCTCATGGAGGGAGCTGTTCACAAGCGATGGGGAGCTGTCGAGAAGCGACATGGGGCGGCGCCTTCCTGGGCGGAGGTCAGGTGGTGGCCGGCTGGGTGGCGCGGGCGAGTTCGCGGCGGAGCCGCATGAAGGGGCGCGGGCGGTTGAGGGCGAGCACCGCGGTGGTGTGCCCGTCGCGTTCGTAGCAGGCGAGGAAGGAGCGGTCGTCGGGGGAGCCTTCGACGATGCGCGGGGTGTCGGTGGGCAGCCGCCGGCCGGCGAACTGGATCCGTACGCCGTACTGGTCGGACCAGAAGTACGGCAGGCTCCGGTGGCGGGCGACGGTGCTGCCCGCGAGGAGGTTCTGGGCGGCGACGGCGGCCTGTTCGGTGGCGCTGGTCCAGTGCTCGGTGCGGCTGCCGTCCACCCGGGCGACATCGCCGACGGCCACGATCTGCGGCAGCGGGGTGACACCGCCCGCATCGCAGCGCACACCGTCGTCGAGCGGCAGCCCGGAGCCTTCGAGCCAGGCGGTATGGGGGCGTACGCCGATGCCGATGACGACCACATCGGCGGGGAGCAGCCGGCCGTCGGTCAGCTCGACTCCGGTGACACGGTTCTCGCCGCCGCCGCTGTGCAGGCGGGCGACGCCGGTTCCGGTGATCAGGGCGACGCCGTGGTCCGCATGCAGGGCGGAGCAGATCCGGGCCATCGCGTCGCCGAGTTGGGGGACGAGGGGGAGCGGTGCGGCCTCGACGACGGTGACGTCATGGCCGAGGCCGGCGCAGGAGGAGGCGACCTCGGCGCCGATGAAGCCGCCGCCGATCACCACGACCCTGGCCGGGCCCCGGGCCAGATCCGCGCGCAGTGCCTGGGCGTCGTCGAGGGTGCGCAGGGTATGCGCTCCGGTGGGTGGTGTGCCGGGGAGGCGGCGCGGGGTGGCGCCGGTGGCGATGACCAGGCCGTCGGTGGTCAGGGACCGGCCGCCGTCGAGGAGCACCGTGCGCCCGCCGGTGTCGAGCCCGGTGGCCCGGGTGCCCAGCAGCCATTCGGCGTCGAGTTCGGCGATCTCCTCGGCGTCGGCCAGGGCGAGTTGGTCCTGGCCGGTGGTGCCGGTGAGGAAGTCCTTGGACAGCGGCGGGCGGTCGTAGGGGCGGTGCCGCTCGTCCCCGACGATCACCAGGCGGCCGTCGAACCCCTGGGCGCGCAGGGCCCGCGCGGTGTACAGACCCGCCAGCGAGGCCCCGATGACAGCGACCGACTTCATGCGGCGGTGCCCTCCTCGGCGGCGTGGTGGACGTAGATCATGCCGTTCTCGATGGTCACCGGGTGGGTGCGCACGGCCCGGCGAGCGGGCAGACAGGTCGGCGCTCCGGTGCGGAGATCGAATGAAGCGGCGTGCAGCGGGCATTCGACCAGACACCCCTCCAGCCAGCCGTCCGACAGCGAGGCGTCCTGGTGGGTGCAGGTGTCGTCGATGGCGTACAGCTCCCCGTCGGCGTTGAAGACGGCGATCGGAGGTGCGGTGTCGATGCGTACGGACTCGCCTGCGGGCAGGTCGGCAAGATGGCAGACAGGAATCACAGGACCCCCCTGTTACTGTTCGGTATCATCGAGTTTCGCGTGGCGCACGATGAAGCGCTATGCGCAACAGAATCCCGACGGGGGGCTTGTGCGTCAAGCGATCCCGGGAAATGCCGACCCTTCACATCCCGACCCGCGTTCGGGCAGCCAGGTGGTGAGATCCAGCAGATGACGGACATGGTGGAGGGGCAGACGGCCGGCAAGCCGGCGAAAGGGCCGGTCAGCGCCGTGCAGTCGGTGGACCGGGCGGTGACCGTCCTGGAGATCCTCGCCCGGCTCGGTGAGGCGGGTGTGACCGAGGTCGCCGATGAGCTGGGCGTGCACAAGTCGACCGCGTTCCGGCTGCTGGGCGTGCTGGAGAGCCGCGGACTGGTCGGCCAGGAGCAGGAGCGCGGCAAGTACTACCTCGGGGCGGGGGTGCTGCGGCTGGCCGGTGCGGCGGCCGTGCGGCTGGACATCTCCCAGGAAGGCGCGGCGGTCTGCCGGCAGCTGGCCGACGAGCTGGGGGAGACGGTCAATATCGCGGTGCTGGAGAGCGATGCCGCCGTGAACATCATGCAGGCCCGCGGCCCCGCTTCGGTCACCGCGCAGAACTGGCTCGGCCGGCGCACCCCGCTGCATGCCACCTCCAGCGGCAAGGCGCTGCTCGCCCATCAGCCCAGCCCGGTCCAGGACGCCGTCCTCGCCCGGAAGTTGCCGCGGCTCACCGAGCGGACGGTCACCTCGGCCACCGCGCTGCGCCGTGAGCTCGCCGAGGTGGTCGAGCAGGGTTTCGCGGTGGCGGTCGAGGAGCTGGAGCTCGGTCTGCGCGCGGTCGCGGCGCCGGTGCGGGCGCACGACGGCTCGGTGATCGGCGCGATCAGCGTGTCCGTGCCCGCCTACCGGCTGGACGAGGAGCGGCTGCCCGAGGTGGTCAAGGGCACCGTTTCCGCAGCTGAGGAGCTCTCCCGGCGGATGGGGTACGCCTGCTGAACGGCTGACGGGCGCGGGTGCGGATGCGGGGTCGGACTTCTGGGTCCGGCCCCGCTGTCCTGTCCGGGGACGTAACAAGTCCTTTACCAAGAGCTAGCTCGTACCTCTTGACGCTGCCGACACGGCGTTCCCACTATGTCTCTCATCGCGCAACCAGTCGTGCACTGCGCAACACTGAGGGGTAGGGCATGCCACACGAAGTTCATGCCGTCGTCGCGGCGAAACAAGGCGCACCGGTCGAGCTGCAGACGATCCTGGTGCCGGACCCCGGCCCGGGAGAAGTACTCGTCGCCGTGCAGGCCTGCGGCGTCTGCCACACCGATCTGCACTACCGGGACGGTGCGATCAACGACGAATTCCCCTTTCTGCTCGGCCATGAGGCGGCCGGCGTCATCGAATCCGTCGGCCCCGGTGTCACCGATCTTGCCCCTGGCGATTACGTCGTACTCGCCTGGCGGGCGCCCTGTGGCAGCTGTCGCTCCTGTCGCCGCGGACGGCCCTGGTACTGCTTCGACTCCCGCAACGCCGCCCAGCCGATGACCCTGTTGGACGGCACCCCGCTCGCCCCCGCGCTCGGCATCGGCGCCTTCGCCGAGAAGACCCTGGTCGCCGCCGGGCAGGCGGTGAAGGTCGACCCCGCGGCCCGCCCGGAAGCGGCCGGCCTCATCGGCTGCGGAGTGATGGCGGGATACGGCGCCGCCGTGCACACCGGCGGCGTGGGCAGCGGTGACACCGTCGCCGTCATCGGCTGCGGCGGGGTCGGCAACGCGGCGATCGCCGGCGCCTCGATCGCCGGCGCGCGCCGGGTCATCGCGGTCGACATCGACGACAGAAAGCTGGACGGCGCCACCCGGTTCGGCGCCACCCACACCGTCAACTCCCGTGGTACGGACCCCATCGAGGCCGTACGGGAACTCACCGGCGGCAACGGCGCCGATGTCGTCATCGACGCGGTCGGCCGCCCCGAGACCTACCGGCAGGGCTTCTACATGCGGGATCTGGCCGGGACCCTGGTCCAGGTCGGCGTCCCCGACCCGGACATGCGCATCGACCTGCCGCTCATCGACCTGTTCTCGCGCGGCGGCGCCCTGAAGTCCTCCTGGTACGGCGACTGCCTGCCCAGCCGCGACTTCCCCGTCCTCATCGACCGCTACCTCAGCGGCCGGCTCGACCTCGACGGATTCGTCACCGAGACGATCGCCCTGGACGAGGTGGAGTCCGCTTTCGACAAGATGCGCGACGGCCAGGTACTGCGCTCCGTCGTGGTCCTGTAACGGCGTTACACCCCAGTCGACCACCCCGACCAGCAGGAGGAGGGGCATGTCCCGTACGCCCGCACACCGTTCCCGAGTGGTTGTCATCGGCGCCGGCATCGTCGGCTGTTCCCTGGCCGACGAGCTGACCGCCCGCGGCTGGACCGACGTCACCGTCCTCGAACAGGGCCCGCTGCCGGCCCCCGGCGGCTCCACCTCGCACGCACCGGGCCTGGTCTTCCAGACCGGCCCGTCCAAGACCATGACCGAGTTCGCCGCCTACACCGTGCAGAAGTTCAGCTCCCTGGAAGTGGACGGACTGCCCTGCTTCAACCCGGTCGGCGGCCTGGAAGTCGCCACCACCGCGGCCCGCTGGGCCGATCTGCACCGCAAGGCCGGACTCGCCGCCTCCTGGGGCGTACGCGGCGAACTGCTCACCCCGCAGCAGTGCAAGCAACTGTGGCCGATGCTGGACGAGACCAAGCTCCACGGCGGCTTCCACACCGCCGACGACGGCCTGGCCCGCGCCCTGCCCGCCTGTCGCGCCCAGATGGAGCGGGCCGAGGGGAGGGGGGCGCGCTTCCTGGAGCGGCACACCGTCACCGGCATCGAGCGGGAGGACGGCCACGTCACCGGCGTCGTCACCGACCGCGGCACCTTCCCCGCCGACCATGTGGTCTCCGCCGCCGGCTTCTGGGGACCGGTGATCGGCGCCATGGCCGGGGTGGACGTACCGCTGCTCCCGCTGGCTCACCAGTACGCCACCACCGAGCCGCTGCCCGAGCTCGCCGGCGTCAACGATCCGCATGGGGGCACCTCCGGCGCATGGGGGTCCCCCCGTGCGAGCGAAGCCGAGCTTGGGGGAGAAGCCGAGAGCTTGGGGGAGGAGGCGAGCAAGCCGATCCTGCGCTTCCAGGACCGCGACCTCTACTTCCGTGAACACGCCGACCGGATCGGGATCGGCTCGTACGCCCACCGTCCGATGCCCGTCGACCCCTTCACCGTCCCCGCCTACGACGAAGCGCCCGTCATGCCGTCCTCGCTGCCCTTCACCGAGGACGACTTCGCCCCGAGCTGGCAGGACAGTGTCGGACTGCTGCCCGCACTGGGCGAGAGCCGGGTGGCCGAGGGCTTCAACGGCGTCTTCTCCTTCACCCCCGACGGAATGCCGGTCCTCGGCGAATCCCGCGAGCTGCGCGGATTCTGGCTCGCCGAGGCGGTCTGGGTCACCCACTCCGCGGGCGTCGCCCGGGCCGTCGCCGAGTGGATGACGGACGGCCGGCCCGCCATTGACATCCACGAGTGCGACCTCTACCGCTTCGAGGACGCCCAGCGCTCGCCCGCCTACATCGAAGACCGCGGCGCCCAGAACTTCGTCGAGGTCTATGACGTCATCCACCCGCTGCAACCCATGGAGCAGCCACGGCCGCTGCGCACCAGCCCCTTCTACGCACGCCAGCAGGAGCTCGGCGCGTACTTCCTGGAGGGCGGCGGCTGGGAGCGCCCGCACTGGTACGAGGCCAACGCCCCGCTCGCCGACGGGCTCGAACTCCCCGAACGGGACGCCTGGTCCGCCCGCTACTGGTCGCCGATCGCCGCGGCCGAGGCCCGGGCCACCCGCGAGAAGGTCGCCCTCTACGACATGACCCCGCTGCGCAGGCTGGAGGTCACCGGCCCGGGCGCGCTGGACTTCCTGCACCGTATGACCACCAACAACCTCCGCAAGAAGCCCGGCGCGGTCACCTACACCCTGCTCCTGGACGAAACCGGCGGCATCCGCTCCGATCTCACGGTCGCCCGCCTGGCCCCCGACCGCTTCCAGCTCGGCGCCAACTCCCCGGCCGACCTCGACTGGCTGCTGCGGCACGCGCCCGATGATGTCCAGGTCCGCGACATCACCTCCGGCACCTGTTGTATCGGCGTCTGGGGCCCGCTCGCCCGCGATCTCGTCCAGCCGCTCACCCGCGACGACTTCTCGCACGAGGGCTTCGGCTACTTCCGTGCGAAGCAGACCCATCTGGGCCATGTGCCGGTGACGGCGATGCGTCTGTCGTACGTCGGTGAGCTGGGCTGGGAGCTGTACACCACCGCCGACCTGGGGCTGCGGCTCTGGGACACACTGTGGGAGGCGGGCCGCGAGCACGGAGTGATCGCAGCCGGTCGCTCGGCCTTCAACAGCCTGCGCCTGGAAAAGGGTTACCGCGCCTGGGGCGTCGACATGACCGCCGAGCACAACCCGTACGAGGCGGGAGTCGGATTCGCGGTCCGCACGGACAAGGAGTTCGTGGGACGGGCCGCACTCGAAGGAAACGAGACCCCGACGCGCAAGCTGACCGCGCTCCTGCTCGACGACCCCGCCGCCAATGTCCTCGGCAAGGAGCCCGTGTACGCCCCCACTCTCGACACCGCTCCTGCCGGAGGTGCCTCCTTCGGAGCCCCGGCGGGCTATGTGACCAGCGCCTCGTACGGCTACACGCTGGGCCGGTGCATCGCCTACGCCTGGCTGCCGCCGCTCGCCACCGGCACCGGCGTGCACATCGATTACTTCGGCGAGAAGGTCCCGGCGACCGTCGCCGACGAGCCGCTCTTCGACCCGAAGATGACCCGCATCCGCCGATAGCACGACAGACCCGCCAGGAGGTCCCTGTGTCCCCCTCTTACGACGTCATCGTTCTCGGCCTCGGCGGCATGGGCAGCGCCGCCGCCCACCACCTCGCCGCCCGCGGCGCCCGGGTCCTGGGCCTGGAGAAGTTCGGCCCGGTGCACAACCGCGGCTCCAGCCACGGCGGTTCGCGCATCACCCGCCAGTCCTACTTCGAGGACCCCGCCTACGTACCGCTGCTGCTGCGCTCGTACGAGCTGTACGAGAAGCTGGAGCGGGACACCGGCCGTGAGATCGCCACGCTCTGCGGCGGGGTGATGATCGGCCGGCCCGACAGCCGTACCGTCAGCGGCAGTCTGCAATCCGCCCGGCAGTGGGACCTCCCGCACGAGATGCTCGACGCCAGGGAGATCCGCCGCCGGTTCCCGACCCTCACCCCCGCCGACGACGAGGTCGCGCTCTACGAGGCGCGGGCCGGTCTGGTCCGGCCGGAGTACACCGTCGCCGCCCATGTCCAGCTCGCCACCCAGGACGGCGCCGAGCTGCACTTCGAGGAGCCGGTCACCCGCTGGGAGGAGCTGCCCGGCGGCTCCGGCGTCCGCGTCCACACCCCCGAAAACACCTATACCGCAGGCCAGTTGGTGATCTGCCCGGGCGCCTGGGCGCCCCAGCTGCTCACCGACCTGGGCGTGCCGTTCACTATCGAACGACAGGTCATGTACTGGTTCGCGCCCGAGGGCGGCACCGCGCCCTTCGTCCCCGAGCAGCACCCGATCTACATCTGGGAGGACGACCGGGGCGTCCAGATCTACGGCTTCCCGTCGATCGACGGCCCCGACGGCGGCGCCAAGGTCGCGTTCTTCCGCAAGGGCACCGTCTGCACACCGGAGACCATCGAACGCACCGTGCACGACCACGAGGTACGCGCCATGGCCGACCAGCTCGGCCCCCGTATCCCCGCCCTGCCCGGCCGCTTCATCAAGGCCGCCACCTGCATGTACTCCAACACGCCCGACGAGCACTTCGTGATCACCCGGCACCCGGCGCACCCGGAGACCGTGACCGTCGCCTGCGGGTTCTCCGGACACGGCTTCAAGTTCGTACCGGTGGTCGGCGAGATCGTCGCCGACCTCGCGCTGACCGGCGCCACCGCGCACCCCATCGAGCTGTTCGACCCCCGCAGGCCCGCCGCCGCGGCCGCTTGAGGAGACCGCCATGACGACCACACCCACCGAGTCCTCGCCGACGGCAGCCACCGCGCCCGCGGCCGGCAGCTCCCCGAGCCTGATCGCCACCCTCGCCGGCCACTACTACACCGACCCCGAGATCTTCCGCCAGGAGCAGGAGAAGATCTTCGAGCGTCTGTGGTTCTGCGCGGTCCGCAGCGCCGACCTGGAGAAGCCCGGAGCCTTCCGTACCGTACGCATCGGCCGGGAGAGCGTACTGATCACCCGCAACCGCGCCGGTGAGCTGCGCGCCTTCCTGAACATCTGCCGGCACCGCGGCGCGCAGCTGTGCACCGAGGAGTCCGGCGAGGTCCGCCGCAACCTCCAGTGCCCCTACCACGCCTGGACCTACGACCTCGACGGCCGCCTGGTGGCCGCGCCCAACCTGCAGAAGATGCCGGACATCGACCGCACCGAGCGCGGTCTGGTCACCCTCCCGCTCCGCGAGTGGCTCGGCTACGCCTGGGTGTGCCTGGCCGACGAGCCGCCGTCCTTCGAGGACACCGTGATCGGCGCGGCCGTGGAGCGGCTGGGGGATCCGGCCGCCATCGACCGCTACCGCACCGAAGGGCTCGCCCTCGGCAAGCGCATCACCTACGACGTGCACGCCAACTGGAAGCTCATCATCGAGAACTTCATGGAGTGCTACCACTGCGCCACCATCCACCCCGAACTCACCGATGTGCTCCCGGAGTTCGCCGACGGCTTCGCCGCCCAGTACTACGTCGGCCATGGCGCGGCCTTCGCCGAGGAGGCCGCGGGATTCACCGTCGACGGCACCGAGGGCTTCGGCCGGCTCCCCGGCATCGAGGACACCCAGGACCGCCGCTACTACGCGATGACCATCCGGCCGCAGGTGTTCGTCAACCTGGTCCCCGACCATGTCATCGTCCACCGGATGTTCCCGATGGCCGCCAACCGCACCGTCGTCGAATGCGACTGGCTGTATCTGCCCGAGGTCGTCGACTCCGGCGCCGATGTCTCCAAGTCCGTCGAGCTCTTCCACCGGGTCAACGCCCAGGACTTCGACGCCTGCGAGCGCACCCAGCCGGCCATGCACTCCCGCGCCTACCGCGACGGCGGGGTGCTCGTGCCCAGCGAGCACCACATCGGCGCCTTCCACCACTGGGTCACCGACTGCCTGGAGGGCGAGCGTGCCTGATCTGTTCATCGACGGCCGCTGGCGCGCCGCGCTCAGCGAGCGGACCCGCGAGATCCGCTGCCCCGCCGACGGCAGCCTGGTCGCCGTCGTCGACGAGGCCGGCGGCAAGGACGCCCTGGACGCGGTCGCCGCCGCCCGGCGCGCCTTCGACGAGGGCCCCTGGCCGCACACCCCGGACGCCGAGCGCGGCGATCTGCTGCTGCGCGTCGCCGCTCTCCTCCTGCGTGACAAGGCGGCGCTGGCCCGCGCCGAATCCCTCGACACCGGCAAACGCCTCGTCGAGAGCGAGGCCGATATCGACGACATCGCCGCCTGCTTCCGCTACTTCGGGCGCCTCGCCGGCACCGAGGACGGCCGGGTGGTCGACCCGGGCGCGCCCGGTATCGACAGCCGTATCGTCCATGAACCGATCGGGGTCTGCGCCCTGATCACCCCCTGGAACTATCCGCTGCTCCAGACCGCGTGGAAGGTCGCCCCGGCGCTGGCCGCCGGCAACACCTTCGTCCTCAAGCCCAGCGAACTCACCCCGCACACCGCCATCGCCCTGATCCGGCTGCTCCAGGAGGCCGGGCTGCCGGACGGTGTGGCCAACCTGGTCCTGGGCGCCGGACCGGAGGCCGGCGCCCCGCTCGCCGACCACCCGGACGTGGACATGGTCTCCTTCACCGGCGGGCTGCTCACCGGCCGGCGGATCATGGCGGCCGCGGCCGGTACCGTCAAACGCGTCGCCCTCGAACTCGGCGGCAAGAACCCCAATATCGTCTTCGCGGACGCCGACTTCGAGACCGCCGTCGATCATGCGCTGACCGCCGTCTTCCTGCACTCCGGCCAGGTCTGCTCGGCGGGCGCCCGACTCCTGGTCGAGGACGCGCTGCACGACCGCTTCGTCGACGAGATCGTGCGCCGTGCCCGGCTCATCCGGCTCGGCGGCCCCTTCGACGAGCACGCCCGCACCGGCCCGCTGATCTCGGCCGCGCACCGCGCCAAGGTCGAGGCGTATGTCGCGGCCGGGCTCGCCGAGGGCGCCGTACTGCGCTGCGGCGGCGCCCGCCCCGACGACCCCGAACTCGCCGACGGCTACTACTACTTGCCCACCGTGCTCGACGACTGCCACGCCACCATGTCCGTGGTACGCGACGAGTCCTTCGGCCCGGTCCTGACCGTCGAGCGCTTCACCGACGAGGACGAAGCGGTACGGCTCGCCAACGACACCGTCTACGGGCTGGCCGGCGCCGTTTGGACCACCGACCAGGCCAGGGCCGAGCGGGTCTCGGCCGCGCTGCGCCTGGGCACTGTATGGATCAACGACTACCACCCCTATCTGCCACAGGCGGAATGGGGCGGTTTCAAACAGTCCGGGACCGGCCGGGAACTCGGACCCAGCGGTCTGGCGGAGTACCGCGAGATCAAACACATCTGGCGCAACACCGCCCCCACGCCGCTGCACTGGTTCGACTGAGGAGGAACGCTCGTGAAGGCAACCGACGAAGCGCCATCGCAGGACGACACGGAACTCGCCGAATTCGGCTACCGCCCCGAACTCAAGCGAACCCTCGGCAATTTCCATACCTTTGCCGCCGGCATCAGCTATATCTCCATCCTCACCGGCACCTTTCAACTCTTCTACTTCGGCTACGGGATCGGCGGCCCCGCCTACTGGTGGTCCTGGCCGATGGTCTTCGTCGGCCAGCTGATGATCGCGCTGTCCTTCGCCGAGCTGGCGGCCCGCCACCCCGTCGCCGGCTCCGTCTACAACTGGGCCAAGAAACTCGGCAATCCGCACATCGGCTGGCTGGCCGGCTGGATGATGCTGGTCGCCTCGATCGTCTCGCTCTCGGCGGTGGCGCTCGCCTACCAGCTGACCCTGCCGAAGATCTCCGCGGCCTTCCAGTTCATCGGCGACGGCACCGGGATGTACGACACCGCGACCAACGGTGTGCTGCTGGCCGCGGTCCTGATCCTGTTCACCACCCTGGTCAACGCCTTCGGCGTCAAGCTGATGGCCCGGATCAACACCGCGGGCGTCTTCATCGAGCTGCTCGCCACCGTCGCCCTGATCGTGCTGTTCGCGGTCCATGTGGTGCGCGGCCCGGACGTGGTGCTCCAGACCCACCACGCGGGCGCCGGCCAGAACGTGGGCTACCTGGGCGCCTTCCTCACCGCGTCACTGGCCTCCGCCTACGTCATGTACGGCTTCGACACCGCGGCCTCGCTCGGCGAGGAGTGCCTGGACCCCTCGCGCAACGCGCCCCGCGCCATCCTCCGGGCACTGATCGCCTCGTTCGTGCTCGGCGGGCTGATCCTGCTGCTCGCCCTGATGAGCGTGAGCAGCCTGAACGGTAAGGGGCTGAGCACCGACGGGCTGCAGTACGTCGTGCTGGACGTGCTCGGCGACACCGGCGGCAAGGCCATGCTGTGGTGCGTACTGATCGCGGTCACCGTGTGCGCGCTGGCCGTGCACACCGCCGCCATCCGGCTCGCGTTCGCCATGTCCCGCGACAACAACCTGCCCGCCGCATCGCTGATGGCCAAGGTCAGCCCGCGCTTCCAGACCCCCGTACTCCCCGCGGTGATCGTCGGTGTGCTCTCGCTCGGCGTCCTGGTCATCAACATCCGCCAGCCGCAGATCTTCTCGGTGGTGACCAGCATCGGCATCATCATGATCTACCTGGCCTATCTGCTGGTCACCGGGCCGATGCTGGTGGCCAGGCTGCGCGGCAGATGGGTGCCGGCCGGCGGCGGCAGATTCACGCTGGGCCGCTGGGGCCTGCCGGTCAATGTCCTTGCCGTCCTCTGGGGCGCCGGCATGATCGTCAACCTCGCCTGGCCCCGGGACGCGGTCTACAACGCCATTCCGCCGCACCACTGGTATCTGCGCTGGGGAGCGGTGCTGTTCGTCGGCGCCGTCGCGCTGGGCGGCTTCGCCTACTACTGGTTCATCCAGCGCCATCGCACCGGTGTGCTCGCCGAACACGCCGCGCCGCAGGCCACCACCGCCTCCGAAGCCACCGCCGACACCGATACCCCCGTCACCGTCCCGGCGAACGACTGACCCGCAAGGAGGACAACTCCCCATGCTCACTGAAGAGTTCGACTATGTGATCGTCGGCGGCGGAACCGCGGGGAACGTCGTGGCCGCCCGGCTCAGCGAGGACCCCGCCGTCACCGTATGCGTCCTGGAGGCCGGGNGGCCGCCCGGCTCAGCGAGGACCCCGCCGTCACCGTATGCGTCCTGGAGGCCGGGCCCTCCGACGTCGGCGACGACAATGTGCTGCGTCTGGACCGCTGGATGGGCCTGCTGGAGTCCGGCTACGACTGGGACTACCCCGTCGAGCCGCAGGAGAACGGCAACAGCTTCATGCGGCACGCCCGCGCCAAGGTCCTCGGCGGATGCTCCTCGCACAACTCCTGTATCGCCTTCTGGGCGCCGGCCGAGGACCTCGACGCCTGGGAGGCCGGCGGCTGTACGGGCTGGAGCGCGGCCGACTGCTTCCCGCTCTACCGGCGGCTGGAGAGCAACGACGCCCCCGGCGACCACCACGGCCGCAGCGGCCCGGTCACCCTGCGCACCATCAAGGGCGAGGACCCCTGCGGTACGGCCCTGCTGGCGGCCTGCGCCCAGCACGGCATCCCCACCACGCCGTTCAACACCGGCACCACCGTGATCCGCGGCGCCAACTGGTTCCAGATCAACTCGGACGAGAACAACACCCGCCAGTCCTCGTCCGTGGCGTATCTGCACCCGATCATGGGCAAGCGGCCCAACTTGGAGGTCCGTACCGGAGTACGCGCCAAGCGCCTGCTGATCGACGCCGACCGTCGCTGCACCGGGGCCGAATATCTCGACCCGGATCTGATCCACACCCGTACGGTGACCTCCCGCCGCGAAACCATCGTCTCCTGCGGCTCGATCGACACCCCCAAGCTGCTGATGCTCTCCGGCATCGGCCCCGCCGAGCAGCTGCGCGAGGTCGGCGTGGAGGTGGTCGTCAACTCCCCGGGCGTCGGCGAGAACCTCCAGGACCACCCCGAGGGCGTCATCATGTGGGAGGCACAACAGCCCATGGTGACCACCTCCAACCAGTGGTGGGAGATCGGCATCTTCGCCGACACCGAACCCGGCCTGGACCGCCCGGATCTGATGTTCCACTACGGCTCCGTGCCCTTCGACATGAACACCGCCCGGTACGGCTATCCGACCTCCGAGAACGCCTTCTGCCTCACCCCGAACGTCACCCGGGCCCGCTCCCGCGGCACGGTCCGGCTGCGCACCCGCGACTTCCGCGACAAGCCGAAGGTCGACCCGCGCTACTTCACCCATGAACACGACATCCGCGTGATGACCCACGGCCTCCGGCTCGCCCGCGAGATCGCCGCGCAGCCCGCGCTCTCCGCCTGGGCCGGCGCGGAACTCGCCCCCGGCCCGGACGTCCGCACCGACGACGAGCTGCTCGACTACATCCGCACCACCCACAACACCGTCTACCACCCTTCCTCGACGGTGAAGATGGGCGCTGACGACGACGCCCTCGCGCCGCTGGACGCCCGGCTGCGGGTCAAGGGCATCGCGGGCCTACGGGTCGCCGACGGTTCGGTGATGCCGGAGCTGGTCACCGTCAACCCGTGCATCACCACCATGATGATCGGCGAGAAGTGCGCCGACCTGCTCCGGGAGGATGCGGGGTGAGGCGCTAAGGGGTGTCCGGTGTCGCTGCCGCCCGGCGCCAGGCCGTATCGCGCAGCAGGCGCAGGCCGTTGAGGCCGACGAGGACGGTGGAGCCTTCGTGGCCGAGGACGCCCAGTGGCAGCGGGAGATCTCCGAGCAGGTCCCACAGGACCAGGCCGGAGATGAACGCTCCCGCGAGAAACAGGTTCTGGGTGACCAGGCGCCGGGCCGCCCGGGACAGGGTGATCACGGCGGGGACGGTGGCGAGTTCGTCCCGGACGATGACCGCGTCGGCGGTTTCCAGGGCGAGGTCGGAGCCGGCCCGGCCCATGGCGATGCCGGTGTGCGCGGCGGCGAGTGCCGGGGCGTCGTTCACCCCGTCACCGACGACCAGCACCCGGCGCCCGGCCGTCTCCTGCTCGCGTACCGCGCCGACCTTGTCCTGCGGCAGCAGCCCGGCCCGCACGTCGGTGATACCGACCTCCGTGGCGAGCCGGGCGGCGGCGCGCGGATTGTCGCCGGTCACCAGCATCGGCGCCCGGCCGGTCAGCGTCCGGAGGGCGGCGACGGTGGCCGCGGCGCCGGGGCGCAGCCGGTCGGCGATGCCCAGCACCCCGGCCGGCGCCCCGTCCCGCAGGACGAGGACGGCGGTCTGCCCGCCGTCCTCCAGCTCGGTGACGAGCGCGCCGATCTCCGCGGCGGCCGGATGGCCGGCGGGCAGCAGCCGGGCCGGCGCCCCCACGTCGATCCTGGTGGCGCCCACGGTGGCCCGTACGCCGGTGCCGGGCGAGGCGGCGAACTCCTCGGCGGCGGGCAGGAACAGGCCGCGGGCGCGCGCGGCGGCCACGATGGCGCGGGCCAGCGGGTGTTCGCTGGGGTGCTCGGCCGCGGCCGCCCAGGTCAGCAGGGACTCCTCGTCCCGGTCCGCGCCCGGCAGCGGTCGGACCGCGGTGACCTGCGGAGCACCTTCGGTCAGGGTGCCGGTCTTGTCGAGCGCGACGGTGTCCACCTGGCCGAGGCGCTCCATGACCACGGCGGATTTGACCAGCACGCCGTGCCGCCCGGCGTTGGCGATGGCCGACAGCAGCGGCGGCATGGTCGCCAGCACCACCGCGCACGGCGAGGCGACAATCATGAACGTCATCGCCCGCAGCAGGGAGCGGGTCAGCTCCGCGCCGAACAGGAGCGGGATCACGAAGACGGCGAGGGTGACGGCCACCATGCCGACCGCATAGCGCTGTTCGACCTTCTCGATGAACAGCTGGGTCGGCGCCTTGGTCCCGGACGCCTCGGCGACCATGGCCACGATCCGCGCGATGACGGATTCCCCGGCGTCCCGCTCGACCTCGATCCGTAGCGCGCCGGTGCCGTTGAGGGTGCCGGCGAACACCTCGTCGCCCGGTTCCTTGGCCACCGGCAGGGGCTCGCCGGTGATGGTGGCCTGGTCGACATCGCTGGTCCCGGCCAGTACGCGGCCGTCGGCGCCGACCCGCTCGCCGGGGCGGACGAGAACGATGTCGCCCACGACGAGGTCCGCGGTGGCCACGCACTGCTCGCTGCCGTCGTCGGCCAGCCGGGTCGCGGTGCTCGGCGCGAGATCGAGCAGACCGCGCACCGAGTCCTGGGTGCGGGCGGTGGCCAGCGCCTCCAGGGCGCCGGAGCCGGCGAAGATGACGATCAGCAGCGCGCCGTCCATCACCTGCCCGATCGCGGCCGCCCCGATCGCGGCGACGATCATCAGCAGATCGACGTCGAGGGTGCGCTCCGTCAGCGCCCGCAGCCCGGAGCAGGCCGGCTCCCAACCGCCCGTCACATACGCCAGCGCGTAGAGCGGTCCCCAGGCCCACGCCGGTGCGCCGGTGAGCTGCAAGGGCAGCGCGATGAGGAACGCCAGGGTGGCCAGGGCCGCCCATCGGGCCTCGGCCAGCGCGAGGACACGGGTGCGCCGGGGGACGCCGGGGCGGGCCGTGGGTGCCTGTGGTGGACGCAGCAGTACGGCAGAAGGCATGACAGAACAACCCTTCACGGGCGGGGGTTCGGCAACGCCCTCACCGTACAGGAACAAATGAAGAGGTCTTCATCTGTCATCGCTAGGATGGCCCTTATGGGCCACGGAATGGATGACCGCAGCACGACCACCCGCGAGCGCCTGGATGCCGTGGGGGCCGCCGATGTCGCCGCGACCCTTCAAGCCCTGTCCACGCCCTCCCGGCTGCGCATCCTCGCCCGTCTCCAGGAAGGTCCCTGCGCGGTCAGCGACCTCGCCGCCGCCGTCGGTATGGAACAGTCCGCCTGCTCCCATCAGCTCCGGCTGCTGCGCAATCTCGGCCTGGTCTCCGGCGAGCGCAACGGCCGCTCGATCGTCTACGCCCTCTACGACCACCATGTCGCCGAGCTGCTGGACCAGGCGCTCTTCCATGTCGAACATCTGCGTCTGGGGCTGCGTGACACCCCGTCAGGAGTGGCGGACGCCGCGCGCCGTTGACGGTCGCCCACCGTGTAGCCTGCGCATACAGGTTGTATGCAGTTTTCACTGAGTGGGGGAGAGCGGGCGATGCAGTCGGGGCGCGAGAAGGCTTACGCGTATCTCAAGGACAGCGTGCTGACCGACCCGGAGATGCAGGACCGGTTCCTGTCCGAGCAGGAGATCGCGGACCGGATCGGCGTCTCCCGCACCCCGATCCGCGAGGCCCTGCTGCTGCTCGCCGCCGAGGACCTGGTGCGGCTGGTGCCCAAGCGCGGGGCGCATATCGCCCCGCTGTCCGGCCGGGAGATCGGCGAGCTGATGGAGATGCGCGGTCTGATCGAGCGCTTCGCCGCGGAGCGGACGACCGACCGGGGCACCGCACCCGTCGAGGAGATGGCCGAGATCCTGGCCGAGCAGAACGCCCTGCGCGGCGAGGACACCGTCAAGGATTTCCTCGCCGCCGACCACCGCTTCCACGCCACCCTCGTCGCCGCCGTCGGCAACTCGCTGATGAGCCGTCAGTACGACGCCCTGCGCAGCCGTCAGATCAGGGCCGGCGGGTGTGCGCTCCACCGCTCGGGCAACCGCCAGGACGAGGCGCTCGCCGAACACCGGAAGATCCTCGACGGCTTGGTCGCCGGGGACGCCGCGGCCGCCTGTGCGGCCATCGACAGCCACATCCAGGCGACCCGGCGCATCCTCCTGGCGGCCTGACCGCCGAACGGCCTTACAGGCGGCGGTTGTCCAGCACCGCCACCGCCCGCCGTACGCGATCGGTCTCCTCGGTGTCCACGTCGGCCACCAGCAGCTCCGTCGCGCTGCCCAGTTGGGCGCGCACGGTCCCGTCGGGGCCGATCAGCGCGCTGTGCCCGACGCCGGTCGGCGCCTGGGTGGGCACCTCCGGATCGGCCTGCGGATCCGGGGCGGCCTGGTCGACGGCCGCGAGCCAGACCGTCGCGTCCAGGGCGCGGGCCCGCACCAACAGGTCCCACTGTGCGCGCTTGCCCGGTCCCGCGGCCCAAGCGGCGGGCAGTACGGATACCGTCGCCCCCGCGTCGGCGTGCGCCCGGAACAGCTCGGGGAACCGCAGGTCGTAACAGGTCGCCAGACCCACCCGGACCCCGTCGACATCGATGGTCACCACCCGGCTGCCCGGGGCGACCGTGTCGGACTCCCGGAACCCGAACGCGTCATACAGATGGATCTTGTCGTAGGAGTCCTCGACCTCGGGGCCGGTCGCCAGCAAGGTGTTGGCCACCCGCCCCTCGGCCGCCGGGGTGAACATGCCCGCCACCACCGTCACCCCCGTCTCCCGGGCAACGGATCGCACGCCCTCGGCCCAGGGCCCGTCCAGCGGCTCGGCCACCGTCCCGAGCGGCGCCCCGAACCGCACCATGGCCGCCTCGGGAAGCACCGCCAGCCGCGCCCCCTCGCGCGCCGCACGACGGACGTGGTCCTGTACCGCCGCGAGGTTCTCCTTCGGATCGGTCGATGCCGTCATCTGGCACAGCGCGATACGCATGCGGATCTCTCTTCTCTCTTCTCTCGTGCTTCTGTTGTGCCGATCTTCCCTTGCGCCGGTCTTCTTGTGCGGCGGTTGCCGCCTTACGTGTCCCGGTCCGGTCCTGTCCGGTCCCTGTCCTGGGCCGGTCCGCCCTACGAGCCGGACGCGCCCGAAGCCATCCTCTCCGCCGGACTCCCGGCTGCCCGCCGACGGGGACAGCCCGGCCCGCGGGGTGCGGGCCGGGCTGTCGTGGGCTGCCGGTCGGGCCTTCGCGGCTCCCGGTGC
>NZ_QUAC01000205.1 GCF_003389455.1 Streptomyces inhibens | reverse complement strand
GGGGCGGGCGGCAGGGCGGGTGTCCGGGCGGTCGACGGCGGGGGCGGCGGCCCACGGCCGCGGCGCGGCGTTCGCGGCGGTGCTCCAACTCCGGCCGCCCGTAGGCCCGCTCGTGCGCTCGCCGGTACGTCCGCGACGTGGTGCGGCGAGTTCCAGGGCGTCCAACGGCAGCTCAGCGTCGCTCGCGAACGTCTCCAGCACCTGCCCCAGCTGTCGGGCGAACGCGGCGGCGTCCTCGGCGTCCAACCGCTCACCGCGATAGGTCACCGTCCCCACCAGCGTGTCCGCCCCCTCCACGAAGCCCACAGCCAGGCCGAACTTGCCGAGCGTCTCGGCGCTCTGGCCGATGTCGAGCGGGGTCAGCGCCAGACCGTGCAGCGACCGTGAGCCGGTGGGTGGCGCGCTCTGCATGGTCAGCGTCACGTCGATGTACGGCAGCCAGCCGGGCCGGCGCGGCGGGTTCAACCGGTCCACGACCAGCTCGAACGGCACCTGATGGTGCTCGAACGCGGACAGTGCGCTCTCCCGCACCTCGCGCAGCACCTGGGCCGGGGTACTCCGGCGCTGCTGCCGGCACCGGATCACCACCGTGTTCAGGCAGGGGCCGAGGATGTCCGCGAAGCCCTGCGACCGGTTGGAGACGGGGGTGCCGAAGACCAGGTCGTCCTGGCCGGTCCAACGATGCAGCACCGTGCTCAGGGCGGCCGCGGCCACCATGTACATACTGACGCCGTGTTCGGCCTGCAACCGCCGCAGGCGCGGCAGGAGTTCGGCCGGGATCGGCACCGGCACGGACCCGTGCCCGCCCGGGACGGCGGGCACCGGCAGCTCCAGGTACGCCGGCGCGTCACGCAGGAAGTCCGCCCAGAAGGCGAGCCCCGCCTCGTTGGCGCCCTCGGCGCGCCGAGCGAGCTGCGCCTGGATGAAGTCGCGGTACTGCGCGGGCGCGGCAACCGGCTGCACTGGGCCCGAAGGTGCCTCGGCGGCCAGGGCCAGGGAGTTGACGGGCTGATGGAGCAGCTCGGGGAATCGGTCGAGCAGCTCGCCCAGGCTCCGCGCGAGGCGGTCCGCGTCAGCGGCGGAGAAGCGGTCCCCCCGGTAGGAGAGCGCCGCACGCAGCTGCCCGTCCACCAGCTGGACGGTGATGGTGAGGCCGAACTTGGTCTCGTACTCCCACCGCGAGTCGAACAGGACCGGCCGCAGCTCCAGACCACCCAGCAGCGGCCAGGCCTCCGGCTTGACGTTCATGTTCAGCGTCACGTCCACGTAGGGCGTGCGCTCCGGCAGCCGCACGGGCGCCAGCTGCTTGACCACGGACTCGAACGGCGCGCGCTGGTGCTGCAGGGCGTCCAGCAGGGTGCCGCGCAGCTCGGCCAGCAGCTCGGCAAGGGTCGTGTCGGCCGCGGACCGCGACCGGACCACCACGGTGTTCAGGCACGGGCCCACCACCTCGGCGTGCTCGCGGCGACGGTCGGAGACGGGCGTCCCGAAGGTCACGTCGTCCCGCCCGGTCCAGCGGTGCAGCAGCGCGGCCAGCGCGGTCGCCACCACCATGAACCAGGAGACCTCCTGCTCGGCCAGCACACCGCGCAGCCGCTCCCGCAGGTCCGGGGCGAGCGGAATCGTGACGGCGCCGTGCGGTTCGGGCGTCGCCGGGGGCTTGAACGGCAGCGCGCTGGGCGCACCGCGCAGCGCCTCGGCCCAGTAGGCGAGCGACGTGGCGGTACGGCCGTCGTGCTCCGCGGCGTCCCGGACGTAGTCGCGGTACTGGGTGGGCGCGGGCAGCTCACCGGGTGCACCGGGCTCACCGGGTACGCCGGACTCGCCGCTCACGCTCGCGTAGCAGCGGCCGAGTTCGCGCAGCAGCACGGGGGCCGACTCACCGTCAAAGGCGAGGTGGTGCAGGCAGAGGAAGAGGACTTGCTGGGTGCCGAGGTCGATGAGTGCGGCGCGCAGCAGGTGGCCCGAGGTGACGTCGAAGGGTTGCCGGGCGGCCTGGTGGAGCCAGGCTTCGAGGTGCCGCTCGGCCTCGGCCGGTGGCTGTGTCGAGTAGTCGGCGCGTTCCACGACGGGTGCCCAGGGGGCGTCGACCAGCTGGACGAGGTGGCCGTCGTGGTCGATGAAGCGGGTGCGCAGGATCTCCTGGCGTTCGACCAGCAGGGCCAGCGCCCGCTCCAGCAGGGCCGGGTCCAACCGCCCGTCGATCCGCCAGCCGAGCGGCACGTTGTAGAGCGCGGTGCCGGGCTCCAGGCGTTCCGCGAACCAGATCCGCTGCTGGAAGCCCGAGGCCGCGAACGCCCGCGCGCTCTCCTCCTCGGAGAGTGTCCGCTCCGCTGGTGGGTGCGGTGCCCCACCGAGCCCGCCGGACAGCTCTGCGCAACGCCGATCGACCAACTGGGCCAGGTCGCCTAGCCGTTGGTGCTCGAAGAGGTCGCGAACCGACACCTCGATGCCCAGTTGCTCGTAGAGGCGGGCCACCAGTGTGCTCACCTTCAGCGAGGTACCGCCGGACTCGAAGAAGGAGTCGTCCACCCCGGGGTCCGGCGCGCCCAGCACCTCCGACCAGAGCTGGGCCAGTACGGACCAGCGCGGCAGGCTCCGCGGCTCGGGCCCGGTTGCCTCTGCCACCGCACGAGGCTCGGGCGCCGGCGCGACCGCGCTGTACAGCTGGTCCAGTTCACGCATCAGGACGGGAGCCGACTCGCCGTCCCAGACCAGGTGGTGCAGACAGAGGAAGAGGATCTGCTGGGTGCCGAGGTCGATGAGTGCGGCGCGCAGCAGGCGCCCCGAGGCCACGTCGAACGGCTGCCGGGCGGCCTGGTGGAGCCAGGAGTCGAGGCGTTGCTCGGCCTCGGCCGGGGCGTGCGCGGAGTAGTCGGCGCGTTCCACGACGGGCGCCCAGGGGGCGCCGACCACCTGCAGGAGGCGGCCGTCGTGGTCGATGAAGCGGGTGCGCAGGATCTCCTGGCGTTCGACCAGCAGGGCCAGCGCCCGCTCCAGCAGGACCGGGTCCAACCGCCCGTCGATCCGCCAGCCGAGCGGCACGTTGTAGAGCGCGCTGTCGGGCTCCAGGCGTTCCGCGAACCAGATCCGCTCCTGAAATCCCGAGGCCGCGAACGCCCCCGCGGGCTCTGCCGGGCCCTTTGCCACTGCCGCCTCGGAGGGCGCGGCCGACCGGGGGAGGTGCTGGTCGAGCAGGGCTGCGAAGTCGCCCAGCCGAGGGGCCTCGAACAGGGTCCGCAGCGGCAGCTCCACGCCGAAGTGGTCCGCCACGTGGTCTATCAGCAGGCCGGCGAGCAGCGAGTGGCCGCCGAGCTCGAAGAAGGAGTCGCCGACGCCCGGCGTGACGCCACCCAGCACCTCGGACCAGATCTTCGCCAGTTCACCGACGCTGGAGTCGGCACCGGGGTCGGCGCCGGACGCCTCGTCGCCCTGTGCCGCCCCGCCCCACGCCTCCCCGTCAGCGGGCACGATCTCGACCGTGATCTCCAGTTCACGGCCGGCGGGCGAGCCGCGCAGCAGTTCCCGCAGCTCCTCCGGCAGACCGCTCGTGGGCCGCTCCGGGTGACGCGGCGTCACCCGCGCGGTGAGCAGGGCCGCACCGGACGGATTCCGCTCGACCCGCAGCTCGGCGTGGCCGATCGCCGGATGCTCCGCCAGCAGCGCCGCCAGCCGGCTCGGGTACAGCGGACCGCTCGTCGTCTCCACGCGCTCGTCCAGCCGCCCCAGGTACTCCACCCGGCCGTCCGGCAGCAGGCGCACCAGGTCACCGGTGCGCGCCAGCCGGCGCCCGTCCGGGCCGGTGACGAACTGCCGGGCGTCCGCGTCGGACCGCCGCCAGTGGCCGCGGGCCACCAGGGGGCCGCCGAGGTGTAGCTCCCCGTGGACGCCGAGCGGAGCGTGGTTGCCGTCGGGGTCGAGTACGGCCAGTGCCACGCCGTCGACCGGGCGGCCCAGCCTCGGGGGGACGCCGGGGACGTACTGCTCGGCGGTGGCGACCAGGGCGGTGGCGTGCTGCCCGTACACGTGGTGGATCCGCAGGCCGGGGGCGCGCTCGGCGAGCGCGCGGGCCAGGCTCGCCGGCAGGTCCGGGCCGTGCACGGCCAGCCCCGCGAGGCCCGATAGGTCCGCGTCCTGGGCGAGCAGCTCGCGCGCTCCCGGGAGATCGGTGATCAGCAGTCCGGCCCGCGCAGCAGGGGAGACGGCTGCGGGGGAGAGCTGGACCCGGCCGCCCGCGCCGAGCGGGAGCAGCAGCGCCAGCAGCGCGGGGACCGCCCCGCTGCCCGGCGCGCACCACACCCCGTCCAACTCGGCCGGGGTGAAGGCCCGAGCGGCCCAGTCGCCCAGCGCGGCCAGACTGCGGTGCTCGAACGCGATCCCGGCCGCCTCGGCCACCGGGTGGAGGAGGAAGGCCAGTTGGTCCGCCCGGACGGTCGCCGGCGCGGCGGCGCCGTCCACCGCGGGCGGCGCCTCGGACAGCAGCAGCGTGGCCGTCCCCTCGGGCAGCCGGGCGCTCAGCTCGTGAACCGTCAGCACCAGGTAGGGCCGGCTGTCGCCAAGGATCGCCCGCAGCGCCTCGTCCGGCTGCTCCGGGTCCAGTAGCACGAAGCCGGCGCCCGCCCTGAGGGTGGCGAGCAGCGCGACGACGAGCTCGGGCGTGCGCGGGGCGAGGATGCCGACCACGTCCTCGCGCTGCACCCCACGCGCCGTCAACAGCCCGGCCAGGCCCTGGGCTCGCGCGTCCAGCTCCTGGTAGCCGAGCTCACCCGAGTCGGCCGTCACCGCGACCCGGTGATGCGGGTCGCGGGCCTGCCGGGCCACCCGCTCGGCCAGCGACCAACCAGCGTCCGCCGAAGCCGAAGCCGAAGCCGAAGCCGAAGCCGAAGCCGAAGCCGAAGCCGAAGCCGAAGCCGAAGCCGAAGCCGAAGCCGAAGCCGGGGCCGCGGACGGCTGCTCCGATACTCCCGACCGGGCGGGCCCGGGTGCCTGGGCCAGCGTCCGCTCCGGGTGGGCCACCATGTCGGCCAGCGTTCGCAGGTACTCCTCGGCCATCGCCGCGATCAGCTGCGGCCCGACCGCGCCCGTCGGGTCCTTCCACAGCAGGCTGGTGTGGTTGCCGTCCTCGCGGACCATCGTGGTCAGCGTGTAGTCGGCGGAGCTCTCCATGTCGAGCAGCCGCAGCGTGCAGCCGTCGCCGCCCGGGCCGCCCAGTGCGAACGCCTTGACGTCCACCTCCGTGGCGCGGGAGGCGTCCCAGTACTGGAACACCGTCTGGTGCGTGCGGCGGTGGGCCGCCCAGCCGCCGAGCCCCACCTGCTGCAGGATGGCGGGCAACGGCAGGTCGCCGTGCGCCTGGCAGGCGCGCATGTCGGCCCGCAGCCGGCGCAGCACCCCTGCGTAGTCGTCGGAACCCGCCAGACGCTGCCTGATCGGCAGGGCATTGACGAAGAAGCCGATCCGGTCCGCCAGTTCCGGGGCGCGCCGCCCGTGGAAGGGCGCGGAGACGAGAAGGTCGTCCTGGCCGGTGTAGCGGCGCAGCAGGACGAAGTAGGCGCCGAAGAGGAAGGTGAAGCGGCTGACGCCGAGTGCGGCCGCGCGCTCGGTCACCTGGGCCGAGAGCACCGGGTCGAGGACCGTTCGGTGGACGTGGTAGCCGGGCGCGTCGAGGCTGGCGGGCAGCGGGAGCGCGGGCACGTCCTCGCCGAGGAACTCGCGCCAGTACGCGCGGAGTTCCTCCCCCTCAGGCCCCTCGGCGAAGGCGTGGGAGCGCTGGGCGAAGGCGGTGACCGGCCCGGGGTCGTCCACCGGACCGAGCGCCTCGCCGGCGTAGGCGCGCCGCAACTGGGCCAGCAGGCGCAGGATCGAGGCGCCGTCGAAGACCAGGTGGTGGACGGCGATCAGCAGCACCGTCCAGTCCGTGCCGCGCAGCACATCGACCCGGGCGAGCGGGCCGTTGGCCAGATCGAACGGGCGCTGCCAGGTGGACCGGACGGCCTCGTCCAGGGGCTGGTCCACCTTGTGCTCGGTCACCGGGATCGCCGGTGCCCCGGCCCAGGTCAGCCGGGGTCCCTCGGGGTGCTGACGGACCCGGGCCCGCAGTGTCGGATACCGCCGGCCCAGCTCCGCGACGGCCTGGCGCAACCGGTCGAGGTCGAGGTCGCCGTGGACCAGGAAGGGGGTGGGGATGATGTGGGTCCACTGCTGCGGGTCGAGCTGCCAGGACACCCACATGGCCTCCTGTCCGACCGAGAGCGGCAGCGCGTCATCCCAGTTGCCTTGATGCTCCCGACTGTCCCGGTGGTCCTGGTCGGGCGCTGCCGGCCGGGTCGAGTCGCCGAGGTCGAGGTGTTGAGCTGTCACGATCATTCCTTCAGCTAGCCGTCGGCGGGGTCTCGGTCAGTACGTCGGACATCAGGTGCGCCCACCGGTCGCCGGCCAGCCACGCGGCGCTGGCGCTCGCGTGCTCGCCGGGCTGCTCCACGGTGATCCGGCGCCACAGGTCGTCGATCCGGCGGCGGGCGGCGGCGCAGTAGAGGTCGGCCAACTCCTGGGTGCTGTCGGGCCCCAGTCGGCCGTACCGCGAGGTCCTGGCCAGCACCAGGGACATCAGCAGCAGCTCGCTCGCGACCTGGTTCAACTGGATCAGCAGGTGCTCCTGGGCGAACAGCTCCTGGGGGTCCGGGTGGCGGCGGGCCAGCGCCAGGCAGGTCCGGGCGAAGGCCTTGACCTGGTGGGCGGTGAACCGCAGGTGGTCGAGGTTGGGTTCGGTCAGGTCGGCGTCGTCCAGGCAGCTGACGTCGACCTGCTCCGACTCGATCGCCCGCGCGTTCTCCGGTTCCGGGTAGTAGCACCAGAAGATGCCCACCTGCGAGGTCCAGTTGTCGATCTGGAAGTCCACTCCACCAGAGATCCGCAGACCCCGGGCCTCCCGGAAGGCCCGCTCCACCGGCAGCGGTTGCGCTCCGCGCCGGGCCTTGCTCTGGGCGCTCTCATAGCCCTCGGCGCCCAGCAGTGACATGGTCCGGTCGACCATGCGCCAGCAGGTCATCGAGGACAGGTTCTTGGCCGCGACCTGCTCGTAGCGCAGGTTGACGGCCCGTTCTCCGTCCCTGGCGTCCTCGCCCAGCAGGCACCACTGGGCCAACGTCTCCAGCGCGAAGACCTCGGAGAGGGTCGCCGAGACCATGCGCTGGATCTCCTCGAAGGAGCCGAGCGGGCGGTCGTCCACCTGTCGCCGGTTGGCGAACTCCCGTGACCAGTGCAGGCAGAGTTTGCCGAAGGCCAGCGACGGGCCCGCGATGGTGTGCACCCGGCCCCGGATGATCAGGCGGCTCAACTCGGGGGTGAGGCGGCGGTTGTGCTCCTCCTCGACCATCACCAGCTCGGCCGGCACCCGCACGTTGTCGAAGGTGAGCGCGCCGGCCGGGAACCCCTTGAGCCCCATGAACTCGTGGTGCGCGGACACGCTGAAGCCAGGACTGCTGGTGTCGACGAAGAACACCCGGACCCGGTCGCGGTCCGGCCCCTGCACCGTCGCGGTGACGTTCACCATGCCCGCGACCGGGCCGTTGCCGGTGAAGACCTTCTGTCCGTTCAGCAGGTACGCGGCGCCGCCCTCGATGGGGGTGGCGATCGTCATGCGCCGCCGGTTGGCGGCCCCGGCCGGCTCGGTGTCCGCGTTGCCGGAGATGACACCGCCCCGGACCCGGGCACTGATGGTGTCGCGCAACGGCCCCGGAGGCAGGGCCGGCAGGTAGGAGCCGACACCGATGGTGTTCTGCACCGAGAGCAGCTGCGCCACCGGCATGGACCAGCTCGCGGCCGCCTGGACGATCCGGAAGGTGTTCATGCTCGACAGGCCCAGGCCGCCGAGTTCGGGATCGGCCTGCAGTCTGGTGTAGCCGCCGGCCACCAGTGCGTCCAGCAGACCGGTCGGCAGCCGCTGGGAGACATCGACCTCGGTGGGATCGACCCGCTCCCGGAGGAGGGCGCCGAAGGCGGCCAGGACGCGGTCACCGGCCTGCTGGTCGGCCCCGTCCTGCACGGGGAAGGGGTGGATGAGGTCCCAGCGGAACGTGCCCCGGTAGAGGTCCTCCAGGAAGCTCGGTACTCCTGGGGTGTGCCAGAGGTTCTGCGGGCGCGAAACGGTGTGCGGGCGCGAGCTGGTCGCCATGGTCTCCGTCCGGAGGTATATGGGGCTGGGGTACGACGGGGGCGGTGAGGGTGCGCAGGGCGTACGGGGACGGGGCGCGCATCGGCGCGGCACTGTCAGCGCGTCACCAGGTCGGCCAGCGCCCGCCGGTCGGTCTTGCCCGAGGCGTTCAGCGGCAGCTCGGGCAGCCGCACCAGGTGATGGGGGATCATGTGGGCGGGCAGGCGGTGGCGCGCATGCGCCAGCAGGCGCTCTTGCACTCCCTCGGACGCGTCGTCCTCGGTGGTGTAGAACGCGGCCAGCACGGGGTCGCCGACGGCGGTCGTGACGGGCGCGACGACCAGGTCGACCACGCCCGGGGCGGTGCGCATCGCCGCCTCGACCTCGCCCAGCTCGATCCGGAAGCCGTTGATCTTGACCTGGTCGTCGGCCCGGCCCGCGAACTCAAGGCTCCCGTCAGGCAGCATCCGGGCCAGGTCGCCGCTGCGGTAGTACCGCTGGGCCGGGTGGCCCGGTACCCGTAGGACCGGGAAGCGCGCCGCGGTGAGGTCGGGCCGGCCGAGGTAGCCGAGCGAGACGGCGGCGCCCGCCACGTGGATCTCGCCGACCTCGCCGGGGGCAACGGGCGCGTCCGCCTCGTCCAGCACCAGGACGGTGTAGCCGGGCAGCGGGTGCCCGATGTGCGCAGCCGGATCGGGGGCGGCGTCGCCACAGGAGGTGTCCGCCGCCGTGTCCCGCGGGCCGGCCGCCGCGTCAGCCGCGTCGTCCAGGAAGCGGTAGGTGGCGAAGACGGTGGTCTCGGTGATGCCGTACATGTTGACGAAGCGGGTGCCGTCGCCCGCGCGCTCGCGCCAGCTGCGCACCGAGTCCGGGTCGATCGGCTCACCCCCGAAGATCACGTAACGCAGGCCCGGGACCGGGTCGTTGGTCCGGCGGGCCGCCGAACGGGCCAGGTAGCGGAAGACGGAGGGCACCTGGTTGAGCACCGTCACCCCCTCCTCGACCAGCAGCCGGTGCAGGGCCCTGGGCGAACTCGCGGTGTCGGCCGGGACCACGACCAGCCGGGCGCCGCGGGTCAGCGCTCCCCACATCTCCCAGACCGAGAAGTCGAAGCAGTGCGAGTGGAAGAGCGTCCAGACGTCGGCTCCGCCGAGGTCGAGCACCTGATCGCAGGCGTCGAGCAGGGTGGCGACGTTGCGGTGCGAGACCTCGACGCCCTTCGGGCGCCCGGTCGACCCGGAGGTGTAGATCACGTAGGCGGGGCTGTCCGGCGCCGACGCCGGACGCTCGACGGCGGTGGTCCCCGGCACGACCGGTTCCAGGCGGTCCATCCGCAGCACGGGCAGGCCGGCCAGCACCTCGCCCGGATCCTGGTCCGCGACCACGGCCGACAGCGCCGCGTCATCGGCTATGTACCGCAACCGGTCGGCCGGGTAGCCGGGATCGAAGGGGACGTAGGTGTGTCCGGCCGCGAGGACGGCCAGAATCGCGATCACCACCGCGTTCCCGCGCTCCGCGTACAGGCCGATCCGCGCGCCGGGGGTGGGGATCTGCCGCACCAGGACTGCCGCCAACTGGTCTGCATGCAGGAGAAGTTGACGATACGTCAGGTGTTTGTGGCCGTCCGAGAGGGCCTGCGCGTCGGGGGTGCGGGCGGCTTGCGCGGCGAAGCGCTGATACAGGTCCAGAGGGATTTCCATGCTGCTTCTCGCCTTCGGTGGAGCTGCGTGCGATCGGCCTGGCCGGCCGGTGGTGGGGTGGCCGGTACCAGGGGTGGCCGGTGCCGGCGCCGGGTTCACAGCACCAGGCGGACCCCGTACCGGTCGAGCCAGGTGTTGAGCTGGAGTGCCATCTCGACGTCGGCCCGGCCCAGCCAGCCGCCGCGGTCGATCAACCGCGGGTCCTCGACGAAGGCCTGCGCGGCCTTGGTGTCGAGCAGCGCCGAGACGGGGGCGTGCGGGTCGGCCAGGACGCCCGCCAGCGCATCGCGCAGGTGCGTCTTGTAGCCGTCGTCGTACGTCACGGGGAAGGGCGTCTTGGGCCGGGTCAGGATCGAGGGCGGCAGCAACTCGCGGGCAACGGCCCGCAGCAGACTCTTCTCCCGGCCGTCGTAGGACTTCATCGCCCACGGGGTGTTGTAGAGGTACTCCACCAGGCGGTGGTCGCAGAAGGGGAACCGGATCTCCAGAGCGCCCGCGGTGCCCAGCCGCTCGGAGTGCAGCAGGAGCGGGTCCAGCCACCGGGTCAGGTGCAGATAGGAGAGCTCGCGCATCCGGCGTTCGAGTCCGGTGGAATCCGGCAGGTGCTCGACCTCGGAGATCGCGTCGTGGTACTGCTCGGTGCAGTACGTGTCCAGGGCCAGCCAGTCGAGCAGCGCCGGGTCCAGCAGCCCGGCGCCGATGCCGTGTTCAAGGCCGAGTTTGCGCGCCAGCGTCAGCCACGGGAACATCTCGGCCTCGACGATGGTCGGGTCGCCGGCCCAGGCGAACCCGCCGAACACGGTGTCGGCCGCCTCGCCGGACAGCGCCACCTTGATGTGCTCGCCCACCGACCGGAAGAAGAGGTAGGGCGTGATGTTCTTGTCGCCGTAGGGCGTCGGCAGGTCCTTGGCCATCAGCACCGCGGTGCGCACCACCGGGTCGGCGAGCACCCCCGGATCGAGCGGCGCCTCCAGGTGACGGGTGTCCAGGTGGTTCACCACCTCCGCCACGTAGGGGCTGTCCGGCACGCTGCCGGCGTTCGCGCCGATCCNGTAGGGGCTGTCCGGCACGCTGCCGGCGTTCGCGCCGATCCCCACGGTGAACGTGCGCAGCGGCTCGCCTTCCGGTGTCCGGGGCGCGGCCAGAGCGGCCATCGCACTGGAGTCCAGGCCGCCGGAGAGCAGGATCCCGGGGGCGGGCTCGCCGGTCATGGCCGAGGCGACCGCCGTGGTCAGCAGCCGGCGGACGGTGTCGACCGTCTCATCCAGGCTCTCGGTGTGCGGGATCGGGCGCAGCCGCCAGTAGGCCTCGGTGCGGATGCCGTTCACGCCGACCTGGACGATATGCCCCGGGGCCACCTCGTGCAGGTCGCGGAAGACGCCGCGCCCGGGCACCTTGATCGCCGTCAGCACGGTGCGAAGCCCGTCGGCGTCGACCCGGGCGTTGGCCAGCGGGTGCGCCAGGATCGCCTTGGGCTCCGAGCCGAAGAGGACGCCGGCCTTCAGCGGAAGGTAGCTCAATGGCTTGATACCCATGCGATCTCTGACGAGTATCAACTCATTGACACGCAGATCCCAGATGGCGAACGCGAACATGCCGTCGAGCCGCTGCACGCCCCCCGTCCCCCATCGGAGATAGGCGCGCAGCACCACCTCGACCTCGCTGCCGCAGCTGAAGTGCTCACCGGCGTCGGTCAACTGCCGGCGCAGCGTGGCGATGTTGGACACCGACCCGTCGTAGCTGATCACCGCCACCGGCCGGCCCTGCTCTGTCACCACCACCGGCTTGCCGGCGTCGTTCTCGTTCACCGCGCCGGTGCCACGCTGCCCGAGCACCGCGCGCGGACAGGCCCACAGGCCCTCTCCGTGCGGGCCGCGGCCGGCGAGGGAGGCCGTCATGGCGAGGACGGCGTGCCGCTCGCGTGCCACGTCCCGCTCGAAGTCGATCCAGCCGGCGATTCCGGACACATGCTTCCTTTCCTTGGTGTGTGGGTACCGGGAGGCGTTCAGTGCACGCCGTGGCCGGTGGTCCGCGCCTGCCGCAGAGTCTCCGCGAGCGGGCCGAGATCGGACTGGCGCATCAGGTCCTCAAGGGTCAGCAGTCCGCTGAGCTCGGTGGCGACCTTGAGCACCCCCAGCGAAGTGCCGCCGAGGTCGAAGAAGTTGTCCTCGGCCCTGATCTGCTCGGCGGGCACGCCGAGTACCTTCGCCCAGGCCGCGGCGATGGTCCGCTCGGCCCACCGCGGCGCCCGCGCTGCGTGGCCGCCGGTGTGGTCCGCTGCCTCCTCGCCGGGCGTCGTCCCCGCCGGCCGAGCGGCGTCGGCATCGGCCGGCAGCGGCAGCGCGGCCCGGTCGAGCTTGCCGTTCGAGGTGAGCGGGAACGCGGCCAGCCGCACCAGGTGGGCGGGCACCATGGCCGCGGGCACGATCTGCGCCAGGTGCCGACGCAACTCGCCCGCCGCCACCGCCGTCCGGCTCTGCACATAGGCGCACAGCTGCGGGTCGCCGCCGGGCGCCGACCGGGCCACGACCACCGCGCCGGTGACCGCCGGGTGCCGCAGCAGCGCCTCCTCGACCTCGCCGAGCTCGATCCGGACGCCGCTGATCTTGACCTGGTGGTCGTTGCGGCCCAGATACTCGATGGCCCCGTCGGGCCGCAGCCGGACCAGGTCCCCGGTGCGGTAGACGCGGTCCTCACCGGGGAACGGGTCCGCCACGAAACGCTCGGCCGTGAGCTGCTCGCGGCGCAGGTAGCCGCGCGCCAGGCCGACACCCGCGATGCACAACTCGCCGCTCGCGCCCGGGGGAGTGGGGCGCAGCCGCTCGTCCAACACGTACAGGCGGGTGTTGTCGATGGGTCGCCCGATCGGCACCCGCGCCGGGTCCGGGTCGGCGCAGCGATGGTGGGTGACGTCGACCGTCGCCTCGGTCGGCCCGTAGAGGTTGACCAGCTCGGTGCCCCCGAGCGGGCCGAACACGGCGTGGAATCGGCGGACGTGATGGCTGGTCAGCGCCTCGCCGCTGGCGAACACCTGCCGCAGGCCGCCCAGTCGCCGGTGCTGCCCGGTGGCTTGCGCGTACTCCAGGAACGCGTTCAGCATCGACGGCACGAAGTGCAGGACGGTGACGCCGTGCCGTTCGACGGCCGACATGATCCGGTCCGGGTTCTTCTCCCCGCCGGGCTCCAGCAGATGGACGCGAGCGCCCGCGCGCATCCACCAGAACAGCTCCCAGACGGACACGTCGAAGGCGATCGGCGTCTTCTGCAGGATCACGTCCGCGGCGCTGAGCGGGTACTCGCGCTGCATCCAGCTCAAGCGGTTGACCACCGAGCGGTGTTCGACCATCACCCCCTTGGGGTGGCCGGTGGACCCCGAGGTGTAGATGACGTACGCGAGGTCGGTGCTGCGCCCGAGCCGATCCACCGGACTGTCGTCGTCGGCGTAGCTGGCGGGCGCGTACGGATCGAGGACCGTGCAGTGCTCGGGCACCCGAGCCGGCGAGCCGGGCCGGGCGAGGACCAGCTCGGCCCGGCTGTCGGCGAGCAGGTAGGCGATCCGGGCCTCGGGGTAGGAAAGGTCCACGGGCACGTAGGCGGCGCCGGCCTTGAGCGTGGCGAGCACCGCCACCAGCATCTCGCAGGAGCGTTCGACCGCGACCGCCACCGGTCGGCCCGGCCCGGCTCCGTGCGCCCGCAGGGTGCGGGCCAGGCGGTTGGAACGGCGGTCGAGTTCCGCGTAGCTGAGCGAGGATCCCGGGCCTGCGGAGTCCGGCCCCGTCGAGGAGTCCGGGCCTGAGAAGTCCGGGCCGACCACCGCGGTCCGGTCCGGATCGCGCAGCACCTGCTGCCGCAGGAGGTCCTCGATCCGGGCCTCCTGGTCGAACTCCACCGTGGGGCCGGCGACCGAGCAGTCGCGCCAGGGCTGCTCGGGATCTGCTGGGCGTGCGGGTTTCGTCATCGAAGTCCTTTTCGCGGGTGGCCTCACGGGTGACCTCGCCGGTCACCGACCGGACGGGCTACCGAGCGGATTTGAGCCGTCCCGCAGCCGGCCGTCGATCAGGCCGAGCAGCGCCGTCGGGGAGTCGACCAGGTACATGTGTCCACCGGGCAGGCAGGCGGTATGGAAGTCGTCCGTGGTGCAGTCGCGCCACTCGGCCAGTCGCTCGGCGGCGATCAACTGATCGTCCGAGCCACGGATCGCCGTGATCGGGATGTCCAGGCTGCTGCCCGCCGAGGGACGGTACCGCTCGTGCATCTCGATGTCGGCCCGCAGCGTCGGCAGCAGCATGCCCCGCATGGCCGGATTGTCGAAGGCTGGGTGGCGGTACCCCACGGCGCGCTCGACGTGGTCGAGGAACTCCGCGTCCGGCAGGCCGGTGGCCTCCAGGCCGTGCCGGCTCGCGGGACCTGCCGACCCGCTCACGAACAGGCCGCGCAGCGGGATCGTGGTCTCGGCGGCCAGCCGGCCCGCCATCTCGAAGGCGAGCACGGCGCCCAGGCTGTGCCCGAACAGCGCCACGCCGCCGTAGCCCGCGACCTGTTCGCGCACCCACGGCAGCACGTCCTCGACGACGTCCGCCACCCGGTTGAGCGGCGGCTCGGCGAAGCGCTTTTCCCGGCCGGGCAGACCGACCGGCGCGATGTCGAGGCCGGTCGGCGCCAGCGACTTCCACGGCATGAAGAACGAGGGCCCCGCGCCCGAGTGCGGAAAGCACAGGAGGAGAGTGGAATTCATCGGAACAGGCCTTCCTGACGTGCAGGTTCTTACGCAGGGATGACCGTACGAAGGCCGCCTTGCGGAGGGCTTGCGTCCCGCTTGCGTTCCCCTTGCGGTCCACTGGCCTGCTGCCGGGCGGCCCCGTGGCAGCGGGCAGGCGGATGACATGGCGCGGGTCGCCGTTGCGCAGGGTGAAATGGGTGGTGGGGGACTTTCGTTGATATGGGGTGTGGGAGGGGGAATGGGCTGCTCTGTGCTGTCACTCAACTCCTGGTTAAGTCGGGGGTCCCTACTGTCCGTAAGTGGACTGGTGCGGCGCGTTCGTTGCATGACAGGATGAGTGCGGCGGATTTGGTGGCTTAACTGTTCGTTGGGTCGATCGATGGGGGACGGTGGGCATGAGCGTGGGGGGCGACGGCCGGTCCAAGGGGGCGGGCAGCGCGCTCGCGGAGCGGCTCAACCATCTCTTCGCGAACATGCATCCGCCCGGGGCCCCGTACACCAACGCCTTCGTGGCCGAGGAGATCAGCGGCGGGGCGGAGGAGTACGGCGGGGTCAAGGTCACCGAGCAGTATCTGTCGATGCTGCGCAACGGACGGCGTGCGAACCCGAGCCCGGAACTGCTGCGCGCGCTGGCCAAGTTCTTTGCCGTGCCTGTCGGTTATCTGCTGGGGGACCTCTCGCAGCCGCAGGCCGCGCGGGTGGAGGAAGAGGTCCGCTTCCTCGCCGCGATGCGGGACCAGCGGGTGCGCGCCATCGCGCTGCGCTCCGTCGGGCTGCCGCCGGAGGTGCAGGACAGCCTGACGACGATCATCTCCCAGTTCCGGCAGCAGATGAATCTGCCGGCCGATCCGCCGGAGCAGGGCGGTGATCGGCGCGGTGAGTGACCCGATACGGACCGCTGAACGCGACCAGGTCTTCTATTACTGGCAGCGGACCGGACACGAGGACGGGACGAGCATGCGAGTGGGGCAGATACGAAGGCGGTGCAAGCGCCTCATCAAGGAGCTGGCACTGCCCGCCGCAACCGATCTGCGCGGGCTGTGCGATATCGTCGCCAGCCGTGTGGAGCGGCCCGTCCATCTGGTGCCGATGAGCCTGGGCGGTGTGGTCTCGGGCATGACGGCCGTCACCGACGAGGGCTACTGGGTCTTCTACGAGCTCAAGACCTCGCCCTGGCACCAGGCGCACATCGTGCTGCACGAACTGAGCCATCTCCTGCTCGGACACGGCCAGGACCCGGCCGTCACCGAGGACGCACTGAAGATGTGGACGCCGTCGGTCGATGTGGCCACCGCCATGCGGCGGATGGGCCTGACCATGGGCTTCGCCCGGCACCACGGCTATGACAACCTCGCCGAGCGGGAGACCGAGGTCCTCGGCACGCTCCTGATGGAGCGGGTGGCGCCCTCGGCGGCCGAGCGCGAACTCCCCCTGGAGGGCCAGGCGGCCGAACTGGCGGCGGCGCTCGGGCCCGCGTTGCAGCACGTCCGGCGAGGGCAGGACGCCCCTGCCGACGGCGGGGGATCCGACGGTGTCGAGGCGGGCGCGGCCGGGGACGGAGGGCCGCGTGTTTGACGTCATCTATCTGTCGTTCGGCGTGGCCGCCTGGGCGATCGTGGCGTACAAGGCCGTCGCCTGGTTCCGTGACCGCAGCAATGCGGACCTGGGGCTGGCCTGTGTGATGACCGGCGGGGTGGCGACGGTCTTCCTCTTCTCCGCGCCCAGCCTCTACCGCGCCTTCGACCGGCTGGTCGGCGTGGCCAACCTCGCCATGGTCTTCCTCTACTCCTCCGTCGTGGTGTTCGCCGCGGGCGCGCTGGTGTTGCTGCTGCGCTGGACGGCGGGCGAGGGCGCGGCCGCCCGGGCCCGGGCGCGGGCCAGG
>NZ_QUAC01000204.1 GCF_003389455.1 Streptomyces inhibens | reverse complement strand
CCGCGCGGGCGGGGCGATGAGCCCTGCCCCGCGCGTCGGCCGCCCGGCGCACGGACCGTCACAGGTCCGCGCCGGGCGGCCGGCAGCACAGCTGTGACGCCGGTTCCGTCCCACTGCACCGGACCTCCCGCGAAACCGGCCGTACCGGACGCTTTCGCGGACCAGGCATGTTCGGCTACCACGATCCGGCGCTGACGGGACGAGTGAGTGGATCGAGGTCGGCGTCGCCGGTCACCTGGTCCTCGCGGTGCCTGGGGCCTACGACCAGATGGTGGGCCTGGAGCTGGAGGAACCGTCCGCGGACGGCTGCATCACCAAGGCGCCCTCGGGCGGCGAGTGCGCCGGCAAGTCCCCGGTCGACCACGCCGAGCAGGGCGTCAAGGGGTCCCAGCTCACCGACGGCTACGGCATACCCGTGGTCACCGTCCCCGCCGGAGCCAACCTGCGCGACCACACTCTCCTGCCCGAGCCTCTCGACGAATTCACCACGATCGTAAGGGAGTTGCGCTGCTTCCCGCAGTACCCGGCCCTGAGTCTGGACGCGGGCTACGACTACCAGCCCGTCTACGCGGACCTCGCCCGGCGCGACATCACGCCCCGGATCACCTCAGCGCGGCACGAAGACACCCATCCAGACCGACGGGAAGTGGTTGGTAGAGCGCACGAACGTGTGGATGAACAACTTCGGCAAACTCCGCCACTGCACCGAACGACGGTGCACCTGCATGGAGTTCTACCTCGCGCTCGCCACCACGACCTTCACCGTGCGTAGCCTGATTCGCCGGGCCTGGTAAAACCCACCGCTGGACCACCCGCCCGGCCAGCCCCCGCATCCGATAACCCCGGCTCAGCACCTACCAGCGGACGCTCTGAACGGTCGGTTTCGCAGAGGGGCCCGTACGGTCATCGGGGCTGCTCGTTTCCGCTCGTTGGCGCGTGCGCGGTCGGCTTGCTCGGTTCCGACTGGGGGCGTTGGGCCAGTGCGGTGTTGGCGGCGTCGAGGATGTTGCGGAAGGTGCGGGTGATAACGGGCCGCGCGAGGAGCCGGGTGAGGAGGGCGCCGAGCAACGGGACGGGGATCTCGGCGCGGGTGATCCAGCGCACATGGGTGCCGCCATCGACTTCGGTGAACGTCATGCGGCCGAGTTCGTGCCTGGACGGCGGCAGACTGCGCTCGACGACGTACTCGGTGGCGTACGGCGGGTCGTAATGGGTGATGCGTTCCCGGAACCAACCGATCAGCCAGAGGTGAATGCGCACCGCGCCGACGCCGTAGGGCGCGGCCTCGCCGCGCCGGGTCAGGCGGCAGCGCAGCACCAGGGGCGAGCTCGTGTAGTTGGTGGTCGTGGTGAGCCAGGCGAATACCTCGTCGATCGGGGCGTCGATGATGCGTTCAACGGTCATGGTTTCCATGGCAGGTGTCCTCCTCTGTCGAGTGGGTGCACCGTCTCGGCGCGGTGCAGCTTGTCCGGGTTGCGGATGCCGTAGAGGCCGGTGATCCGTCCGTTGTGGATCTCGAACGCGACCAGCCAGTCGAGTTCACCACCTGTGAGGAACCGTGCCGCGGGCATGCCGTTGTACGTGGCGTGCTCGACGCGGGTCGTCGCGGCGCTGGTGCGGATCACGCCGAGGACGAACCGGGCGACGTCGTCGCGGCCGGTGATCGGGCGGCGGGCGGCGACCACTTTCCCGCCGCCGTCGGAGATCTGTACGACATCCGGCGCCAGCAGGTCCATCAGTGCCTGGATTTCGCCGGTCGCCGCTGCGCGCAGGAACCGCTGGACGATCTCTCGGGTGGCGTCGGAGTCGGGCTCGAAGCGGCGACGCCGCGCGTGGACGTGCCGGCGTGCGCGATGGGCGATCTGCCGGACGGTGACCTCGGTCTTACCGATCGAGGCGGCGATCTCGCCGTGGGTGTAGGCGAACACGTCGTGCAGCACGAACACCGCGCGCTCGGCCGGGCTCAGCGTCTCCAAGACGAGCATCATGGCCATCGACACCGACTCGGCCAGGATCGCGTCGTCGCTCACCTCAGGTGCGGTGCGGATCGGTTCGGGCAGCCACGTGCCGACGTATTCCTCACGCCGCGCCCTGACCGCGCGCAGGTGGTTGAGGGCCTGCCGGGTCACCACACGGACCAGGTAGGCGCGCGGATGCTCGACCGCAGCCGGATCGACCGCGCTCCATCGCAGGTAGCTCTCCTGCAGTACATCCTCGGCGTCGGTGGCGCTGCCCAGCATCTCGTAGGCAATGGTGAACAGCAGCGGACGGTGCTCGGTGAAGGCGCCCTCAGCCATGGCCGACCCCAACTCGTTCCCTGGTGCGGTGACCGGTGCACAGTCGCCACACCGTGGACCGGCAGACCGGTTCCCCGGTCACCCGGACCGCCGTCCCAGTGCCCGCCACATGCTGGGGAAGGCGGGCCCGCTCGACGAACTCAGGCCGGGGATTCACCATCGTCACGACCAGTCCCGGGATTCGCGCACCGGCGATCCGGTTCGCCGCCGGCACCCTGGCACAGCCCGCCCCCACCACCAGTACGCGTCGGTACCCCGTCACCACACCCGGCTCCTCTCCTCGGACGCCCATCGAGACACCCCACACCAGCGAAGTGTGACAGTCCGCCACTGTGATCCACCTCACGCCGTGGGTTCGATGGGGATGGGGCCTGGAGCCCGTCTATACCGACCTGCGCAAGCACGGGATCACCGGCCGGATCGCGAAACGCGGCATGACGACACCTCTCCAGACCGACGGCAGGTGGTACCCGGAAGGGCCAGTTCCTCACCGCCAAGTTGGTAACCGGTCCGACCTCCTGAACGTGACGGAATCGCCGCAGATATCGCGTCGGCACAGTCCGGAGGGGTCGGAGTGGGTTACGGGGTTGCTATCGGCGTAGGTGTATCCGTTGAAGCTCTCCGAGTCGGCCAGGTTCATCACGGGGTCGACGGAGATGAAGCGGCCGGTGTCCGGGGCGTATGCGCGGGCGCCGAGGTGGGTCAGGCCGGTGGCGGCGGTGACGTCCGTGCCGCCGACATAGCCCTTGGACCCGGGCCAGCTTGCCGGCTGCGTGCCGCGGGGGCCGCCGAAGGGGAGGCTGCGGCGCTAGGTGAGGGTGAGGTCGGTGGTTTTGATGGCGAGTTGGCCGGTGCCGAGGCGGTCGGCGCGGGTGACGGTGCGGGTGCCGACGTCGGCGAGGACCGCCTGATTGCCGCTTCCGAGGGGGGAGGTAGCGAGTGGCTTTGAGTTTGTCGGCGCCCTTGTCAAGGGTGAGTTCGGTGTGGTCACCGAGGTGGAGGGTGGTCCGGTCGCCGGTGCGTGCGATCAGGCGAGTGCCGTCCGCGTCGTAGACGTAGGAGGTCGTCTTGGTGCCGCTGTCGCCCGCCAGTTCGGTGACGCCGGCGAGGCGTCCCTCGGCGTCCCAGTGCAGCGTGTGTTCGTCCCCGTGCAGTGTCTGTTCGTCGCCGTGCTGGCAGTTGTCGAGGGCAACAGGTGCAGGCTGATCACTGGACGACTGCTGCACCGGTGATGAGGTCGGCCAACTGTCGGGCGGGCCCGGTGGGGTTGGCAGGGTGGACGAGTTCGATGCGGTGCACCAGGCGGGGCTCCTTCACCGGAATGGCTGCGCCGCCGAGCGTGGCGGCCAGCGGCAGGGGCAGGGCGGCGAGGCCGTGGCCGGCGGTGGCGAGGGCGGCGAGGCCGTGCAGGTCGGTTCCGCGGTGGCGGATCCGAGGAGGGAAACCGTCGATGCGGCACACGGCGCGCAGCCGGTCGAGGGGGATGGCGGTGTCGGGGGCGTCGATCCACTGAGCTTGCGTGAGGTCGGTCAAGCGCACTGAGCGGCGTAGTGCCAGGGGATGGTTGTGGGGGAAGAGCACGGCCAGGGTCTCCTCGGCTGCGGCGAGTGTGGTGGTGGGCCCGAGGTCGGGTAGCGGCAACGGGTCGCTGGGGGCGGCAACGCCGTCGACGAGTCCGAGGTCCGCGCGTCCGGTGAGCACGTCCTCGATCACCGCCTCTCGGCCCAGCATTCGCACCTCAAGGTCCAAGGGGTGGGCGGTGGAGCGCAGACAGGCCAGGGCCTGCGCGATGGCGGGGCCGAGAGCGGCGGGCGAGCACGCCAGGGTCAGTCGGGTGGGGTGGGTGTGGTGTAGGCGGGCGATGTCGGCGCGGGCGACGTCCAGGCGTAGCAGCAGGGCAGGGGCGTGCTCCATCAGCCGTGCTCCGGCCGGGGTGGGAGCCACGGGGCGGCGTTCGACCAGCCGGGTGCCCAGGTCGGCTTCGAGGGCGGCGATGTGTTGGGAGACGGCGGACTGGGTGTAGCCGAGGGCCGAGGCGGCGGCGGAGAACGAGCGGTGGTCGAGGACGGCGACGAAGGTGCGGAGCAGATGCGGATCCATGTACATCAGCATCGCTTATGCACGGTGCAAGGATCATCGTTGGACCTGATGTGGGGTGGGGTTGCAGGATCGTTGCCATGAACCACACCGCACGAATCGCCCTGGTCGGGGACCGCTCCGACGCCGTCCGATCCCATGCCCGCATCCCCGGCCTGCTCAAGGCGCTGCGCGTGCGCGACGGGCTGGACCTGGACGCCTACTGGATCCCCACCGAGGACGCCGACCAGGGCATGGGCGGCTTCGACGCGGTCTGGGTCCTGCCCGGCAGCCCCTACCGCAGCGAGGCCGGCGTCCTGGCAGCGATCCGGGCGGTACGTGAAGGCGGCATTCCCTTCCTGGGCACTTGCGGCGGCTTTCAGCACGCGCTGCTGGAGTTCGCCCGCAACGTCTGCGGCATGACGTATGCCGGCCACGCCGAGAACGACCCGGAAACCGCTGACGAGGACGCTGTGGTCGTCCCGCTGGCCTGCTCCCTGGTCGGTCACGAAGGCACCGTCAAGGTCACCCCGGGCTCCCGGGCTGCCCACCTGCTCGGCGCCGACCGTACGCAGGCGCGCTACCACTGCAACTACGGCCCCAACCCCCACCGTCTCGACGTCCTGCGCGAACATGGCCTGGCCTTCACCGGTACCGACGAATCCGGCGACATCCGCATCGCCGAACTGCCCGCCCACCCCTTCTTCCTGGCCACCCTCTTCCAGCCTGAACTGGACGGCGACGGCACCCGGGCCCACCCGCTGATCACCGGACTGGCCACGGCCGCCGTCGACCACGCCCGCACCCGATGAGCGTGCGCACCACGCTGGCCTGGGTGAGCGCCCCTTTCCATGCCTGGCTGCGCGCGTGCACCGTGCCAGAGGCTCACGCCCGCAGCCCGCTCGCCACCGTTCCCGAAGCCGCGCTCAGCGCCACACGAGTCGACCGCGATCCGCCCTGGCCGAAGTGCCAACTCCCCGCACCACCTTCAACTCAACTGCACGTGCCTGCCCGGCGCCTCACAGAAGAGGGCAGCAGCGGTGAGCGCTGTGCCACCGGCGCCGCATCCTCGAAGGGCACATGGACACGACATCGGGGCGGGCGTAATAGCGCCTGACATGAGCGCTTCGACCGTTCTTCGGAAGCCGAGCGCGATCGCAAGGCGGAGGGTCGCCCCGATACTGGGTGTATCGGGGCGAGCCCGACAACGCAGCATGGGGTCCCCCCCCGCGCGCCCTTAAGGCGGGGGGAGCGCGTGCCCGGGGCACCTCCCAGCGTTAGCTGGGGGAGCGTCGCGGGGCAGGCGGGAGTTTGACGGCAGGGCCCCTGGGGCCTGTTCGAGGGGTCAGTCGCCAGCGCCATAGGCAAGGACTGGATTCCTCGCTTCTGACCCAGACTTCCTCGCATCTCTGTGCGACAGCGCATGCCTACGATGCTGTCGCCGTCCGCTACGCCGAACTCGCCCGCAATGAGCTCGATGCTCTTCCGCTGGATCGTGCGGTGCTCGCTGCGTTGTCCGAGCTCGTGCTGACCACCGATGCCGGACCGGTCGCCGAGCTAGGATGCGGCCCTGAACGGGTGACCGCACACCTGCGGGACCTGGGGCTGGAGGTCTTCGGCGTTGACATGTCGCCGGTGATGATCGATCTCGCCCGCGAGGCATACCCGGACTTGAGGTTCGAGGTCGTTTCCATGGACGCCCTGAACCTGGCCGACCGCAAGCTGAACGGCATCGTGTCCTGGTATTCGGTCATTCACACACCACCACAGAACATGCCCTCGTACTTCGCCGAGTTCCGGCGGGTACTCGCGCCTGGCGGCCACCTCTTGATCGCTTTCTTCGAGTCAGAGGGTGAGCCGGTTACGGCGTTCGACCACAAAGTGGCGGCAGCCTACCGGTGGCCGATCGACGACCTCGCGGGGCTGGCCGGCGAGGCTGGGTTCGTCGAAGTTGGCCGGATGCTGCGCGAGCCGCACGAGGGGGAACGGAACCGCCGGGGTCATCTACTGATGCGCGTGGGCAAGTAACTCAGGCGTCATGTGCCGCTGAAGGGTTGTCGGGCACACACCGCTGCGGCGCTGACCGACGACGTGACGAGCGGAGCCAAAGGCGTACGGCAGCAACGGTTACGGCGCCATGGAAGACGTACCCCCGTTTGTCGAAGCGGGTGGCCACGGCCCGGAAACCTTTGAGGGCACTGATGGTTCGCTCGACTTCGTTGCGGCGCTTGTGAATCCCCTTGTCGAGCTGGTGGGACGGCCGCTCGCGCTGCCGCAGCGTTGACGGTTGGCCTTCTGGTCCCTGCGCTCGGGGATGGTGTGCTTGATCTGGCGACGCCGCAGGTATCGGCGGTTGCGGCGCGAACTGTACGCGTTGTCGCCGCTCAGATGCTCTGGCCGGGTCCGCGGATGGCCAACGGCCGGTCGGCACCCGAACTCGCTCCTCCGGGCAGGCGGGACACCCGAACTCGCTCCTCCGGCCGGTCGGGACACCCGAACTCGCTCCAATGCTCAGCCCGCCGCGTGATCGGCCGAGGGCTTCATCGGGACGGTGCTGGCAGGCAGGGTGCGCTTACCGGGTCTCTGCGGCGGCGGCTTGCGGCAGTCACGCAACCCATCGGGCAGGCCCGTGCACACGCACAGGGTGCGGCTGGGCAGCAAGGAGGTCCGAGTGGTTCGGCCGGCCCCGGCCCCGGCACGCTTGGCGCTGCGTGACGACCACCATGAGCTGGCGATGTACGCCGACCAGGGCGGCGCGGGCCAGCTCCTGGCCGCCTGCAGTTTCCGACCGCGTCGTGGAAGCAGGTCCGAGCACGACCCGGCGTCGGCACACCGCACACCGCAGCCACCCCGGACCATGACTTCCCCGACGAGACCGCCATCGCCGACCGGCAGCGACAGCACCGGTCATACCGAGACCACCTCGGTTTCGGCATCGCCGCACACACTCTTCTCGTCGTGGGCAGCTCCACCGCGTTCCGCGAGCACGGCACCGCGCTGCGCGGCCTCGTCGACCAGGCCCCGTCACACCTTGACCGCTACCCAGACGCCGGGCATCTCTGCGTCGAGCTCAGCCCTGGCCCGCGGTCACGGGCACGAACCCGCTGGCACCTACCCGCCCGCTTTGCACATCCAGTACTGCAACCCTTGGCTCATATGACGGCCCTTCGGGCGTTCTTGCACTCTTCGCGGCCATGACCCAATCGACCTGACCACACCCGAACTTCGCCAACGTCACCCTCGACCACCCGGAAACGCTCGCACGCGACTGACCCCAGCGCCTCCAGTGCCGGCGGCCCGACGTCGCGGGCCGCCGGAAAGCCCTCAGGCGTCGGCCGGGCGGCGCGGCTCGCGGCGCATCGACCACAGGGTCGGGCCGCCGCCCGGGAGTTGGACCTCGCCGAGCACCGTGAAGCCGAAGTGCTCGTAGAAGGGGAGGTTGGAAGGCTTGGAGGATTCCAGGTAGGCCGGCAGGCCGGCCGCGTCGGCCTTGGCGAGGCCCGAGCGGAGGAGGGCGGCTCCGTGGCCCTGGCCCTGGGCGGCCGGGTCTGCGCCGACCACGGCCAGGTACCAGTGCGGCTCCTGGGGTCCGTGCCCGGCGGCCGCCTCCGCGGCCTGCCGGAACAGCGGAGCCCGGTCGCCCAGGATCTCCGCGAGCTCCTGGATGGTCTCCGCGTCGGGAACAGCCTTGTCCTGTGCGCCCGGCGGCACCCAGAAGGCGGCCGCTGCCTTGGTGTGTTCGCAGACGCCGTGGTGGACATACTGCCGGGTGAAGATCGTGGCGAAGTAGCGGCCCAGCCCCGCCTCGCGGGTGGCGTCGTCGGGGAAGAACCAGCGCATCATCGGGTCGTCGTCAAAAGCGCGGGCCAGGGTGCGGCCGATCAGCGAAGCGTCGTCGATCGTTGCCGTCTTCGGAGTATTCGTTATCGACATACGGGTCATTCTGCACCCGATGATCTTCGACGGCCGGGCCGGGGTCCCGGTTACTCACGAGGTCCGCTGAGACGTCCTGAAATGGAAGTACAGGGAGCGGCTGTCAGCGAGGGGAGCCGGCCGGGCCCGCGCTGACGCATGCTCAGGTCTGTCAGAACAGGTCCGTCACGCGCGACTCATCGGACAGGCCCTGGGTTCCGTCCGGCGGATCATGGCGTCGTAGGCTCCTGGACATGCACAGCACGCTGACGGAGCACGCCCGGTGTCTGTTCGGGGACGAGTACCAACCTGTGCCTGAGTGCGAGTGCGACCACCAGGAGCACTACTTCATCGAAGAGTTGACCTTCGCTGGCGCGGATTCGATCCTTGCGATGTTGCATGAACTGTGTCCGCACGTGGTCGACGGCCTTGCGCCAGCAGGTCGTTGGCCTGGCTCACCGAGGTGATCCCCTGCCAACCGAGATTCTCTGGCGTCAAGGGTGTGGTGCGAGGCCGGGCCGGGTGGGGCGACTTGATGCAGCCCAGCGCCAGTGCTGCCGACGATTCGAGCGCAACAGGTGTGGTGGTGCCATCGCTGGATCGATCGGGGCGTAACTGCGCCAGGTCGCCGCCACCAGGCGGGTTCGGGTAGGGCAGCGGCTCGGTGCTGTCGTCGCTCGGCAGGTCGGTCCACCTGGAGTTGTACGAGGCTTCCGGGGCGGCGCTGGAGGTGTGGCGGGCGCGCGCATTTCCAGTCCCCGCATGATGCAGCACCTTGGTGTGCCCCTGGGTGGCTGATTCCAGCCCCCGACGCCCTCGACTGACCGAGATCCAGATATCGCACTGAGTGCCTATTGCGCTACCCTGCGTGATGTATGCACTGCTGCCCGACCTGCGGGGACGTCGCCGGGCGGGTGGTTCCCGGAGTGTCCCGAACGCCTGCATCCCGCATCACCGGTTCACAACGTCCCGAGGGGTACTACTCGGTCGCGGGGCAGTCACGGGGCCCGCGGCCAAAGGAAGGCACACATGGCCACCGCCGCTCGCCTCACGGCTCCTCCCACCGCTCCCGGACGCCTTCCGCTGATCGGCCACGCACTCGAAATGTGGCGGCGCCCCCTGGAATTCCTCGATTCCCTCACCGCGTACGACCAGATTGTCGCCGTCTATCTGGGCCCTACACCGACCTACGTCCTCGCCGGACCGGAGGTCGTCGACCGGGTGATGGTCGCCGACGCCGGCCACTTCGCGAAGGGCCGCTCCTTCGAGAAGCTCCGCGACTACCTCGGCGAGGGCCTCGCCACCTCCGAAGGGCCCTTCCACCTCCGCCAGCGGCGCCTGATGCAGCCGGCCTTCCATCACCGGCAGATCGATCACTACGCGCGAACCATGGCGCGGCTGGCCGACGAACGAGTCGGATCCTGGCAGGCCGGACAGGTCGTTGACGTCACCCAGGAGATGTTTGACCTTTCCCTCGCCATCGTCACCTCCACGCTGTTCTCGACCGCACTCGACGAGCACCTTGCCGCGGACATCCGCCACGACGTGCCCGTCGTGCTCCGCGGCGTGTACAACCGGGCCATCGATCCGACCGGCCTCTGGCAGAAGCTCCCCACTCCTGGCAACCGCCGCCTCGCAGCCGCACACGACCGGCTGCGCCGGGCCATCGACCACCTCATCCGCACCCGGCGCGCCGACCTCCCCGCCGAGCAGCCGGACCTGCTGTCGATGCTCCTGCAGGCCCAGGACGCCGACAGCGGCAACACCATGACCGACCAGCAGGTTTACGACGAGCTCATCACACTGCTGGTCGCCGGCACGGAGACAGCGGCAGGCGGGCTGGCGTGGCTCTTCCACGAACTGGGCCGGAACCCCGCCGTCGACCGGGAACTCCACGAGGAGCTGCGGACGAGGAGCGGAGAGGCGCCTTCGTTCGAACACCTCGGCCATCTCCCGTACACGCGGCGGGTGGTGGAGGAGGCGCTGCGCGTGCGCAACCCCGGAGGCGTCACGATGCGACGAGCGATCACGGAGGTCGAACTCGCGGGCTACCGGTTTCCGCCAGGTGCCGAGTTCATGTTCAGCGCCCTCGTCCTGCACCGGAACCCGCACCACTTCCACGACCCTCTGAGGTTCGATCCCGACCGCTGGCTGCCCGGCCAGAAGGCTGCTCCCCGCGGCGCGTTCCTTCCCTTCGGCGCCGGAAGGCACAGGTGTATCGGTGAATCGTTCGCGCGCGCGGAAATGACCACGGTGGTCGCGGCCCTGGCGAGCCGGTGGCGTCTGGAGCCGCTCCCAGGGGCGCAGGTACGGGGAGTCATGACATCCACCAACCACCCCGCCAACCTCCTGATGAGAGTCGTTCCTCGCGAAGTGAGGTGACACCTCGACAGGCCCGCACGGACGCACAGGCGCACCGGCGACACCGGCGGCACTCATGCGTACGGCGGCAGACAACCAGATCCACGCCTCTTCGGCCGCCGTGCGCGCGTCCACTTTCCATCTGATGACAGCCACTGCTGGCCCACCTTCAGGGCTTGCCGACACGTCCGGCACAGCGAGTTCTCTTGGGGTGAACGTGTGGCGCGACGCGGTCTCACGCAGGTTCGTGCAGCTCAGCGACCAGTACTCAGGAGCTATCGCGCGCACGAAGTGTGGTGCTGTCCCCTGCTGTGGGATGACGGGCAGCGCACCCGACAGCGGAAGGTGCGATATGGAGCCCGGTCGGGCCGGCAACTTGCGAGGTGCTGGCCCGCTAGGCACTGTCCTGGCGGTCTTCGACGTCAGCGGACTGGACGGGCGGGACGGCCGGCAGCTGACACCCCAGGTCGCCCCGTATCTGTCAAGGTGATCGCTGCGGTGGGTAAAAGCCGTTGGTCAGTGCGGGCCAAGCCGGGATAATCCCGCGTGTTAAGGGGTGGGGGAGGGCGCATGGCGGTGTTCGCCTGTGCGGGGTGCGAAGCGGTGTTGACTGCCCCGGTGTCGCAGGTTGTGCTTCCCGTCCATGCCCACCAAAAGTGGGGGAATGGGGTACTACTTCCCGTGCTTATGGCATCGGGGACGTACGCCGTCGACCCGGATCCTTCCGGACCGCCGTGGCGGCCGTGGAGCGAGATCGGAGCAGACGAAGCGGAAGCCCGCGGCGTCTTCGCTCCGGTCTTCCATGCCCTCTCCTTCGGGGCACCGGGAGCGATCGTCGTCGCACCGGGTGACACCCGCGGCACCGTCCTCATCCCGGAGCGATGCGGCGGCTACTGCTGTGGGCTGGACGGGGCGGACGGCCCGAACCTGGCTTGCGCGCGATGCGGGCAGCCGGTGGCGACCCGCATCGACGACTGCTCTCTCTGGCAAGCAGTGTGGCTCGACCCGCACGCTGTACGCCGTCTCCCCGCCGACGGCTCCACTCGCCCGACGGCCAGCTGGGAGGCGCTGGCGGAGGAGCGGCAGGGCACTCCGCCCGTCGAGCCGTCCGGGACGTGGAGCCTGCGGTGGGAGGCAGCGGTCGGGGCGGCGCTGGCCCACCTTCTGTCGGCCTCGGCCGGCACGCGCGTGGCCGTGCCCGACGGCCTCGTCGCGGACACCTTCGGCCGCGTGCTCGACGCGCTGCTCCCGCCCGGACCGCCTGCGAAGACAGTGACCCTTACCGGGCCGGGCCTGCCTGCCCCGGATCCCGCCCCGCACATCACCCTGGTCCCACGACATCCGCAGACCGGTGAGGTGTGGCAGCTGTCCCACACCGCGGACATCGTGCCGTTGGCCGCCGATGTATGGATGCATCTGGCTTTCCCCCACGAAGGATTGCCCGTTCCCGCGACAGGCGGAATGCCCGACGGCGTCCTCCGCGACGATCCACCGCCGCTGCATCCACGGTGGCGGTTCCGTCCCGACTCGGGAGTGTTCCTCCACACGCTGGCACGGCTGCCCGCCGTCCGTCAGCCGTGGCTGCGCAGGATCTTCGAGCAGGTGAAGGACCGCCCGTACTCTCACCCCTTCTAGCCAGGTTCTACCAGGCGCACGTCTCGTTCCAGCAGCCGTAAGTCAGCCGCGCTGGTTCAGGGCCCGGGGCAGGTCTCGGTTCGCGGCCCGCGCGGCCTCCAGATCCGACTGGGTCTCCTCCAGCACCCCGGCGAGTTCCGTGTTCTGCTGTTCCAGCCGTGTGATCGTGTGCTGGAGTCCTTCGACGTCGGCGGAGGCACCGAGGCCGGATTCCCTCCATGCGTGCTCGCCCAGGGTGTGGGACAGCCGTTTCTCCAGCTGCTGGATGCGAACAGCCAGGCGGGTGTTACGGGCCTGAGCGTTGGCCAGGTCGGTCTGAAGGGAGGCGCGCCTCACCGCGGGGCCGACGGCCGAGCCTGCGGTGGGTCGCTGGCCGCGGCGTGCAAGAGGTCGAGCATGTCGCGGTGGCGGTAGAGGAAGGTGCGGTCGACGCTTGCGGCGCGGGCGATGGCGGAGGTGGTGACCGGGGTGCCGTCACGGACTGCGGCCTTGATGGCGATCTGGACACGCTGGCGGCGGCGTGCGGAGTCGGCGCGCCGGCCGTCTTCCATCGGGGTGCTCATGGGCTCCTCGTGGGGCGGACGTCGGGCAGGGGTGGGCCGACGCGGGGCATGCCGCGCATGACGGTGCGGCTGCGGCGGACTACGGTGACGTCCTGCTCGATCTGGGCGTGGTCGTCGAGGGCGAGGTTGTCGAGGTCGGTCTTGACGCGTTCGATGAGGCGGCGGACTCTTCGGATCTCTTCCTCGGAGGGCATGGTCTGGGCTCTGGCCCAGTCGTCGGCCTCGAATGTGGACATCAGGCGTTCGCGGCTGCGGATCAGTTCGGCGAGATGAGCCTGAAGGCCAGGGAGGTAGGAGACGTCGGTGCTGAAGTGCTCGCAGCCCAGGCAGCGGAAGCGGAGCGGGCAGCTGTGGCCGCCGGCGGCGACGTTGGTGGGTTCGCGGCAGACCCGTAGGCGGTAGCGACCTCGCCGATGGCGCGCCTCACGTGTTCGGAATCGAGCAGGCTCTTGGCCGTGCGCCAGATCCGCGCCCCGTGCCGGTCGAATTGCAGGGCGGCGACGCGGTCGACGGCCTTGCGGCGACGTTCGGCGCCGACTAGGGCGTGTATCGAAAGTGCCTGGTGAGGATGGCGGAGAGCCCATTTGTGATCCAGAATGATTGGATGGTCACGCTTGAGACTCCCCGTTTGATCCTGCGTCGCTGGCGCGAGGAAGACGTTGCGCCGATGGCTGCCGTCAATGCCGACCCCGAGGTCATGCGGTGGATCCGTGACGGCAGCGTCCGTGACGAACAGCAGACTCGCGGCGGGGTCCAGGGCTGGGAGAGCGAGTGGGAGTCACAGGGCTTCGGCCTGTTTGCCGTGGAGATCCGGTCCACTGGCGAGTTGGCCGGGTTCACCGGCCTTTCGGTGCCCGACTTCTTGCCGGAGGTACTGCCGGCGGTTGAGGTCGGCTGGCGGCTGGGACGTTCCCACTGGGGGCAGGGCTTGGCCACCGAGGCCGCTGCGGCCGCTGTACGGTTCGGGTTCGAAGAGCGAGGGCTGGAGCGGATCGTCAGCATCACTCAAGTGGGCAACGACGCCTCCGAACGGATCATGACCAAACTGGGGATGCATCCGGTCCGTGAGACCGTCAATCCCACCTGCGGTCGGCGAGTACGGGTGTTCGAGTTGTCGTCGGACCAGTACGTCACAACCACTCGTTGATGGCGGCAACGAGGACGGTAGCCTTGTAGCGGACGGCGAGTTTGATGCCCCTATGGATGTCAACTGACCGCTGTTGCTGGTGTGTTGCTTCTGGCGGGGGTGATGGTCTGGTAGATCTCCCGGGCGACGTAGCGTTTGAGGCAGCGGATGGCTTCGCGACGTGTCTTGCCCTCGGTGATGCGTCGTTCCACGTAGCTGCGGGTACGGGTGTCCCAGCGTAGGCGGGCCAGCACGATGGTGTAGAGCGCGGAGTTGGCCTGGCGGTCACCGTCGCGGTTGAGCCTGCGGCGCTGGGTCTTGCCTGAGGACGCCTCAACAGGACTGACGCCGCAGAGGGCGGCAAAGGACGCTTCGCTGCCCAGCCGGCCGGGGTTGTCGCCGACAGCCGTCAACAGCGCTGCGGCAGTGTCCGGGCCGACTCCGTAGACGTTCAACAGCTTGGGTGCACAAGCGTCGATCGCGGTGGTGATCCGGGCCGTGAGATCGGCGATCTCCTCGGTGAGATGCATGACCCGCCGGGCCAAGAGCCGGAGCGTGTGGCGCGTAGCCGCCTCCGGGCTGGCGTCCTGCGCGGCATTCAGTTCCGAACACTGGCGGATGAGCTTGGGATTGCTCAGGCCGGCCAGCGACTCGCGCAGGGCCGGCTCTGCGGCGACCAGGACGGCCTTCAGCTGGTTGATTGCCTGCGAGCGCGACTTGACCGCAGATGTCTTGGCCATCTTGAACAGCCGAATCGTCTCCACCGGGCCATCGGTGGTCTTGGCCGCAGCGGTGGCCCGGCCAGAGAGCACTGCCTGTGCAGCGGCCGCAGCGTCGATCGCGTCGGTCTTGCCACGGCGACGCCGGATGGCCTTGTCCGGCTGGTTGACCTCGGTGACCGCGATGTCCTCGTTGTTCAGGAAGCGTGTCAGTGCGGGGCTCCGTAGGAGCCGGTGCACTCCACTCCGGCCCACCGTACCTGCCCGAAAGCGCGTGCCCACGAGAGAAGTTGACGATAGCCCTCTCGGGTCGTCGGGAAGCCGCGTGTGTCCAGAAGGACTCCTGTGGTGGTGATCAACGCGGCCACGTGGATGTCCTTGTGGGTGTCTATGCCCAGGACGACTTCCTCAGATGAGTCGGCCGCGTGGTGACGCGATGGGGTGTGCTGGGTCATGCTGGGCACGGTCGTCTGTCTCCTGATCGCCTCGGGAACACCAGCGGCCGACGTCGGGCCAGGTGTGGCGGTCAGGACTGTGACGGTGCCCGTCGCGAAGGCCCCTATCGGGACACGCCCACCGGTCCGGCGGCAGCATGCACCGCCTCAGGCAGCGGTCGGCAGATCAAACTCAGGGCATCAGAGCCAGTCGTACCTCGGGCCAGACCACCGCCCGAGGCGGCACCCCCACATCCTCACAGTCGTACCTGGTGGCCACGGCCCGGTGCCTCTTGGGGCGATTGATGCCGCACTCGACCGCGTGCCGGGCCTTGTAGTCCTCTGGGTCGAACTTCGGTGGCCGGCCACCGCTGGACCCGCGCTTCTTGCGGTTGCGGACCTGGTCGGCCTTGTCCGGAATGGTGCAGCGAATACCGCGACGCCGCAGGTAGGCGCGGTTCTTGCGGGACGCGTACGCCTTGTCCGCCCGCGCCCGTCGCGGGCGCACGCGGGGCCTGCCGCACCCCAGTCGGGGCACCCGGATGTGGCCCAGCACGACCTCGAACTGCGGAGAATCCCCGCGCTGCCCCGCCGTGATCACGATGGACATGGGCTTCTGCCTCTGTTCGACGGCCAGGTGCAGCTTGGTGGTAAGACCGCCGCGGGAGCGTCCTAGCCCGTGGTCGTCCGGCTCGCAGGCGGCACCGCCAGGCGGTTCCTGTTGGAACTCCCCTTTTTACGCGCACCGGCGGCGTGCTGGTGGGCGCGCACGATCGTGGAGTCTACGTTGAGGTCCCAGGTGATCAGCTCCTTGGCATCCGCCCGGGCCTGCAACGCGGTGAAGATCCGATGCCAGGTGCCGTCCCGCTGCCATCGACGGAACAGGTCGTACACCCGACCCCAGGGTCCGTACTCGGCGGGCATGTCCCGCCACGGGACACCGGTGCACCAGGCCGAGCGCCGCACGCTGATCGCCCACCCCGCCACTGGCTGACCGTCCGACCAAGCACTGAGGGCCCGGCAACGCCGGGCCCTCAGTCATTTCTGCCGCTCCCCTGGTCAGCGCAGCCCCACCTCCGTGCGGAGCTGGGCGAGCACGCGCTCGTTGTAGTCGAGTTCGGCGGCCGCCTCGGGGAAGCCGACGGCCGCCGCCTCACGGATGTCAGCGCACCGCTGATGGGTCGCCGGTCAGGGATGCTGAGTGCGGGAGGGGGGTGATGCCACGGTCAACGAGCCACGGCGAAGATGCTGATGAAGAAGGGGGTCATGTAAAGCAGCAGGATCGCCCCCGCTACGGCCGCCACGATGAGGACGGCCTTCATCGCGTTCTCTACGGCCCGACGGTCGCGGGCGGGCCGCATAGGGACTTGGGGTTCACCCTGGTGTTCAGTCACAGAGCCATCCTGCTGATCGCGGTGGCGGCAGGCCATCCGTAGAATTACTCACGTGCGGCGGTCGCCTCCGCGCGCTCGGCTGACACCCACGATGGCTCTTCGCTCCGGCGTTCCGGCAACCGCGACGCTCCTGCCGATCGTCGCCGTCAACCAGGGCAACTGTGGGGCAGTCTTGAGCCATGACGTTGATGGACGCCATCAAGAACCTCGGCCCTGCCTTTCCCGCGGCTGTCCTGGCTGCCGTGTGCACTCACTGGCTGACACGCCGTCGCGATCGACGATTCCGCATGTGGGACCACCGCATGGACGTCTACGACGAGGCGATCCGGTCGCTCCGGGCCAGGTCCAAGACACGCCGCGAGGTAACACAGCGCAGTCAGTCGCTCGGTGTCTTGGACCCGAACCTGGAAGAGAAGGAGTATCAGCTCTTCGGCGCGCGGATGGACATGTTCGCCTCTGACGAAGTACTCGCTCTCCAGCGGGCTTCTTTCGCAGCCATGAGCCGATGGATGAAAGAGGTCGAGATCGCTCGCATGCCCTACGCTGCGCTGCCAGTAGACGTCTCCGTCCGAGGGCCCGCTGGTGACATGGACGACGTTGACTGGAACGGCGTTGTGCAGCTTTGCGCCGAGGCTGACGATGCGGATGGCGCGCTGGTCCGGAGAATGCTCTCGGAGGCCAAATTCAAGCACGAGAGGGCGTGGCCGTCCGGAGCTTGGACGTGGATCAAGAGCGTATGGCCCCGCATTCGCGAGCGGCAGCAAGACAAGGCTGCACGCCGAGCTCTCGATGAGCTTTCCGATCTCAGCGGGTCACACCGGTAGAGGTTGACACGTTGTGCCCGGTCTCGAACTGGCGGCCGCACGCACCGACTCGCCCGGCGAGTAATCCGAGCCCGGCGTGCTGCCCGCCTTTCGTAGCTGAAGCACTTGACAAATCAGATTCCACAGAATACTGCGCTACCTCTCCGATGCCCCGCTGCGCCGACGGGTGACCGCCGCCACGAACAAGGTCGAGGCGTTCAACGGCTTTTCGAAGTGGATCGGCTTCGGCAACGGCGGCGTCATCACCGACAACGACCCCGTCGAGCAGGAGAAGACCGTGAAATTCAACGCTCTGCTCACGAACGCGGTCATCTTCCACAACGCCTTGGACATCGCCGAGGCCGTCCGTCAGCTCCAGGAGGAGGGCCACGTCATCGACCCCGAGGACCTGGCCCACATCTCGCCGTACCTGACCGAGCACATCGGCCGCTTCGGCGAATACTCCACCCACGAACTCGGCCTTGAACCCGAGGCGTACGACCCGCACCTGGACGTTGACTTCAGCCCACTTCGCGAGCAAGGCCTGACAACGGCCGGACTTGGCCGGGCGGCCTGAAGCAGCAGGCTGATCAGTCCAGCACCAGTGCTACATCCGGCACCCGAGCAGTCCCGCAGGTGGGCCGGGCCTCCGAATCGTGGCTCGGCCCACCTGCGGCCCGGTTAGCTCAGGCCAACGGAGGGGCGCGGCGCCTGGGGCACCGGGGCCTATGGGATGCCGGGTGGCGCTGGATCGGCCCCGACCTCAGGCGTGCCCCGGATGCCCGCCCATCATCGTCATCGACGAGCAGGGGCGGCACCATCGCGGGTCGGGAGCACCTCGCTCGGGAGCTGCGCAGCTCCCGCCGAGAGAAGGGGCCACACCCATGGAGCTGCGGCTCTGTCACCTCAAGTCCACCCAGGTGTCCTCGTAGCCGTCTTGGAAGTTGCAGGTCATCGAGGACTTCTGGCCGGGCTTGCGCCAGGGGCCCCACCGCGTGTACTTGACCATGGGGCTGCGGTGGCTGACGCAGGTGGCACGTGCACGGTGCCTGCGCCAGGAGGGCTGGTTGGAGCAGTAGGTGTGCACGCCCAGGCGGAAGAAGCCGTGGGTGTGGATCTTGCACGGGGGGCCGGCAGCGAGCCGGGCCGTCTCGGCGGCTGTCGGAGAGGCTCCCTGGGCCGTGGTGCCGGCATGGGCGGGCGCCGCGACGGTCATCCCGCCGAGAATCGCGATTCCCATGGCGGCGCTCGCCACGCCGCGCCGAATGGTCATCCTGCGTGCGTTCATGAAATGGGTCCTCCTTCGCCGACGGCCGGTTCCCTGGCCGGGCCCCGGTGGGCCGTCGGTCGGTGAACGGCCTGTCGCCGGGCGGCGTCCCATGGCGACAGGGACCATGGCCCATGACGACTTTTTGGGATGTCCCCCACTGTGACCTGCTGGGACGTTGTGCTCAGCGGGAAATTGGGGGACGTGGCTATCGGGCTCGGCCCGGCCGTTCTCCCCTTTCCAGATCCGCTGACGGTCTACGCCGGAGCGCAAGCCGCGTCGTAGGGCCACGTGCCGGACTTGGCGGGCGAGATCTTCCAGGGACCAGCCGCGTTCGATCCGGGCGTACGCCATGGGGTGGCGGATCAAGTCGTCCACAGGCGTAATCCCATCATCCTGCGTGACGTGAAGCGTACCGCGCGCAACACCGGGACTACACCCAACTCCTATACGGCATCGAACAGTTGAGCTGTACTCCCGATAGCCCCCGCCCGCCGGGCGGGGCGCTCGAAACGGAGGCCGCGATGAGCGACCAGAAGAAGAGCAGCACGCCGAAGGTGACGCCGGAGGTGGTGCGTCTGTTGCAGTGCTGGGTGCAGGCGTTCGCTGCAATCGGAGCCACCGGCCACGCGCCGATCACGTAGCACCGGTGATGCGTCGCAGCTGGTGACCTGGCCGCGGTCGGGGACGTCGTCACCGTCCCCGACCGCTCCTTGCCCCATCGTTCACGACCATGCAAGAGGAGGGATAGTCATGGCCGCTCCCACCGGGCTGGGACTGACGTTTCTGGGCCACCAGACGTGGCACGTCACCGATGGCTTGTCCGCGGTGCTGCTCGACCCCGTCCTCGCTGAGGTATTCGGCGTCGGCAGCTCGAATTCCCCGTATGGCTGCCGCGCACGGTCGACGTCAACAGGATGGCGTCGACCGACGTGGTGATCCTCAGCCACGAACACCTGGACCACTTCCACCTGCCCTCGCTGGCCATGCTGGCGAGGACGGTGCCCGTCTATACCGGCATCACCACTCATCCGCCGTCACCGACGCCATCACGGCGCTCGGCTTCACCGTGCACCGCCTCGACCACACCACCCCCTGACCGTCGGGGGCATCGAGATCGCCCTCTTCCCGGCCGGCGCGCACACTCTTCTGGGAGCAGCGCGTCGCCCAGTCCTTGATCCGGCTGGCCGGCGCCCGGGGCCACGACGTGTTCTTCGGTGTCGACGTCGACGTCTCCGGCCTCCACATCGAGCAGCTCGCCGACGGCGCGCTCCAGTCGCCGCAGCTCGGGTGGTGGTGGAGGTCGGCTTGGTGTTGTTGGGGTGGGGTCGGCCTTTTTTGGTGGTGTGTCTGTCTTGGGGTGTTGGGTGTTGTGTTTGGTGGTTTGGTTAGTCGGTGCCGGATTCCATTGCGGCGCGGTCCAGTAGTTCGTCGGTGTTGGAGGGTTCGCCGCGGGAGGCGATGGCGTTGGCGCCGCCGTGGGGCATCTGTGGCATGGTGCCGATGAGTCCGGTTGCGGCTGCTTGGGCGGCGCCGATGGCGGGGTTGGTGGTGCCGATGAGGCCGAGTCCGGCGTACTGTTCGAGTTTGGCGCGGGAGTCGGCGATGTCGAGGTTGCGCATGGTGAGTTGGCCGATGCGGTCCACCGGGCCGAACGCCGAGTCCTCGGTGCGCTCCATGGACAGTTTGTCCGGGTGGTAGCTGAACGCCGGGCCCGTGGTGTCGAGGATCGAGTAGTCCTCACCGCGCCGCAGTCGCAGCGTGACCTCGCCGGTGACGGCCGCGCCGACCCAGCGCTGCAGCGACTCGCGGACCATCAGTGCTTGTGGGTCGAGCCAGCGGCCTTCGTACATCAGCCGGCCCAGGCGTCGTCCCTCGTTGTGGTACTGGGCGAGGGTGTCCTCGTTGTGGATCGCGTTGACCAGGCGCTCGTAGGCCGCGTGCAGCAGGGCCATGCCGGGCGCCTCGTAGATGCCGCGGCTCTTGGCCTCGATGATGCGGTTTTCGATCTGGTCGGACATGCCCATGCCGTGGCGGCCGCCGATTGCGTTGGCTTCCATCACCAGGTCGACGGGGGAGGCGAACTCCTTGCCGTTGATGGTCACCGGGCGGCCCTGGTCGAAGCCGATCGTGACGTCCTCGGTGGGGATCTCGACCTCGGGGTCCCAAAACCGTACGCCCATGATGGGCTCCACGGTCTCCACGCCGGTGTCGAGGTGCTCGAGGGTTTTGGCCTCGTGGGTGGCGCCCCAGATGTTGGCGTCGGTGGAGTAGGCCTTCTCGGTGCTGTCGCGGTAGGGCAGGTCGTGGGCGAGGAGCCACTCCGACATTTCCTTGCGGCCGCCGAGTTCGGTCACGAAGTCCGCGTCCAGCCAGGGCTTGTAGATCCGCAGGTGTGGGTTGGCGAGCAGGCCGTAGCGGTAGAACCGCTCGATGTCGTTGCCCTTGAAGGTCGAGCCGTCGCCCCAGATCTGTACGTTGTCCTCGAGCATCGCCCGGACCAGGAGGGTGCCGGTGACGGCGCGGCCGAGCGGCGTGGTGTTGAAGTAGGCGCGCCCGCCCGAGCGGATGTGGAACGCCCCGCAGGTGAGCGCGGCCAGGCCCTCCTCGACCAGCGCCGCGCGGCAGTCGACCAGGCGCGCGATCTCGGCACCGTAGGTCTTGGCGCGGCCGGGCACCGAGGCGATGTCGGGCTCGTCGTACTGGCCGATGTCGGCGGTGTAGGTGCACGGGATGGCGCCCTTGTCGCGCATCCACGCGACCGCGACCGAGGTGTCGAGGCCGCCCGAGAAGGCGATGCCGACGCGCTCGCCGGCGGGGAGGGAGGTGAGGACCTTAGACATAGGAAGAGTATGCCTAATCACGCATGATCATGCAATGGGGCGGGCTATCTCGCCGGGCCGAAGAAGTTCACCATGGCGCGGACTCCCGGTGCGGCAGGCTGCCGTCGGTGAACCCTCCGCGCCGCCCCGATGCGGGGCACAGCACTCGGGTGATCACTCGGATGAGAGCCAGGGAAGCTCAAGGGCGGGAGTCGGGTACATCGCCTTGCCTTTGGCGGAGCCGTCGTCGTCGCCTGGTTGGGGGCATGCTCCCCTGTGGCGGTGTGGCGGTGTGGCGGTGTGGCGGTGTGGCGGTGTGGCGGTGTGGCGGTGCCGAGTTGGTCTGCCGGCTGAGTGGTGCGTTTCGGTTGGGGCTCGGTGGCGGTGTAGAGCTCGTCCGTGCTGCCNAGTTGGTCTGCCGGCTGAGTGGTGCGTTTCGGTTGGGGCTCGGTGGCGGTGTAGAGCTCGTCCGTGCTGCCCTCGGAGGTAGCGGCGGGGAAGGCGATCCATTCGTCGTGCATTTTGCAGAGCGCGGCGGTGGTCAGTCGCTCGGGGGCGGGCGGGTTGGGGGAGACCTGGACGGCATTGGTGCGGCGTTTGATCTCGGGGTTGATCCGTTCCAGGGGTTGGTGGGCGGATCTTCTTCCAGTGTCGAGCGGGGGATGTCATTCGATCGGCGATTTCGCTGGTGACGATCCGCACGGAGGCGTCCTTGAGGATGCCGATCACCGGTTCCAGCACCTTCGCCCACGACTGCTGCTCGCCGCACCGCCCGGTCGCCAGGTCGGGGGCGCCAGTGAGGACTTTGCGGAGGGCGGCGTGGTAGATCTCGAACCGCCGGGAGTGTGGGACGTAGGGGCCAGAAAGGGCCGCAACCGGTACTGGCACCGCCGTCGTGTCCGGTCTACGGGCACCCGGCCAGAGCTGCCGGCGCCGTCGCGCAGAGCTGTTCACCGGCTGCCGCGAGTGTCGCCGGCAGTGGCAGTGGACCGGTCTGTCCGTGTTCGTCGCTGCTCCAGTCCTTGAGATGTGTGACGTGGTAGGAGCACAGCTGTCGGGAGGCCGTCAGGGCGCTGGTGCGGCGCTGGCCCCGGCGGTCTCGTCCAGGGCGTAGCGCGGGTAGTCCACATCCCGCTGCTGTGTGTGGCCCCACGGGAAACGAACTGCTCGGCCGCCATGCCCGCTGCGGCTGGCCGGGCCTCCAGTACGTCCTGCTGGACCTGCGCACGAGATACGTGATCAGGCCACTCTGGTTGCGCTCGCCGTCGGCGTCGATCCTCAGCACGGCGGGGCGGGAGAGGGGCACTGTGCCCGGCGGGCATCCCGTCCGGTAGGCGCCGATCACGAACACGTTGTCCGCAGCAGCCGGGGCAGACCCAGACAGGGCTGCCGGTGGGCGCTTGGCCTCGTCCGCTCCGTCCGTCCACGACCAGCAGCACACGGCCGTGTTTCTTGCGGGCCTGTTGGGCCGCACGGTCAGGACGACCTCGAACCCTTCGGGCGGGAAGATCCATTGCGGCAGCATGTGGGTGGGAGCCGTATCCGACAGTCCGTAGTGTTGGATCAACTGTCCGGCCAGGTTCTGCTTCCGACCCGAATCGTTCTTCCTGGCGGAGCGGACGAATGACCGAACCGGCCGCGCTCACGCATCAGGTGAGCCGCCATCGCGGACTTTCCCCTGCCGGCGTCGGCCTCGATCCACAGATGTCCGGATCGCCGTCTGTCGAGGAACTCTCAATCCGTTCGACCATCCACTGTGTCCGGTGAATCCGCCGCCGAGCACAGTGTTGAACACCGCCCTCGGGTCACGGACCGCCTCGTCATCGACAACGCGGCCACGCCTGGACCGAAGGGGTTCACCGAGCCGATTGATCCGGCCTGCACAACGGAACCGACTACGGCCCATCAGGTTGGCTGTGTACGTTCGACCGTTCCACCTCCCCGTTCCACCTCCCCGTCCCCGTTCCCGTCCGTCGTCGGGGCACGCTGTCTGCGCTTCCCCGACGTTTTAGTCATGGAGATTCGGAGGTTCGGAGGTTCGAAGGGCGTCGTGCAGCACTTCGGTGTATTCCGACCGGATCGGCGCGCCGCTCCCCAACCCTTGTACATCCCTCGATCTTCTTTGCGAAGTCCCGTGGCAGTACGGTGATTCGGTGGATTGGCCCGGGGGCGGGAGTCAGCTTGTTCGCCTCGTCGACCGCCTGTTGCCGCCCTGCCGGCAATTCGGGGCGTCGTTCAGGAGGAGTTCGGGTGGGACGCCGTGTTTGCCATTCATGTGACGCCAGTGGGTGGTGCCTTCCGGGTCGAGGGAGATGAGGGCCGTGGCGTACGGGCGGTGCTCGCCAGCGCCATGCCGTGCACGGGGAGGTCAGCGGGGGAGCGAAGCCAGTTCTCTATGGGGCGGGGCCACGTTCTTGCCGCCCGTCGTGATCAGGATTTCCTTCTTGCGGGCGGCCCGTGACCGTCAGGTAGCCCTCGTCGTCCAACTCCCTATGCCCCCGGTCGGGAACAGCCGTCCACGCTCGCCACACCACTCCACCCGCGTGCGGGTCCCGTAGCCGCGAAGACCTGACCGCCGGTGAGAGAATCTCGCCGTCCGCCAGGTGCGGACCCTGATGCCGGCAGGGCGCCGGCTGGATCTGAGGACGTTGGTCCGCCCGACGCATGATGACCCTGTCGGGCACGCTCAGTGAACTCAGCGCTGCTGAACGGCAGATGGCCCGCCGGCCCCGAACGTGACCGGCACACACACCGCACGTGCCTTTCTGGTGCGCAGGCGCCAGCCGAAGAGGCCACGAGACATTGGCGCGTTCAGGGAGATCACCGCGCCTTGGTCGAACGCGCGATCGTATGCTGGCGGCATGATCGATGTACCTCTTTCAGCGTTGGAAGTCGCGATGGTCCAATCGGGCGCCCGGGCCGTGGAGACCCTGCGCGACACCGCGGCCTTTGCTCAGGAACTGGAACGGCTGGGCTACCACCGGATCTGGTACGCCGAGCATCACCATTCACCCGCGATCGGCGCGTTCCCACCCGTCGTGTTGAGCGCGCATTCTGCCGCCTCGACCTCGGTCATCCGTCTGGGGTCGGGCGGTGTACTGGCACCCAACCATGCACCCATCATGCTGGCGGAGCAGTTCGGAACGCTGGCTGCCTTGCACCCGGACCGTATCGACCTGGGTATCGGCCGCGGCCCTGGCACCTTCGATGAGGCCACCGCACGGGCACTGCGCCGCGGAGCCGGGCCGACGACGGATGCGCAGTACCACGACGATGTGGCCGCGATCTTGTCCTTTCTGGTCGACGAGGTCGCACTCGGCCCGCTGCCGCAGCCATGGCTGCTGGCCTCCAGCACCGCAGGTGCCGCTCTGGCCGCAAGGCTCGGCCTGCCGATCGCCCTCGCACACCACATCCGGCCGGACAACACCCAAGCAGCGCTGGAACGTTACCGGGCGGCGTTCACTCCCTCCCGTTGGTGCGAGCGGCCTCGGGTGCTGTTGTGCGTGGAGGCGGTGTGCGCCGAGACGGAAGAGGAAGCCGCGTGGCGAGTGGGACCGATGGACGTCGTCAAAGCCGGGCTCCTCAAAGGCCTCAGTGAGATCCCCTTCCCCACGCCCGCGGACGCGGCCGCCCACCCCTTCACCGCAACGGAGCGACAGGCGCTGGCCGGCTTCCGCGCGCAGCAGGCCGTCGGGGCACCCGAGACCGTCGTACGCCGGCTTGCGCAACTGGTGGGTGAGACCGGAGCGGACGAACTGATGCTGACCACACCCGTCTACGACCTCCGCGACCGCATTCGCTCCTACGAACTCATCAAGAAGTACTCCGAGGCCACGACAGCACCGTAGGAACACGCTGGGAGGATGCCGGACGCCCGCACGTCGCAGGCGCACCCCACCGGCCGCGGCCTCGGCGCCTCGACACCGGCCGCGGCCTTGGCGCCTCGACCAGCATCGGACAGCGCCGGTCGAGGCAGCTTCAGGCGGAACGACCAACCGCCTACTGCTGCTGCGGAGCGGTTCGAACACGGCTCGCTCCGTAACGGCTCACCATGAAACCGGTCAACGGTGCCTGGCGAACAGTCCTTTCCGGAGCGGGCCTCACAGCCCTCGGGCTGGTGGCGCCCTCCACGACGCCACCGGTGCACCCCTGGCTGTTGTGACAACCCCTTCCCGCGTCGCCGGTCAGCGTCGGGGCGGGCGTGCCCCGACAAGGCACCAGACGCGCCGGCCTGGTCCGGCTGGCGGCGCAGCGAGGGAGCAACTGCGGCCACGGCGAGACGGGCCACGTCCACCGGAGCCGGCCGGCCTGCCGCCCTGGGGATGTCAGTGTCTGAGGCTGTAGCGGGTCAGGCGTGCGCGGGCGTCCTTCGCGGTCAGGCCGAGTGCCTGCCCGATCGTTTCCCACGATGCTTCATCGGCCTCGGCGGCGTGGGCGGCCTCACGGCCGACGCGGCCGGTGGTGCGCTCCAGTGCCGCCACGGCCTTCAGCGCAGCCAGCGGTGCCTGGTCGGCCAGGTCGCTCAGCTGCTCGTCCAGCCGCTCCAACAGGTCCACCAGTTGGGTGGGCAGTGGAACCGACCGTGACTCGACCTCGCCGATGTGCTCTTTCCAGTCTTCGTACGGGCCCGGGGTGTCGAGGTCGTAGGCGCGTCCGCCGTTCGCTTGGTCCCAGTCGATCGGGTAGTGGCGCGCGCCGCGCCAGCCGCATGAGCACGAGCTGCGCATGTGGTCCGCCCGCTGCCTGCCCTGCCTGCCGTCGTAGGCCCACCACTGACTGGTTTGGTGCATGTGGCTGCTGCTCCCGATGTCCAGGTACACCGGTTTGGGCTCGCTGCCGTCGGCGAGGACTGCCCCCGCCATCCCTTCGTGGGACGACCCGAACTCCTCGGTCTGCCACTCCATGACGTCTCCTTGGCGAGCTGTGCGGCATATGCCACGCCCGAGAATGTCCGAGCCGGGGAGTCGGCGACCGGCACATCTCAAAATCGGTCACGCTCGTGTGCTCTTGTGTCATCACCGAGTGGGCGCGGGAGTGGCCGAACGGCATCGGGTGTGGACGTGGCGTGTGCCAGGGCATCGGCGTCCGGCCTGTCGGAGCAGATTGTCGGGACGTCGAGCAGTACCTGGCGGACGAAGGCTGGTCATCTCACCACGGGAAGGCCGCGGTATCGATCGTGCGGGTCGCCTCGTATGGGGCGAGTCCGTTGCGGAACAGGGTGCGGCGGTGTTGCCACGTGGCGTGCTTGGCCGGCCTGGCCGATTGGGCGATTGGCCAGGCCGGGCGGCAGGGGCGGCAGGGGTGGTGGGGCGCATCAGCGCGAGGAGGAAGAAGCACTTCACCAGCAGGAAATCGCCCAAGTGCTCGCTCGGCCGCGACCGCCGAGGAGGTTGGTGGTCTGCTGGACCAAGCTCTGGAGGTAGCGGGCGCGCTGGTCGGGGTGAAGGCGTAACCCTTGCGGCCTGGCCGGGGGAGGCGTAACCCTTGCCGCCGGTCGTGAACGCGGCAATGTCCAGCATCGGGTGGACGTGGTAGCCGAGCGGCGCGAGCGCATGGTGCTGCCAGTCGCTCACGCCGCTCGGGAAGGCGTTGCATCCCGTAGCGAGGCGGCTCTCGCACATCGCCACCGTATGCAGCCGCTGAAGCGTGGTGCCCACCACAGCGCGGGGGCGCCATCGGTGTCCAGGTCCAAGTTCTCGGCGTAGACGTCGACGGCGAAGGCGCCCCGCCTGCGCACCAGCGCTGCCGACCGCCGCGCCGGCGGAGCGGGCATGACGTGCCGGGCTGCCGGCAGCCGGCCGGAGACGCGGGCGGCGGCCTCGATGGTGCGGTCGCTGACGTGCCCGAGCTGCCGGCAATCCGCAACGGCTGGCTTTGTTCACGAGAACCGACAGCATCTGTACACGAGTTTGGGCAGCACTCGAAGCTCTGCAGAAATCGAACAGTTCATGACTTCAGGCAGCACGGGCCCCTGCCGAGA
>NZ_QUAC01000206.1 GCF_003389455.1 Streptomyces inhibens | reverse complement strand
CCGAAGGCGCGCCCGCCGACCGCTCGGCACGCTCCCGGCGGCCGGCCAGCCACTCGCCCGCCCACTGCGGCGGCTCCCCGGCCGCCACCGCCCGCTCCTCGCCCGCCCAGAGCAGCAGCAGCCCCAGCGCGTGCTTGCATGGAAACTTACGGCTGGGGCAACTGCACTTGAAGGCAGGGCCTTTGACGTCCACGACCGCTTGATACGGCTTCTTGCCGCTGCCCTTGCACTGCCCCCACACCGCGCCCTCGTCCGCGCCCGTCTCCGACCACGGGCCGGGCGCCGCGAGCCTGCCGCCCGCTTTACGTGATGCCTCGTCAGGCGCCAGCGCGAGCACCTGATCCGTCGTCCAGCGTTCCCCCTGCGGATTCATGTCATCGACGCTACGACGCACCACTGACAATCGCCGCGAACCGCGATGAAGCCGCAGGTCGGAGGCGGTTTTCGGGGGATTGTCAGTGGCGTGGTGCAGGCTTGATTCCGCAAGCGGCCGCAGGGCTTTCGGGGCATCGGCCGCAGATCTTGCGACGAGGGGGACCCATGTCCGAGAACAGTTTCAAGACGACGGACGACGACAGCAGGGCGCGGGACGAGGCGGCGCCGGAGGCCGGGGGCGGCCAGGCGCTGCGGCCCCATGCCGAGGACAGTTTCGCGGAGGAATTGAAGGCCCTCGCGGCGGCCGACGACCGGCCGCGGCCGGAGCGCTGGCGGCTCTCGCCGTGGGCGGTCGCGACGTATCTGCTCGGCGGCACGCTCGCTGACGGCACGGTCATCACACCCAAATACGTCGGCCCGCGCCGGATCGTCGAGGTCGCCGTGACGACCCTCGCGACCGACCGCGCGCTGCTGCTGCTCGGCGTGCCCGGCACCGCCAAGACCTGGGTGTCCGAGCATCTGGCGGCAGCCGTCAGCGGCGATTCCACCCTGCTGGTGCAGGGCACCGCCGGCACCCCCGAAGAGGCGATCCGCTACGGCTGGAACTACGCCCAGCTGCTCGCGAACGGCCCCAGCCGGGAGGCGCTGGTGCCCAGCCCGGTCATGCGCGCGATGGCGCAGGGCATGACCGCCAGGGTCGAGGAGCTGACCCGTATCCCCGCCGACGTACAGGACACCCTCATCACGGTCCTGTCGGAAAAGACCCTGCCCATACCGGAGTTGGGGCAGGAGGTGCAGGCCGTCCGCGGCTTCAATCTGATCGCCACGGCCAATGACCGCGACCGCGGGGTCAATGAACTCTCCAGCGCGCTGCGCCGCCGCTTCAACACCGTCGTGCTGCCGCTGCCGGCGACACCGGACGAAGAGGTGGACATCGTCTCGCGCCGGGTCGAGCAGATCGGGCGCTCGCTGGATCTGCCCGCCGCTCCGGAGGGCATGGACGAGATCCGCCGGGTCGTCACGGTCTTCCGCGAGCTCCGGGGCGGCATCACCGCCGACGGCCGCACCAAGCTCAAGTCCCCGTCCGGCACGCTGTCCACGGCCGAGGCCATCTCGGTGGTGACCAACGGCCTGGCGCTGGCCGCCCACTTCGGGGACGGCGTGCTGCGCTCCGGGGACGTGGCCGCGGGCATCCTCGGTGCGGTGGTCCGCGACCCGGCCGCGGACCGGGTCGTCTGGCAGGAGTACCTGGAGACGGTGGTGCGCGAGCGCGACGGCTGGAAGGACTTCTACCGCGCCTGCCGTGAGGTGAGCGCATGACCGAGCGCGGCGAGCGGACGAGCAACAGGCACGGGCCGGTGCTGCTCGGGGTCCGGCACCACGGCCCCGGGTCGGCACGGGCGGTGCGCGCCGCCCTGGAGCAGTGCACACCCGCCGCGGTGCTGATCGAGGGCCCGCCGGAGGCGGACGAGCTGGTGCCGCTCGCCGCGCAGGAGGGCATGCGGCCGCCCGTCGCGCTGCTCGCCCATGTGCAGGACGATCCCGGCCGCGCGGCCTTCTGGCCGCTGGCCGAGTTCTCCCCGGAGTGGGTGGCGATGCGCTGGGCACTGGAGCGCGGGGTCCCCGTCCGCTTCATCGACCTGCCCGCGGCGCACTCCCTGGCCATGACGGCGGAAGGCCAGGAAGAGGACGGCGGGGAGGGTCGCAGGGAGGACGGCGGCGGAGCGGAGGCCGCGGACCGGGAGGCCGTCGGCAAGGAGGCCGGCGAACAGGAGGCCGCGGACCAGGAGGCCGCCGACCGGGCCGATCTGCGGGTCGACCCGATCCGGGTGCTGGCCGGGGCCGCCGGCTATGACGACCCCGAGCGCTGGTGGGAGGACGTGGTCGAGCACCGCCGGGAAGGGGGAGGCCCGGGCGCGGATGCGCTGGCTCCGTTCACGGCGCTGGCCGAGGCGATGGGGGCGCTGCGCGAGGCATACGGGGACGGCGGTAACGACCGCGACCCGGTGCGCGAGGCCCATATGCGACTCCGACTGCGCGCCGCGCAACGGGAGTTCGGGGACGACATCGCCGTGGTGTGCGGGGCCTGGCATGTGCCCGCACTCGTACGCCGCGCCACCGTGACCGCCGACCGGCAGCTGCTCAAGGGACTGCCGAAGGTGAAGGCGTCGGTGACCTGGGTGCCGTGGACGCACCGGCGGCTCTCCCGCCGCAGCGGATACGGCGCCGGGATCGACTCGCCCGGCTGGTACGGCCATCTCTTCAGCGCCCCCGACCGCCCCGTCGAGCGCTGGCTGACCAAGGTCGCCGGGCTGCTGCGGGCGGAGGACTACGCCGTCTCGTCGGCGCATGTCATCGAAGCGGTGCGGCTCGCCGAGGGGCTGGCCACGGTACGCAGCCGCCCGCTGGCCGGGCTGACGGAGCTGGACGACGCGATCCGGGCCGTCATGGGGGACGGCTCCGATGCGCCGTCCTCGCTGATCCACGACCGGCTGGTGGTCGGGGACGTGCTGGGCGAGGTCCCGGAGGACGCCCCCGCGGTGCCGCTGCAGCGGGACATCGCCCGCAGTCAGCGGGCGCTGCGGCTCAAACCGGAGGCTCTGGAGCGGGAACTGGAGCTGGATCTGCGCAAGGAGACCGACGCCGGGCGCAGCCGGCTGCTGCACCGGCTGCGGCTGCTCGGCATCCCCTGGGGCGAGCCCACCCGCTCCCGCGGCAGCACCGGCACCTTCCGGGAGAGCTGGCGGCTGCGCTGGGAGCCCGAGCTGTCGGTGCGGGTCGCGGAGGCCGGCATCTGGGGCACGACGGTGCTCTCGGCCGCCACCGCCAAGGCCGCGTCCGAGGCGTCCGGCGCGGCCACGCTCGCCGAGGTGACGGCGCTTGCCGAGCGCTGTCTGCTGGCCGAACTCCCCGACGCCCTGCCGGTGGTGATGCGGGCGCTCTCGGACCGCGCGGCGCTCGACGCGGATGTCGGGCATCTCGCCCAGGCGCTGCCCGCCCTCGTACGGTCGGTGCGCTACGGCGATGTGCGCGGCACGGATGCGGCGGTGCTCCGTGAGGTGGCGACGGGCCTGGCCGAGCGGGTCTTCGTCGGACTGCCACCGGCCTGCCTGGGGCTGGACGCCGACGGTGCGGCGGAAATGCGCGGTCATCTCGATGCCACCCATCAGGCCGTCGGTCTGCTCGCCCAGCCGGAGCCGGAGCCGGAGCCGGAGCCGGAGCCGGAGCCGGAGCCGGACCGGCGGCGGCCCGGGTCGGCGGGCCTGCGGGCGCGGTGGGCAGGGGTGCTGCGGGCCGTGGGCGAACGGGACGCCGTACCGGGACTGATCCGCGGACGGGCCGCCCGACTCCTTCTGGACGACGGCGAGTTGGCCGACGGGGGAGCGGAGCGGCTGATGGGGCTCGCCCTCTCCCCGGGTGTCCCGCCCACCGACGCCGCCGGCTGGATCGAGGGATTCGTCGGAGGCGGGCCCGGCGGGGACGGCGGCATGCTGCTGGTCCACGACGAACGGCTGCTCGCGCTGGTCGACGGCTGGCTGACGAGCGTGCCGGACGCCGCGTTCACGGATGTGCTGCCGCTGCTGCGCAGGACCTTCGCGGAGTACGAAGCCGGGGTGCGGCGCACGCTCGGCGAACTGATCCGCCGCGGCCCCACGCCCCCCTCCCGCCGGCCGGCCGGCGACGCCACGGACGCGGCCGCCTGCGGCTTCGGCCCCGGCCTGGACCGCGACCGCGCCGCGGCCGTACTCCCCACGCTGCGCCTGCTGCTGGGCATCGAACAGCACAGCTTCGGGGACGAGCCGGCGGGCGACGCAAGCGCCCGCACCGGACCTCGGCCCGAAGGCGTCCAGCCGCTCAAGAACCTTATTCCGGCAGGGAGTTGACCAATATGGGAACCAACGTCAGTACCTCTGACACTCACACCACCCCCACCACCGACCCCGAACGGCTGCGCCGCTGGCGGATGGTGCTCGGGGGTGGGGGTGCGGACGGTACGGGGTCTGAGCTGCGGGGGCGGGATGCCGCGATGGACGGGGCGCTGGCCTCGCTCTACGGCCGGGAGAAGGGCAGCGGCGGCAGGGGCGCCGACGGCGGGCGGCGTACGGCCGGGCTCGGGGCCTCGGCGCCCGGCGTGGCCCGCTGGCTCGGCGACATCCGTACGTACTTCCCGTCCTCCGTGGTGCAGGTGATGCAGCGTGACGCCATCGACCGGCTGGGGCTGTCCGCGCTGCTGCTGGAGCCGGAGATGCTGGAGGCGGTGGAGGCGGATGTGCATCTGGTGGGCACCCTGCTCTCGCTCAACAAGGTCATGCCGGAGACGACCAGGGAGACCGCACGGGCCGTCGTCCGCAAGGTCGTCGAGCAGTTGGAGAAGAAGCTGGCGACCCGCACCCGCGCCACTCTCACCGGCGCGCTGGACCGCTCCGCGCGGATCAGCCGGCCGCGCCACCGCGACATCGACTGGGACCGCACGATCCGGGCGAACCTCAAGAACTACCTCCCCGAGTACCGCACGGTCGTCCCCGAGCGGCTGATCGGCTACGGCCGGGCCGCGCAGTCGCTGAAGAAGGAAGTGGTGCTCTGCATCGACCAGTCCGGTTCGATGGCCGCTTCGGTCGTCTACGCCTCGGTGTTCGGCGCGGTGCTGGCCTCGATGCGGGCCATCGACACCCGCCTGGTCGTCTTCGACACCGCGGTGGTGGATCTGACGGACCAGCTGGACGACCCGGTCGATGTCCTCTTCGGCACCCAGCTCGGCGGCGGCACGGACATCAACCGCGCGCTCGCCTACTGCCAGTCCCGCATCACCCGCCCCGCCGAGACCGTCGTCGTCCTCATCAGCGACCTCTACGAGGGCGGCATCCGCGACGAGATGCTCAAGCGGGTCGCCGCGATGAAGGCGTCCGGAGTGCAGTTCGTGACCTTGCTCGCACTGTCCGACGAGGGCGCGCCGGCCTACGACCGGGAGCACGCCGCGGCTCTCGCGGCCCTGGGCGCACCGGCGTTCGCCTGTACGCCCGACCTCTTTCCTGACGTGATGGCGGCCGCGATCGAAAAACGGCCGCTGCCCATACCGGACATGGTGGAGCAACGGTGACGGGAGTGCCGGGGGGACTTGCGTGGCACCTGGCTCCTCGTGCAAGGATCAGGGCATCGCTCGATCGCCCGTGACGCGTGTGACATCGAGGCCGTGTGCCTGTGTGTCCCCGTCCGTTTGGGAAGGTCCCCTCCTTGTCTGCTGTGTTCGCCCTGCCTGCTGCTGTGCGCCTGCCGCGCACGGTGGCCGTGCGGCGTGCGCTGCTGGCCGGGCTCTTCCTGGTGGGCTTCGTCGCCCTCGGCTTCGCCTTCGGTCCCGGCGCCCATGCCGACGACCGCATGCGGAGCGCGGAGCTGCCCGGGGCGACCGCCCCGGCCAAGGCTCCCGCCGAGGCGTCCACCCCGGACCGGGCCGCCACCCGGGACGGGGCGGCGGACCGAGCGGACCGAACCTCCGGCTCCGAAGCCGAGTTCGAGCGGCAGGGCAAGGCGTCCGGCGCGAAGATCGCCGAGCGCACCCACGCCGCTTCCGCCGCGGTGGCCGGGGCCGTACGGCCCGCCGCCGAGCAGGCCGCGCCCGTCACCGGCCGGATCACCGACCCGGTGACCGGTGTCGTACGGGAGATCGGGGACGCGACCGGTGTCGCGCTGCCCGTACACCTCCCGTCCGGTGAGCACACGGGACGGCCCGGCGACGGCGGTACGCAGGAGCACGGCCGTACGCCGTGCGGTGCGCAGCCGTCCGGTTCACGGACCGCCGCAACGGCTGCCGGCGCCGCTCAGTCCGCGCAGTTCGCCGACGGTCTGCGCAAGCCGGCCGCCGAGAACTCCTCGCCGGCCGTGCACGAGCAGCAAGGCCCGGGCCACCACGGCCTTCCGGGGCAGTTCCCGCAGGGCCCGGCCGCGCCCACCTCGCACACCGCGGGTGACGGTCACGGTCCCCGTGGCGGGGACCAGCACGCCGCCGTTCCGGCGGACTCCGCACGCTTCCGGCTGCTGCCCGGTGGCGTCCGCACGGCCGATGGCGCTCCGACGCGTCGGCGTGCCGAAGAAATCCTCGAATTCCCGGGCTAGGGCAGACCGCTCCGCGTCTGTAACTGGACCTGCCGCGCGGGGGCGGGACAGGTCTGCCCTTTCACCCCTCCTGAATTCGAAGGACTTCACCACCATGCGCTCCAACATCCGCCGTTCCATCGTCGTTGCCGCCGCCGCCACGGGTCTGTGGGCCCTGGGCTCCGTCGCCGCCAACGCCGCCGAGCTGCCCGCCACCCCGGACCTGCCCAGCACCGGCACGGTGACCGGCGCCGCCGGCCAGCTGCCCACCACAGATGTGGCCGGCACCGCGACGAAGGCCGGCAAGACCGTCACCGACACCGCCAAGAAGACGGCGGGCGACGCGGCCGGCAAGGCGACCGGCGTCCTCGGCGGCGGGGTGTCCACCCAGGACCTGCCCACCGGCCGGCTGCCGCAGGCCGGCGACCTGACCGGTGCCGCCAACGGCGCGCAGAAGCTGGTCAACGGCGGTCTGCCGAACACCGGTGGCGTGCAGAAGGCCGCCGACCTGAAGAAGGCCAAGAAGGCCGCGAAGGACGTCAAGCGCGCCGCCAAGGCCGCCGACCTCGGCAAGGCCGGCCGCCTCACGGACGGCACGCTGCCCTCCGCTCCGTCGCTGCCCGCGACCCCGGGCGTTCCGTCCGCCCAGCTCCCCGGCACCCCGGCGCTGCCCAAGGCCCCCGCGCTGCCCAAGGCTCCCGGCTCCGCCGACAACCTGCTGGCCGCCCTCGCCGGTGCGGGCGTCCGTCCCGAGCAGCTGACGAACCAGGCCCAGGGCGCCCTGGCCAAGGCCCGTCCGGTCGTCGACGAGACCGCTGCCGATGTGCTGCCGCCGGTCGCCCGTCGCATCGTCATCAAGGTGGTGCCGGTCGCCCAGGGTGCGGTCGGCGGTGCCGGTCAGCTCGCCGGTGACGCGGCTGCCCAGGCGACCCCGTTCGTGACCGTCATCGGCGGCCAGGCGCAGCTGTTCGTGCAGGGTGCCGGCGCCGACGCGGTGCCGTTCGCGCAGGGTGTGGCGGCCGACGCGGTGCCGTTCGCCCAGGGCAAGGTCACCGGCGCCGTCGCGTTCGCCCAGGGTGCGGCCGCTGACGCCACCCCGTTCGCGCAGGGCCTGGCCGCCGTGGTCGTGACCGACGCGCAGGGCACCGCCGCCCAGGCCGTCGCCGGTGTGCAGGGCCTGACCCCGGTCAAGTCCGTGCCCGCCGTTCCGGCCGTTCCCGCGGTCCCGGCCGTTCCCGCCACCCCGGCCGTGCCCGCCGTCCCGGGCAACCTGACCGACGCCGTCGCCGTCCCGGCCGTGCCGGCCGACCTGACCGACGCCGCCAACATCCCGGCCCTGCCGGTCCTCCCGGTCCAGGGCGTCTGAGGCCCTAGAGCCGACACCACCGGCTCATCGGCCGCGGCGGCGGCCGATGCCGGAACCCCATGAACAGCCGGGCGGTCCTCTGTGGGGGAGGGCCGCCCGGCCTTGGTGTGTCCGGGCAACGGACGCCGGGCGCCTACGAGTTGGGCACCCGCAGCCGTTCCCAGCTCACCCGCCCCGGCACCCCGTCCGCGTCCTTGCCGCGGAAGCCCAGCTTGCGCTGCCAGGCCGCATACGACTTGCGGTCCGCCTCGGTCCACTCCGGACCGGGGCCGTTCTTGTAATGGCCGCATCCCTCGGCCACCAGGCGCGCGCCCATCGCCGTGATCACCGGGCTGCGGGACCCGGGCCGGAAGACCTCGCGGCCGGGGAACGGTTCGTACGGCGGATGCTGCGGCTTGGGCGGCACCGGCCGGCCCGTACCGTCGCCGGAATCACCGCCCGTGCCGCCCGTGCCCTCTGAGCCGCCCGGGTCGCCCGGACCGCCCGAGCCACCCGGCTCCGCGTCGCCCGCGTCCGCCGGCCCCTTCGCCAGCCGCTTCTTGATCCGGCCGCGCATCTCCTCCATCGCGATCCCGCGCGGATCGACCTTCCCCGGCTGCCACTCCTTGTGCCCGATCACCGAGCGCTCGCTCCAGCCGTGCGCCCGGCAGATCGCCGCCGACACCTTCTCGATCGCGAGCTGCTGCTCCTTCGGCCACGGGTCCCTGCCGTCACCGAGGTTGATGCACTCGAAGCCGTAGAAGTGGCGGTTGCCGTCGGTGTCCGCGGCATCGTCCTTCGGCAGGTGGGCGTCCTCGTTCACCACCGCCTCCAGTACGTCGCGGTCGCCGAGCCCTGCGTGGTTGGCGCGGCCGTTGCCGACGAGGTGGATCTCGCCCTGCTTGTCGATCACGCCATGACACAGCGGGCCCGGCAGGTCGGGGTGCCCGTCGTAGCACAGGTCCACCGAGCTCTCGACGCCCTTGGTGACGGTGTGATGGATCATCACCCCGTTCAACGGGCCCCATCGGCCCTTCGTATTGCGGTTGTGGTGACGCCAGTTGCGCACCTCGTGCACCACCAGGCCCTCGTTGCGCAGCGCCGCGAGCAGCTTGCTCGCGGTCAGGGGTGTGGCCATCAGCCCGCACCCCCTTCCTCGACCGCGGCCTCGGCCTCGGCGGTGGTCTGCGACCTGCTCGGCGCCGGGCCCGCGGAGTCGTACGCCGCGGCGTCCGCCTCCTCCGCCCGCGCCTCGGCCTCGGCGGCCAGCGCTGCATCGTCCGCGGCCGGGATGCTCGCCGACAGCGGACGGAACGCCAGCCGCAGATCGGGCTCGGCCTGTTCGCCCGCCACCCACGCCAGCGGCGCGAAGTGCACCGCGATGCCGACCGGGTCCCGCAACAGCGGGCGGCGCGCCGCGTCCGTCGGCCACTCCACTCCGCCGGTGGTCGTACGGGCCGGGATCACCCAGAAGTCGCCGGTGCGGTAGTGGCCGCCGGTCGCGAAGTACACCTCGACACCGTCCTCCAGCGGCAGCCAGCCGCCCTCCTCGACCGGCAGCGCACCGTGCTTGAGCCGGCCGGCCCTCCCCCAAGCTCTCGGCTCCGCTCGAGCAGGGAGGTGCCCCGACCCGCGCCGGACGGTCTTCTGGCTGCTCTCGTGGTGGTCCCACCGGCGCAGGAACGGGTGCAGCTCGGGCCGCCGCCCGACGCCCGGCGCCGGCTCGTCCGAGAGCCGCACCCGGCGGCCCGGCAGATCGAGCTCCTCCACACGCAGCAGCGGCAACGCCTCGCCCCGGCTCGTATAGCCGGTGTCGACGAACTCGACCCGGTCACCGACGTTCAGATCAAGCTTGCCGTCGCTGCCCAGGGTCGCCAACTCCACCCAGGTACCGTCGAGTTCATCGACCGGGAAGGTGACGGAGCCGTTCTCCCTGGACCATTTGAAGGTGGCGTCCTTCGCGCTGCCTCCGTCGTGCACCTCGACCCGGTAGAGCTGGTTCTCCGGGCCCCGGTAGCGGGCGTCCGGGGAGACCAGGCAGGGATCCTCGTCCGCGTGGTCCGGGCGCTCGCTGCGCGCCGCGAGGCGGGAGCCGGGGGTGGACGCCTTCTGCGCCCAGCGGGCGAACGCGGCGCGGATGTCGTCGATCGGCGGGTTGTCAGCGGTCAGTTCGAGTGCGGAGGCGGGCAGCGGCAGCACCTGCCACACCACCTTTGTGCGGGCCGCGGTGTCCGGCATCGCCGAGCCGAGCGCCACCTCGCGCAGCGCCGGGTCCTCGGCTGCGGTCACGATCCGCTCCCACACCTTCAGATAGGCCAGATACGGGAAGGCGGTGGGCAGCCGGTCGCCGGGCCGCTCCGGGTCCCGGAAGCCGTCCGGCTGGTCCCAGTACGTCCAGGTGGCGGGCGGCGCGGCCGGTTCGCCCGCGCCGTCACCGCCGTCCGGGCCGTCCTTGTCCGCGGCGCCGTCCTTGCCGCCGGCGTCGGCCGCGCCCTGCGCGGGCACCGGTACCCCGGGCTGCGGGCGGGTCGCGTCGCACAGGATGCCGTCCACGTAGTAGCGGCCGCCGCCGATGACCAGGTCGTCCAGCTCGCGGCTGCCACCGCGCAGGGTGATCTTGAAGCCGGTGGCGTCCCGCGGCCCGCCGTGCCGGCCGATCAGATCGGCGGCGAGCGTACGGGCCTGGAACAGCTGGATCGCCGTCTGCTCATTGGCGTCGGCGTCCAGCTGGACGCGGCCCTGCTGGGCGACGACCGCGGAGTAGTGACGCTCCGGCCGGAAGGTGTTGCGGGAGAGGTCAGCGTGCATGGAAGGGGTCCCCCTCGTACGGGATGCTCAGAAGGTCGGTGGTCGGAACGGACGGGCAGTCCACGTCGCGAACGGGCAGGTAGTTCACGTCGCGAACGAGCGGACGGTTCACGTCGCGAACGGGCAGATGGTTCACGTGACGAACGCGCAGAGGGTTCACGTCACGAACACGATCCCCGCGTCGCTCCCCGCCGGCGTGTACTCCGCCAGCCGGGCCCGCAGGCTGTCCTCGCGCTGCGGCTGATAGAGGTCGTGGTACGCGCCCATCTCGGCGCCGTCCTCCGCGCCACGCCGGATCTCTCTCCCAGCACTGGACGGGCCGGGGGCACCCCCACCGCAGCCGGCCGCCAACTGCCCGTACCACGGCGTCCCGTAGCGCTCGCCGCGCAGCAGCGGCCGCACCCGCCCGGCGTCCTCCGGGCCGGCCAGGTCCGGCTGGCAGCGGTAGCGGCGCGGGGTGCGCGACCCCGGAGGTACGTAACTGAACCGCAGACAGCCCACACCCCGCCGGGCCACCTGCATCCGCCCGGTGAAGATGCTGTTCTCGGCGAGCTGCACGGCGTGCGTATGCACCTCGCCGATGACCGTGGTGCGGTGCGCGTACAGCACCGCATGCGCATGCCGGCAGTCCGGCGCGGACAGCGCCTCGCGGTCGGACCCCGTGGCATCCAGGATGCTGTCGCGCAGATGGATCGGCAGCGGATCGGTGCCCACCTCGTCGCCGATCACCTCGATCGTGCCCAGAATGCTGCGGTCGATCTCGACACAGGCCGTGGTGCGGTCCAGCACCAGGCTCGGCTCCTCGGGGGAGCGCGGATCGCACTCCGGCTCCAGTGACCAGCCCGGCACCAGCGTGCAGTGCCGCAGCACCAGCGCGCCCATCGGCCCGGTGACATTGAGGCCGCGGCCGGTGACCAGCAGCCCGTCCAGCACCATCNAGCACCAGCGCGCCCATCGGCCCGGTGACATTGAGGCCGCGGCCGGTGACCAGCAGCCCGTCCAGCACCATCCGCGGACGCTCGCCCGGCGCGCAATCGCCTTCCCTGGCACGGATGTTGAGCGCATCGGGCCGGTTGCTGTACCAGTCGAGCAGCCGGATGACGGGCCGGGTGCCCTCGGCGGCGCGCAGCTCCAGCCGGTCGCCCGGGTCCAAATCGAAGTCCAGCTGCTCCTGGTAGGCGCCGCTGTGGGTGATCTCGATGATGCCGTCGGGGCCGCAGCGCCCGGCCCGCCGGTCGTGCTGCCACGCCCCGTAGGCGTCCATGATCCGCTGGAAGGGCCGGCCCGGCCCGACCCGGTAGACGGCGCTGTCGGGAGGGGTCGCGCGGCCCTCGCGGTCCGCCCGGTCCTCCCGCAGATACTCGCCGCCGCCCAGGTCGTCCCCGAACCCGTAGTGGTAGTCCACCCATACGCCCTGCCGCGGCGCCGAGCGCGAGCCGAACGCCATCCGGCCCAGCTCCGGGTCGACCGCGACCTGCCCGCGCTTGGGCCGGTAGCGCCAGTCGCCGAGGTCCGCGACGACGATGTCGGACAGCGGTACGGGGGCGTCATGGCCGTCGCGCCGGATGGTGAAGCTCTTGCCCGGCCCGTAGTAGTCCGCGAGCCGGTCGTGCAGCTGCCGGCGGCGGATCGCGGCCGGCACATTGTCGAGGGTGGCGATATGCGTCGCGGACGGCTCCGGCTCCGGGCGGGTCACCAGCGCCGTGTCGTTGCCCAGGATCGAGAAGGTGTAGAGGTTACGGGCCCGGTCGATGCAGTACGCGGGCGCCCCCGTCACCGAGTACGGCTTCAGCCGCCATACGAACAACCCGACCCCGGCCGGCGTATAACCACCCTGCGTACGGCGGGAGTCGACCCGCCGCACGTCGACCGAGCGGGCCACCGTAGCGAACGGCCCGCCCGCCAGATCCAGCGCCGCCCCCTCCCGTACGTCCACCAGCCGCCCGCGCCCGCGCCGCCGCTCATTGGCGGCCTCGGTGCCCGACCCGTACAGCTTCACCGGCTGCTGATGTGCGACCAGCCGGGAGAACTCCACCGCCCGCGCCGGCCAGCCCGCCACCCCCTCGGACAGCTCCTCCAGCAGCGCCAATGTGCCCTTGCGCCGCCGGTTGCCGACCGTCGCCGCCACATCGCGGCGCGGCGCCAGCGCCTCGGCCAGCCGCCGCCGCGAGGAGTCCGGCAGCCCGCCGTCCCGCAGCCCGGTCGCCAGCACCCGCTCGTAGCCGGGCAGCGGACGGTAGCCCACCAGGTCGCCGATGTAGGGCAGCACCCACTCGGCGGCGCTCTCCACGAACCAGTCGTCGTACTGCTGGGCGACCCCGTCGCGCACCCGGTCCACCTGCTCGGCGATCACGGCCAGCAGCGCCCGCAGGGGCTCACCGCCCTCCGCGTCGCGCAGCCGGTGCCACTGCGGAAGCAGCTCCGCGAGCCCGTCCGGCTCCCTGGTCGCACTCATGCCGAAACCTCGCTTCGCTCGGCCCCGCATTCGCGAGGCGCACACCTTCCGACGATTCGCTCACCGCGTTCGCTCACCGGGCCACCTCCGTGAGGACCAGCGCGTTCGCTCACCGGGCCACCTCCGTGAGGACGAGCGTGTTCGCGACCTGCGGCGAGAACAGCGTGAGCTGGGCCGGCCGGATACCGCGGAAGACACAGACCGCGCGGCCCCTCGCCGGCGGCCGGGTGTCGGTGATGTCGGGGTTGAGGCGGAGGAGTTCGGCGAGGGAGATGCCGTAGTGGCCGGCGATGGCGGAGAGGGTTTCGCCGCCTTGTGCCGTCACCTCATGGATCTGCTCGTCGTACGTGGCGAGCCGGGCCGGCACCGAGGTCCGCGGCGGACCGGCGAACTCATCGGCCAGATGGGCGAGTTCGGCGGGCGTCACGGAGGCCGGGACGCCGGTGAAGGCATCCACGTCCACATGGTCCACACCGGGCACGGCCTGAGCGGCGGCCAGCACCTCCGACAACTGCGCCGGTTGCCCCAACTCCCGTCCGTCATAGCCGAGTTCGGCCATCAGCGCCTGCCGCACCCGCGGCTCGACCAGCGACCACGCATGATCCGGCGCCACCTTCACCTTCGCCATGAGCAGCAGCAGCACCGGCTCGCGCACGTCCACCCGCACCGGCAGCCGGGCATCGCCGTACTCGGCGAGCGAGGCCCGCAGCGCCCGCAGCACCTCGGCGTCCGGCGCGATCGGGATGTCGTCCACCCCCGCCACCGTCACATGCAGCACCTTCCGCCGCCCGTCGAAGAGTTCGCGCGCCGACGCCCGGCCGATACCGGCCCGGGAGCGGGCGAAGTCCTCGTAGTCCGCGAGGGAGACCAGCCGGTCCAGCGCGGAGACCGACAGCGGGACGGTGCGCCGGGTCAGCCCGGGACCGTCGGCGTCCGCGCCGCCGCTCGCGGGCTGCGGATTGGTCACCCCGGTCACACCGAGCGGCCGGGAGACCGCCTGGGTGATCCGGTTCGCCGCGACATTCGCGGCCCGCCCGGTGCCGAAGCGATAGCGGGCCCGTACGTTGTCATGGCCGGTCGGCAGCCGGGCGCCGTGCACCCCGTCGCCGAACGTCACCGTCGTACGGCCACCCCCGCCCGCCGTCCCGGTCACATACACCCTCCCCCAGCCTTCGGCCGGGGGGACCCCCATCTCGCTTCGCTCGTGCGGCCCGCGCCCGGCCAGACTGTCGACCGCGTGCCAGAGGAGCCCGTCGACACGAATCTCCAGCTCGGGCGTGGCGCCCAGAGGGTTGTCCGCGGGCAGCCACGTCAGCGGCGACTGCCAGAGCGCGAACCGCTGATGGGCGCGTGCGGCATCGCCGCTGCCGATCGGCTCGTCCCGGCTCTCGCCGTGGCTCGCGGGCACCACATTGCCCTGGATACGGACCGAGTCCCGCAGATAGCGGTGGGTCAGGCCGGTGGTGAGCGTGAGCGTGGTGTGTACGCGGTCGCCGGGCAGATCCGGATCCACGGTCTGCTCGACGCCCGCGATCACCGCCAGCTCCGTGCCCCGCACCCCCGCCGCACCCGGGATGTCGGTCCGCTCACCCGACACCACGAGATATCGGCCCGGCCGTAACCCGTCGTACAGCTCGGCGAGTTCGATCTCCTCACCATGGACGTCCTCACCCACCGGATCGTCCGCCTGCCGCAGCACCTCGCCCGCCGCGTGCACCGTCGCGTCCCGGATCGCGGAGAGCACCACATCGTGCTCGTCCAGCCACGGGTCGGCGAGGGTAAGTACGGTGCCGCGGCCGGTGATCCCGTAGTGCGTGAAGACGGCGGTGCGGACGGCCGTCACCCGGGTGGTGACGAACGCGAGCTTGCGGTCGCCCGGGATGCCGTCGGGGTCCTTCTCCGGGTCCTTGCCCTTGCGGGGCCGCTCGATGGCGACCCAGCTGCCGACCGTGATCCCGTCGTACACCCCGTCCAGCGGCAGCGAGCGCCGGTCGGCGGGCTTCGGCACCGTCGCGATGCCGATCTCCACGCTCGGCGGCTCCCCGCCGGACGCGACCTTCACGGTGATCTCGTACTCGCCATGGGTGACCTGCTTGTGCTGCCCCGGCCCCAGATCCCACGACAGCGGAGTGCCGTTGTCCACCGCGATATGGACCGTGCCGTCCTCGCCCGGCCGGGACACGAACAGCGTGCGCTCCGGCAGCCCGGCCAGCAGCCGCGCGGTGACCCCCGGCTGCTGCGAATCGGCCGGACGGCGGCCCAGCCAGCCCAGATCGTGGTCCTGTCCCGTACGGGTGTGCAGTTCGACCCGTCCGGGCCCGAGGGCGAAGGGGAGATCGGCGGGCAGATTCTCGCTGCGCTGGTCCGAACTCCCGGTCTCGATGTGCTGGAACTCCGCCCGCACCGGCACCTTGCCCGCGGTGTCGAAGACGATCCGCATACTGGTCAGCGCGGCGCCGGTGAGCGGCCAGTCCGCCGTCCTGATCACCCGGCCGCGCTCGTCCTGTACGGGCTTGAGCGGCGCGGTCGCACCGAACGGAGCGGCGGTGACCCGCATCGCCATCACGGCACGGAGGAGCGGCGGGGTGGGCCCGCCGCCGGCCGAAGGGCCGGACGGGGCCGGCGCGGCCTGCCGCCACGCCGGATACAGCCCGTCGGACACCCGCGGATCCAGCGCGGACAGCAGCTGCGCACCCAGCTCCGAGCCGGTCCCGAAGAGCCGCCCCGGCTCGCCCGCGAGCGCCCGGGCGCCGGACGGCGGGCGGACGACCCGGGTCCGCAGGGCGGGCAGTACGGAGGCCAACGCGGAGAGGGCGGCGGGGGGTTGGGGCCGGGCGGGGCTTGTGGCGTGAGCCGTCCGGGCGGATTCCGCCGGGGCCGTCCGGCCGCCGCCTGAGCTTCCTGAGCTGCCTGATCCCTCCGATCCGTCCGATCCCTCCGCCGGAGCCCCGTCCGTCACCTCGCCCGACAGCTCACCGGCCCGCGCCGCCAGCTCGCCGACCACCGCCTCCAGCTGCTCGAACCAGGCGGCCACCTCCTCGTACCCGGCGGCCACCGCCTGCGCCTCCGCCAGCCGCTCGTGCGGCCCGGCCAGCCGCCCCACGAACTGCTCCGGCGTGGTGATGCCGTCCAGGTCCTTGCGCAGCGGCGCCAGCACCTGCACATCGAAGTCCGCGATGAACCTGCTGACCGGACGGGGGTTGGGCGTTTGAGGCGTGGGGGGCCCGGGATGGTCCGGATCATCGGGGTCACCGGCGTCCTCCGGCTCCGTGATCCACTCCCGCAACTCCGCCACCAGCTCCTTGAGCGACGGCGGCGCCGACCGCGGCAGCCCCAGCCCGGTGACATCCTCCGCGCGGTCCAGCCGCACCGTGGCGACCGGCAGCAGCACCCGCTCCGCCCCGAAGTCGAACAACAGCCTGTCGCCGACCGTCAGCGCCGTATGGGTGCCCGCGACCAGCAGCTCCGGGCGCGTCGTCAGATCGTCCGCGGTCAGCAGCGCCGGCCGCCGGCGCCGTACCGCCAGCTCGTTCCAGGCCCAGCGCGCGGTCAGGTCCTCATCGGTCTCGAAGGTCTGCGACTCCTCGCCGGTCGCCGCCGGCACACTGTGGCTGCGCGCCCCCCGCGGGATCACCACCGGCAGATCCTCGGCGCGGGGGTCGCGGTCCAGGGTGTACGCGAGGTGGGTGTCGGCGGCCACACCGGGCCGGGGCCGGTGCCCGACCAGCCGCCCCAGCAGCGCCAGCGACCGGTGCTCGTTGGCCGTCCGCAGATAGCCCTCGTCCGCGATCCGCTCGCTGTGGAACGTCAGTACGTCACCGAGCACCGCCCAGGCGTCCAGCAGCCCGATCGCCGGGTCGTCGGTGGTCCTCCCCTCCGCTCGGCTTCGCTCGCGCGGGGGGACCCCCACGGTCAGACCGCGCAGCGCCGGGTAGGCCGGCGACGCGAGCCGGTCCAGCATCCCCGCCAGGAACGAGCCGTAGTCGCCCACGCGGTAGTTCAGGGCCGTACGGCCCGGCGGGTTGTACAGGGCGTTCGGGGCGCGGCGCTCATCGCTGCCGCTCCTGTCCCCGCCGCAGCCACAGCCACAGGTGGAAGCAGTCATCGCGCACCCCCGAGCGCTTCGATGCCGATGACCAGCCGGCCGTTCTCGGGCCGCTCCGGGTCGTTGTCGCACACGGCGATCTCCAGCGGGCCGAGCCGCAGCACACCGTCCTCCAGTGCTCTGTTGTCCCTGTGTTCCTGAGGGAAAAGCCGTCGCAGCCGGGTGACCCGCACGCTCCGCACACCCGGCACGGCCGCGGCCACCGCGGTGAGGCGGCTCAGCCGCACCGGCTCGCCGAAGGTCAGCGCGTCCGGATGGAAGAAGCCGAGACGGCCGCCGGACAGCCGCCGGCTGCCGAGCACCCGGGCCAACTCGGCCAGGATCTGCCCGTGTTGATGGCCCGGCGCGGCGCAGACCTCGATCTCGATGTCGAGCGGCACCGCACGGGCCGGCTCGACGACCAGGTCGTGCCCGATCCGGCGGTAGCTCTCCAGCGCGTACGCGACGGAGTCCAGCAGCTGGGGCGTGGGCTCGCCGGTGCGCGCCGCGTCGATGGCGACATGCGCCTCCTGGATGCTGCCGGTCCAGCGGATCTCGGCCGCCGCCCGCTGTACACCCGGCAGCGCGGACGCCAGCTCCGCGTAGTCCGCGGCGGTCACCGCGCGCAGACGGGTCCGCTTGAGGTCGAGCGGCGCGAGCTGCCGTACCTGCTCGACGGGCTCCGGCCCGGTGCCGCCGGTCGCGGGGAGCGGGTTGCGTACGCTCGCCACCGGCATCGGGTCACCGGCGTCCGACTGCTTCGGACCGCGGCCGAGTACAAGATGGTTGATCGCCTCGGCGCCGACGTTGCCCGCCGTACCGCCGCCCAGGCGGTAGCGGAGTTCCCAGCGGCTGCCGGGGGTGGGCCGGGCGCCGTAGCGTCCGTCGCCGAAGCGCAGCGCGATCCGTCCGTCGTCCTCCAGCTCCCCGACGAAGTGACGGTCGCGGGGGCCGCTGCCGAGCAGATCGCGGCGGGGCAGCCACTCCCGCCCGCCGTCTTCTTCGTGGATGCGTACGGCGGGGAGCGCGGCGCGCGGATCGGGCAGCAGGGTGGCGGCCGGGCCGTGCAGCACCGGATCGTCCGGATGCAGCCCCGCCGCGTACGCCGGACCCCAGCTGTGCGCGATCTCCCAGGCGATCCGCCCGTCCAGCACCGTGCCCGCGCGGGCACGTGCGCTCAGCACCTCCAGACGGCGCAGCTTGGCGTCCAGCAGCCGGTCACCGCGGTGCAGCAGCTCGCGCAGCGCCCGTACCGGGTGCCGGCGCAGCTCCAGCCGTTCCAGGACCTTGAGGCCGAAGACCACCGTCAGCTCGGCGATCTCTTCGTCCGACAGCCCGTCGTGATCGCGGGCGCTGCGCCACAGCTCCACCAGCCGCGCCCGGACCCGCTCGGGAATGCCCGCCAGGTGGCCGGCCTGGCCCGCGGCCACCTGGGCGGGCCGGGGGAAGGGCACGGTCTGGGCGACGGGGGAGCGGCTCAGTACGGGGCGGAAGCGCGGCCGGATGCCCGGATAGACGGACTGCGCGAGCAGCGTACGCAGCGCCTCGGCCTGGGCGTACGCGGTGCCGGGGACGACTCTCCCCCTACCGCTGGGAGGCACCCCCACACGGTGCTGCCCGGCCAGCTCCAGGCCGAGCCCGGCGCGTACGGTCGCCTCCTCGCCGACCACGGTGAACAGCTCACGGATGTCGTCGGGGGCGAGCGCCTGGTGACAACGGGTCTTCTCCAGAAGGGCGTTGATGAGCCGCGCGGTTGCGTTGCCACCGTCCTTGAGGTCGCCGCAGCCGAAGGCGGGCGGCTCGCAGGAGCCCAGGACGGCGGGCACCGGAGGTACGGTCACGGTCTCCGGGGTGCTCTCCTGCGCTGCGGCCCCGAAGATCAGCGACCGCCCGTGGTCCACCAGCACGACATTGCCGCGCGCCACACTCACGTCCTCGACCGGCCGGCAATCCGTACCGCCGCGCGTCGACAGGCACAGCGGGAAGGTGAGCGCGTCCTCCGGCGCCCAGGTGACCTCCAGTACCGGCTGGCTGTCGAGCTGATCGACGGCCGGGGTGACGGACAGCAGCCGGACCGTCTGCCGGTGGGCCGGGTCCTGGTCGCCGGGCGTACCCGTACGGGGCCCCTTGACCTCCTCGAACAGCAGCAGGTCACCGGGGGAGAGGCGGAGCGCGCGCGCCCGGCACTCCTCATCCGCCCACTCGTCCCGCAGCGTCGCACCCGTCGCACCCTTCGGCAGCGCACACACCTCGTCGCCCCAGGTCCACAGCCGGATGGCGTTGTGCTCCGGGCGCACGCACAGCGGCGCGTCGGCGACCGGCTCGAAGACCTCGACCGAGCCCCGCTCGTCGAGCACGGCCAGATCACGGTCGTCGATGACGCTCCCGATCTCCGGCCGGTCGCGCGGCCCGTACGTCCGCACATCGACCGCCGCGAAGCGGAACTCGCCCGGCAGCAGCGTCAGTTCTTCGACCGCCTCGACGGACACGAAGGCGCGAGCGCTACATCCGTCGTGCATCGGATAGTCGATCAGCCGCACATGGCGCCGTACGGACACCCGGCGCCGGGCCGTATCGAGATACGCCTCCGTGGCCACCGCATCCTGCTGATAACTGATCTGGTCCGCGGTGTACGCCAGCAGCTCGACCAGCGTCATTCCCAGATCGGCGGGGTTGCGCTCGACCCAGTCGGGGGTCGTCAGCCGCAGCCGGTCCAGAACCAGCCGGCGCAGCGTCTCGTAGTCACGCGCGGTGTAGTCGGCGACCGGGGCGGGCCGGAAGGTGTCCGGGCAGTCCTCGGCGCGACCGGCCTCCTCGTCCATGCAGTCGAAGGGGCTGGGACAGTCGGGGCGAAAGGAGAACTCCGCGCCGAAATACCGCTGGTCGAACCCCTCGTACGGCTCGGTACCGGGCCGCCCGTACGCATCCGTCCCGACCACCGACAGCCGATACCGCGTGGGGGCACCCCCGGCGGTAGCTGGGGGAGTGTCCCCGGCCCGGTCCAGAACGACATGCAGCCGGTCGTCGAGCTCGGGATCCTCCTCCCGCTCGACGGAGACCTCCCTCGCCTCGATACCGGTGATCCGCCGCCCGCCGTCGATCCTGATGTTCTCCGGGCACAGCCCGTGCGGCGCCTTCCCGAGAAACGTGACGGTCAGCGTCACCCCGTCATCGGCCACCTCGACCGCATCGACGCCATTGAGCCGCGCCGCCCTGACCCGGCCCCTCCGGCTGTCCGTACGGCACACCAACTCCGCCGTCGCGACGTGCTGTTCGCTCATGCCTCGCCCCGCCCCTCGAACACTTCATCGCGCCGGCTCGCGGTGGAGCGCACCACATAGCGCAGATACACCCGTACGACGTTGTCCTCGCTCACCACGTCCAGGGACTCGACCTCGATCAGGTCTCCCAGCCAGCGCTGCAACGACGCCTGCACCGACAGCTCCACCGCCGACGCCAGCTCCGGACTGTTCGGCGTGAAGACCAGATCGAGCAGCCCGCACCCGAAATCCGGCCGCATCACCCGCTCGCCAGGACTGGTGAACAGCAACTGCTCGATCAGATCCCGCACATGGTCGTCGTGATCCGCATGCGCGGTCCGCCCCCGCCGGTCGACACGGAACGGAAACGCGATCTCGGTACGCACTTTCCTGGCAGCCCTCATCGGCTGGACACCCCCTGGTGGCCCTGACGGCCCTGGTGGACGGACGCCACGACCGGCGGGCCCTGCGGCACCAGCCCGGCGCTGAAACACATGGCCGCCGTGGTGTCCAGCAGCACCGGCACACCGTCGACCCGTACGGCACCGCCGCCGGCGGCCGGCGTCCAGCGCACGCTGGTGCACGGCTGCGGACGGCCTCCGACCATGTGCGTACACCCGCTGACCGTGAAGAGGTCCGCGGCGGTGGCCACCGGCGCGCCGTCGATCCGTACGCCGGCGCCGGAGGCAGTGGTGGCCACCGCACGACCTCCGTGCGGGCAACTGATCAGCGCGCCACCGTGCACCAGATTCCCGGCTGTCCCAGCCATCCCGGTCACCACGTCACTCGCTCCCCCCGCAGCCCTATCGCTTCTTGGGCACGGTCAACCGGCCCTCATTGATATCGACTTGATCCCCGACCAAAGAAATCGAAGCGCCATGCCCGTTATTGATATGCACACCCGTCGCATCGATCTTCACGTAGGCCCCGCCGGGCGCCTCCAGCAAAATCCCGTTCGTCGGCACATCGGACATCACCAACTTGTGCTTACCGGGCGTCTGCACCACAACAGGATGCGAAATCGCCGGATCCACCTGCGCATCCTCCGGCAACTCATCCCGCCGCCCGTACCAACACCCGGTCCACACCGGGAAACTAGGATCCCCCTGCTCGAACTCCACCCACACCCCCGCCCCGACCGACGGCACGACAACCTGCCCCGCCCGCTCTCCCGTGAACGGAAAACACGGCAAAGCCCACGTGGAGGTCTCCTCCCCCAGCACATCCGGAACCTCGACTCTGAGCCGCCCGATCCCCATCGGATCGTCATTCGCCGCCACCCGGCCCCGGAACTTGCCGAGAAAGCGGTTGTTCGATGCGCCGGCCATTTCTCCACGTCTCCTGGATCTGCTGAGTTTCCTGGATCTGCTGGATCTGCTGGGCGTGCTGGGTCTGCTGAGTGCTGCTACGGACGTACGGTGCCGCTGCGCGCAATGAGCCCCTCGCGCGAGAGCGTGAAATTCTGCTGATACGAACCCGGCCTCAGATTGGTCGTCACGCTCTTCACGTAGTAATCGCCGTCGTACGTCACCCCGGCCCCACGCACCCCGACCAACTCCCTCGGCCGCAGCACATATCCGTGCCGATTGACATCCAGCTGCCCCGACCCGGAGATGGCGTCCGCAGACGTCGCCGCCCTCCCCAGCGCCTCAGCCTTGGCCAGCGCCTCGTCCTTCTTCGCCGTCCCGCTCAGCGTCTTCCGCTTGAGTGCCGGTGATCCCCTCAGCCCCAGCGGCGGCCGCAACGGACTGATATCGGGCTGAGCAAGCAGCGGCGCCCGCCGCGTCACAGGATCCTGAACCCTCGCCTGCGGCTCTTCCCGCGCCGTCCCGTCATACGCGAACGTCAACTGATCCACCGTCGAGTTCACATCCATATTCACATTCAGCGCATGCTGCCGCTGCCCCAACCGCTGCTCCGGCCCCCAAAACGCCGTCGACCGCCCCGGCACCGGCCCAGGATCAAGGTAAAAGGTGTACCCATTGGCCCTCGCCAACTCATTCACATACTGCAGATCAGTACCTGTCTGGTAGTCGACCCTCAACTGCTCCCGAGGCGGCTGCGGCACCTGCTCCCGAATGATCCGCGCATCGATCCCGTAGTCCGCGTACTTCCCCAGAATCCGCTCAACCCGCTGCGAGGGCGCGAGGTTGGGATACCGGTCGGTCCGCTCCTCCAGATCCATCAACAGCGTCAGATCTTCTCCCGTAACGGTGAGCGTCGTCTGCCCGGGCTGATTACTGGCCCCCACCTCCTGCCGAACGATCAACCCGTCCAGCAGCACCGACGCCGTCCCCTTGATCGCCACGGTCACAATCACCCGCGTCTTGGGATCGAAGAACCCCTCCGGCAGCAACCGCTGAACAAGGGCGCCCTTCTTCGTGAGGTCGAAAGCCAGCTGAAACCCGCTCCGCTCACCCGCCGTACCGGTAATCTGCGCCGACAGCAGCGCCTCGGTCACTTCAGGCGGCACCGGTCTGGCCAACTTCGGCCCCATATACAACGACACATGAATAGGCCCCCGCCCAACGGGCTGGTCATCACCCATTCCGCACCCCCGGCCCGACCGTCCCACCCGGGAACCCACCCGCCAGCGGAACGGCTATCTCCTCACCCGGCTCATCCGTCAACTCCCGCGGATCAAGAATCGGATTGGCATCGGCAATCTGCCACCACTGCCCCGGATCCCCGAAGTACCGCTGCCCGAGCTGATCCGCCCGCTCCCCACTCCGCACGACATGCGACACGGTCTCCTCGGCCGCGTCGGCCAGCGCCGGCAACAACCTCCGCTTGGCATACCGCACTTCACTGCCATCAGGAGCCCGGTACACCCCGATCTCCACCCCGCTGTACCGACTGCTCCGCGCATACGGATGCGCCCCCGGCACCTCGTCCAACGCCCGCTCATACGGCTCGATCACGCCTCAGATCCCCCTCCCGAGCCCCAACTGCGCAAAACTCCCACCCTGCGCGGCCCGCGCCAACTGCTCCTTCTGCGCCAGATGCGCCAAATACAACTCCGCCCCCCGATGCCCGGCCGGCAGATCACTCACCGTCAGCACCTTCATCCCGACGCTGAGCGAGGCCCGAATCGGGTTGAGATTCACATCGAACGCCGACTCATTCACCGACAACTCGGTCAGCCGAACCGGCATGACCCGCTTACTCCCCCAAGTGAAGAGCGTGAGCGGCGTCTCGATGGGACTGATCTCAATCGTCCCCTTCTTGCTGAGATGCGAGGCGGCCCTCAACTGCGCCGTGGTGGGCTGCACCAACATCTCCAATACCGCCAACTGCGGATGAATCCCATTGGGCGCAGCCACATCCAACTGATCGGTGGCATCAATCTCCGCAGTGAACTTCCACGTCTCCTGTGCCGGCCCCTTCAGCCGCAACGCCTCGTTCCGGTCCCCACCGCTCCCACCCCCACCGCTGTCCCCTTCCCCACCGGCGGCCTGGGGCGCGACCGAGCGTTCCAGCGTGTCCGGATTGAACTGAAGGACGATGATGCGCTGCGGCGTCCCCCGCTCGGGATCGACGACGACGAGGCCGGATCGGATGGGCTTGGGGATGTCTGCGTAGCGGGTCATGAACACCGTGCCTTTCTGGGACTCTTGGAGAGTGGCCGGGTCATCGGTTTCCCTTCCTAGCGGAGGCGTTCAGCCAGCCGCACCCGGAAAGGCTCGTAGTCGTGATCAGGGAAGATCTCCGGGAAAATTTTGAGCATGTTTTGAATGTTTTCCGCCGCGCCTTGAAAGTCAACGTCGCGCATTGAAACGTCGGTGAAGAGGTACTGCCATCCGTAGGTTCCTTTGGTGGTCAGTAGCGCATCGAGATACTCGCTGTAATTCAAATCCAACTTGAATACGCCGCGAGTTCCGTGGTAGTACCACACCTCGGGGGATGTCATCCCGGGATGGATGCGTAGGGCTGCCATGGTGTCTCCCCCGCCTCGCGGGTGGTCATCGAAGAGACGTAGCTCCGAGTAGAGAGTGCTTTCCTCTTCGGGGGTGTCGTCCGTTGCCAGATCCACGCCAACTGTGAGCATCGCTGCGGCGAGGTGGTAGAGCGAAAATTCGCCGGTCAAGTACACGTCGCCCCGCTCCACCCCCCAGTGGCAAGAGAGCTCTTCAAAGCGGAGAAAGGTACGATGCAGCAACGGATCCAAGAAGATCCCTTGCTCATCGGCAATCAACTCGAATGCTTCTTGGGCGTCTCCGACCTGTTCCTCAACGGGGCCCCTCTCCTCGTAGTAGACCTGAATCTCGGGAGAGTTGCTGAGCTCGTCGAGCATGGCTAGGTAGCGCTTTTCGTAGTCACTCAACGGTGACATGGAATCCTCCGCTTTCTAGTTGTATCGAAGTTCGTTCTGCCTGGCCTCGAGCTTCTGTATGTCGACAGTAAAGTCCCTCATCTGGTTTGAAGGGAGACCCCGCTTGTACTTCGTCATCTTCAGCCTGAGGATGCGGAAATTCCGGAAAGGCGACTGCAGAACCACTGCCTTGGCGAAAGTTTCGGTGACCTTGAATTTGTCGCGAATTCGTGCTGGGCTTCGCCCGTTTATGTTGAACCTGGTGTCGCCGTGCCCTGGGATTTCAATGTTGTCGCGCTCGTAGGACATGCGCGTGGGCTTCTTCACCCACCTCCTGTTCTTTACGTCGTAGCCACCCCATTTCATGCCGATGGACTTGGGGTAGGGATAGTTCTGGTCCGCGGGATTGTTGGAGTGGAAAGATACGTCAACTTTGTACCAGATCATGTCCTCTGACTTTGTTACTGCCACCGCGTTATAGGAGGGCCCCTCCAGGCGATAGTGGAATTTGGTGTTGACCTCAGGTCCAGGCGCCGGAACCAGGTTGGCTCCCCTGGCAGGGCCGCCAAGCTTCTCCGTCAAGAGGTGCATTCGCACCCATCTCGTAGGTACGGGTGGCAGCGTGTCCCAGCCGAGCGGGTTTCCGGGCTTTGCCTTGGTCGATATTTCCCCCTTGGGGGGATTCATGTTGATTCCGGTCGCCTCGAAGCTGCTGCCGCGCACCCCGTCGTCAAAATTGGGAATGAATGTATTGAGGAGGGGAGGCTTGGGATCCTTTTCCCGTTGTGCGAGCATTTCCGCAAGCCTGTTCAGTTGCCTGCGTAGCCTCACATGGGCAGTCCTCTGCCTCGAGGTGATGCTCCTCTCCGTTGCGCCTATCGGAGGCAGCTCTCGCTGTTCTTCCTTCACGAGCCTGAGGGCGTCTTCGGCTTGCTCAATAAATGCAGCCTGGTTCCTTCCGTTTGGAGTGTCCAGGATGGACTCGATGTCCATCCGCCATTTATCCAGGTATTCGCGAATTGCTGCCGGGTCGCTGCGTACCACGAGGCCGGCGTTGCTTCCGCGGCCGCGGTACATGAGCGTATGTACTTCGCCATTCTCTTGGCGGAAGTGCACCTTCGGCATGTCGTACTTGTAGGGGCCGTCTTTCCCCTTCTCTCGTCGTTTGTCGCGCTTGCGGTCGTGGTTGCGCCGCAAGCGGTCCCGTTGGCGGCGCCATTGGTTTCTGAGGCGGTGGGCCCGGTTGTTGAGTTTGTGGGTGAGCTTGCGGCCCTTGCCGAGGAGGCGGCGGGCGGCGCGGCGGGACCTGGACAGGGCCGACTTGATGGTCTGGCGGGCGCGGCGGAGTTTGCTGCGGGTGCGGGATTCGGGGCGGCGGGGGTGTTTCTTGGGGTCGTTCTTTTTGTCCTTGCTGCGGTCCGGCTTTTTGAGGTCGGGCTTGTTGGGGTCCTTCTTGTGGAGGGGGTCCTTGGACTTGTCCTTGTCCGGGCGGTTGTTCTTGCGGAGGGTGTCGCGGGCCGGGCCGCGACGGGGCTTGGTGGGGCCGGTCTTGTCGTCGCGGCGGAGTTTGTCCTTTGCGGCGCGTGCTCGGCGGCGGGCCGCGTTGACCTCGTTGCCGTCGTCGCGGCGTTCGTGCGCGTCGGGCTTCTTCTTCGACTTGGGCGTGGGCTGGTGGGTGGGGTGCGGCTTCTTCTCGGGGGAGGGGTGCTTCCCCGGGCGGGGGCCCGTTTCCGGGCGGGAGGTCTTGTCCGGCGAAGGCTTGCGCGGGGCCGGGCGCTGGTCGGGCTTGTCGGTGGGGCCGGGTTTGTCGGCCGTCGGGCCCGGTTTGTCGGCGTGGGCGGGGCTGTTGGGGTGGCCCGGCCTGCCGGACTGATCAGGCGTGCTGGACTGGCCGGGCCGGCCGTTCTGGCCGGGGGAGCCGGGCGCCCCGGGTTCGCCCGGGCCGCCGTGCCCGCCCGGCCGCCGCTTGCCGCGGATGTTCTTCAGCATTTCGCCGAGCTTGCTGGTCACCTTGCCCATGTACTTGTTGAGGCCGTCGATCAGGGCCTGGTAGATCAGCTCCAGGAGGGCCACGACGCCGGCCGCGACCGCTTTGGCGAAGGGCCGTGCCGCGTTTCCGCTCTTGACGGCCTTCAAGAAGTCCATGAAGAGACCGAAGGCGGCCAGGATTTCGCTGAGCGTGTCCCATGCGGTCTTCAGGGCGTCGATGATCGCCATGACCCAGCCGGCCCCGGGGATCAGCTTGGCGACGACCTTTTCGATGACCAATTCACCGATGATGAGAGGCAGTTGAGGAACCGCGGCGTCCCAGGCCATTTTGCCCATCTCTTCGACGCTGACGTTGCCCTCGATCAGCGCCTGGAAATCCTCCGGTGCAAGTCCGGTGATCTCCTGGACCTTCTGGTTGAACCACTCCTTGACCGCCGACTTGACCTCGTCGAACAGATAATCCTTCGCGCCCGTATGCGCCGCGGAGCCCGCCTTGTCGATCCAGCCGCCCGGATCGGAGACGATGTCGTTGAAGATGGCGGCCCACTCGCCGAGGGCCGAGACCACCGCCTGCCCGACCTCCACCGCCTTGACCGTGACGTTCTCCGCGACATCGACGGCCGCCAGCAGCCCGCCCTCCAGCAGGTCCAGCCCCGCGGTGAGGGCGCTGCACAGCCCGTCGAGCAGCTTGCCGGCAACGTCCTTCAGCGCGTCCGCGGCCTCATTCACCTTCCGTACGGCGTAATCGCGGCCGGCGTTGATGGTGTTGCGCCACTTGTCACGCATCGCCGGATAATCGGCGAGCATTTCGTCGCCGAAAGCGATCAGCGCGTCGGCGAAATCGTTGATCTGCTGGACGACCCAGTTGCGCACATCGTCGATGAGCTGAAAGACCTCGCGCTTGAACTTGTCGATGAGATCGGTGACAGCCTTACGCGCCCGCTCGAAGAACTTCTTGATGTCGTTCTTGAGGTTCTCCCACCACTGCTTCAGCTCGTCGAGGAACCCGCCGTCCCCCTTCTCGGCCTCCTTCTTCTTGTCCTCCTGCTTCTGCTCCGCGTCCTTCTGCGCGCCGGCGTGCTCATCGTCGATCTTCTTGTTGTCGTCCTCGGTGCGCTTGTCGACGTCCTTGTCGGTCTGCTCCTGCTTGTCGTTGACGTCCTTACGGACCTTGTCGTACTTCTTGCCCTTCTTGTCGTCGACCTCCGCGACCTTGTCGTCCTGCTCCTTGCGCCACTTGTCGCGGGAATCGGCGATCTCGGACTGGCCCTTCGCACGCTCACCCGCCTGCTTCTTGCCGCTGGCGTCGACCTCGCGCTTCAGGTCCTGGTCGTGCTGCTGCCTGTCGTCCTTCGCCCGCTGATCCTTGGCCTTGCGCTCCTCGCCCATCTTCTTCTGGCCCTGCGCGAAGCCCGCCTGGATCTCCGGACCGTGATCGTGCTCGGCCACGGCCGAGGCGGACTCGATCGGCACACCGCCACCGGGCCCCTTGCCCGCCCCGCCGCCCCTCTGCCCGGCCTTCTTCCCGCCGCCCCCGGGAACCTTGCCGGTCAGGGTCTCCGGCGGAACATCCGGATAGATCTGGTCCTCGCCCATCGGCCGCCCGGCGTCCTCACGGCCGGACTGGTGCAGCTCGTTCTTCCGCTCGTCGAGCTTCTGCGCCTGCTCGTCCGTACGCTGCGGATCGGAATCGTCCTGGAGCGGCACCCCGGGGGCGTCGCCCACCCGATTGCCCTTGAGACCCTCGTCCGAGGTCGGCAGATCCATGATCGAGTCGATCAGGTCGTCGAACGGGAAGATCTTCTTGAGCAGCGCACCGCCGATCGCCATGAGGATGTCCCACCAGCTCGGCTCCTCCACATCGGCGCCGGGCGGCTCCCCCTCCGGCCGCTGCTCGCCGTTGATGTCGGGCGTCCTGCCCTTGGCCGCGTCGGTGCGGGCGACCTTGGCGTTGGTGTACGTCCCCGGGGCGGCGGGTGTGGGACCGCCCGGTACCGTCCTCGGCGAGCCGGTCGGGCGCGCCATCTTCGGCGGCCCCTTGCGCAGCGCCGTACGCTCCTTGCCGACCGAGTTGCCCACCGCCCCGTCGACGCCCTTGAACGTCTCCAGCATCTGGTACGGCTTGAGCCGCGACACCGCGGCCAGCCCCGCCTCGGGCGTGCTCTTGGAGACATCGGGCGCCGGAGCGTCCTTCTTGGGCTTCGCCGCGCCGGACGCCGCGCGGCCACCGCCACCGCGGCCGCCTCGCGCAGGTGCCGGAGCGGTACGGCCGCCGCCCCCGCCTCCGCCACCTCCACCGCGCCGGACGTTCTTGGCCGCCTGCCTCGCCGCCTGACGCTGCCGGGGCGTGGCCCCGGCCTTCGGCCGTGCGGTGGGCTTGCCCGGCCCGGGCTTCGCGGACTGCTCCGCCTTGGGAGCGCCGGCGGCGGCATTCGCCACGGCCGCCGCGGAGCCGCCCGCCCCCTTGCCCGGCGCGAGCTTCGGCGCGTTCGCGGGGCCGGTCGCGGAGACCCTCTCCGGGCCGGCGTCCGAGCCCGGCGTGGTCGCGGGCCCCTTCCCCTCGGTGACGTCCTTCGTTTCGGCGGCGGCCGGTGCCTCGGCGGCGTCCTTGCCTTCGGTGGCGCCGCTCGGCCAGGAGGTGTCCTTCGGCCCGGTGGTGTCCTTCGTCGTCGTGGCCGCGCCGTCCGACGGGTTGTCCTTGGGCTTCTCGCTCCCGGACGAGGTTGTGCCGCTCGCTGCCCGGTCCTCACTCCTACCGGCGGCCGAGCCGGCCGTCGGGCCCGTTTCCGTACCGGATCCGCTGCCGGCTGCCGTACCGGCACCCGTACCGGAGCCGGAGTGTGCGCCGGTCCCGCCGGACGGAGCGGTGTCCTTGGCGCCGGAGCCGTCCGCGCTCTTCGCGTCGCCGGAAGCCGAACCCGAACCTGAACCCGAACCGGAAGCCGACCCCGACCCTGAACCCGAACTGGAGGCCGACGACTCCGAAGACGTACTGACGGCCTGCTTGCGCGCGTCCTCGTCCGCCTTCGAAAGCCGTCCCGGCGCGACCGTGTCGCCACCGGCCCCGGGCGCCGGCCCGCTCGTACCCGCGGAAGCGGTACGAGCCTCCTCGTCCCGCCGCTTGGCCTCGGCGTCCTCCTTGCGCTCCTCGGCCAGCTCCTTTTCCGCCTCGGCGCCGTCGGCGTCCTCCGCGCCCGCGCCCTTCTCGCCGGATTCCTCGCCGGATGCTTCGCCGACCCTGTCGTCCGCGCTCTCGTCCGGCTCGGGGCCGATCTCCTGCTCGATCGACTTGTCGGACTGAAGGTCCTGGGAGAGCCGCTCGTCGGACTCCTGCTCCTCCTCGGAGGAGGCGCCCCCGGCCCCCGCGCCGCCGGACTCGCCGTCCGCCTCCCGTACGGCCGCATCCGACTGACCCCTGTCGGCCGGGGAATCGAGCACTCCCGGAGCGCCGTCCCCCTTGCCGGCCGCCGAGCTGTTCCCGTTACTCTGCTGGGCCGCCGACGGGGTCGAGCCGCCCAAGTCGCCCTGGGAAAGCCCGTCTTCGCCGACTCCGGCCGTGGCGTCGGAGTCCGCTTCGCCCTCCGCGCCGAGGCCCTCGTCCTCCTCCGCGCCCTGCCCGCCGTCCTCGTCGAGATCCCCGGACTCCTCCTGGAGCCCCAACGGCTCGTCGTCGGCGTCCTCTTCGTTCTCGGGATCGCCCTTGCCGCTCCGCCCGTCGAGATCGCCGGCGGTCCGGTCCTTCTCGCCGGGCTCCGCCATGCTCTTGTCCAGGGCCTCCGGGGCGCTGCCGTTCTGCCGGCCGGCCCCGTCCTCCCGCTCGCCCTCGGCGCCCTGCGACTCCGCGTCCCCCGCGCCGTCCTCCGACTGCTCGGTCTCGGCGCTGTCCTCCGGGCCGTCGGCCGCGCTCTGCCTGTCCTGCTGCGCGGCCTGCTGGTCAGCCTCTTTGTCCTGCTGCTTCGCTTCGGTCTGCTCCTGCTGCCGCGCGGTGGCCTGTTCCTTGTCGCGGCAGGGCGGCGTCCCGGACGCCGCCGACGCGGCCACTGTCGACGCGGCCACCGCCGAAGGGGCCGCTGCCGAGGAGACCGCCGCCGAAGAGCCCTTCCCCGCGCCCCCGGCCGCCGGCTGCCCGCCCCGCTCCGGGCCACCGTCGCCCGCCGGGTCCGCGTCCTTGCGCTGCTGCGCCCGCTTCCGGCGGCCGTCGCTCTCCTTCTCGTCGCCCTTGCGCCTGTCGCGAGCGGCGGCGGCCGCCCGCGCACGCTCCTCCTCGATGACCCCGGCCTCGTCGGGGACCGGTTCAGGGGCCGTGGCCGACTCCAGCGGCAGCGGTCCCTCCGCCATCTCCTCGACCAGCTCCAGCAGCCGGTCGAGCTCGGGAGTGGACAGCCGTACCTCCAGGCGGTCCAGCACGGTCTCCTGCACCTCCGGCGCCAGCCGCGCCAGTTGCAGACGTACGCGGCCCGAAAGGTCCTCCGGGTCACCGCGGAGCGAACGCAGAACGCCGTTGGCGAGCCGGTCCACCAGCGTGGCCGGGTCCAGGTGCTCCATCCGGCGACGGCCGGCGTCGACCGTCGCGTACCGCAGCCAGCCGGGAGTCGCCTGCCCCGGCACGATCTCCGCCGCCGGCTCCTCCACACGTACGGAATCCCGTAACGCGCCCAGTACGGAAGCCCGGGCCGCCGACTCCGCCTCCCGCTCGATCGACTCCTGCGGGAGGCTGACCGAGCCCAGGTCGCGGCCGGCCCGCAGCGCGCCCAGACCGTGCGGGTTCTGGATCGTGTGCAACAGCTCATGGGCGAGCAGGCGTTGGCCGTCCGCCGTGCCCGGCCGGTACGTGCCCTCACGGAAGAAGATGTCCTGGCCGACCGCGAAGGCGTCCGCGCCCATCATGTCCGCCAGCCGCCCGGAGTCCCGGTCGGTGTGCAGACGAACCTGGCTGAAGTCGTGGCCGAGCTGCTCCTCCAGCTCACGGCGGACGCTCAGATCGAGCGGCTGGCCGGCGCCGCTGACGATGTTCTTCGGCTCCGGGACACGGGACTTGGCGGACCGCTCCTTGCGCTTGCGCCGTCGCTCGCTCGCGGAGGACCGGCTGTCCTGCGCCGAGGACTGTGCCGTACTCATCGCGCATCCCCCCGTCCCGCGAGCCCCGCGTGCACCGCACGGGCCAGCGCCTCGCCCAGCCGTACGGCAGAGGTGGTCGCCGGCAGCGGCGGCAACCCGGCGAGCCCGTCCAGCGCCACGCCCGTCCCGTCCGCCGCCAACGGCACCCCACGTTCGCGTACGAGCCGGGTCAGCTCCGCTTCGAACGCGGCCGTGACACGGGCCGGGTCCACCCGGCTGTCGAAACCGTCCAGGACCAGCTCGCCGATGTCGATACGGAAGGACCGCGGCGGTTCGTCCACGGGGCGTCCCGCCGCGGACGCTCCCGCCGGCGCAGCCTCCCGAGCGGCCTTCCTGACCTCGTTCAGACCCATCCGTGGACCTCCGAGGGCGCCAAGGAGCGTTCCAGCTTGAGGTATTCGGTACGCGCAGCCGCCAGCATGTGGCGCATCTGCAGCCGGTCACCCTCCTCGGCGGCGAGGAAGGCACCGGAAAGGGCGATATTGCGGATCGAACCGCCGGCGACGGTGAGCTGGGCGAGCAGCGCCGGGTCGATGCCCTTCATCGGCGCCTGGGACGGCAGCACCCGCCGCCAGATCTCCGCACGCTCCTTCTCGCCCGGGAAGGGGAAATCGACGACGAAGCGGATACGGCGCATGAACGCGGAGTCCAGGGCCTTCTTCATGTTGGTGGTGAGAACGGCCAGGCCGCGATAGGCCTCCATACGCATCAGGAGGTAGCTGACCTCCAGATTCGCGTACCGGTCGTGGCTGTCCTTGACCTCGCTGCGCTTGCCGAAGAGGGCGTCCGCCTCGTCGAAGAGGAGCAGGGCGCCGCCACGTTCGGCCGCGTCGAAGACCCGGCTCAGATTCTTCTCGGTCTCACCGATGTACTTGCTGACGACCTGAGAGAGATCGATGATGAAGAGATCGAGGCCGAGCTCCTTGGCCATGACCTCGGCGGCCAGCGTCTTGCCGGTGCCCGAGCCGCCCGCGAAGAGCGCGGTGACCCCGAGACCGCTGCGCAGCGCCTTGGCGAAACCCCAGTCCTGGTAGACGGTGCCGCGCTGGCGTACATGCGCGACGACCTCCTGGAGGATGCGCAGCTGCCGGTCCGCGAGCACGAGGTCGCCCCAGCCGGCGCGTGGCTCGATCCGGCGGCCCAGCTCGTCCAGGCCCATCCGGGCCTCGGTGAGACTGGCCTGCCAGGCCAGCTCGGCGGCATCGAGGGTGCCCGAGCCCGGCAGATCGCGGCGTACGGTCGCGGCGGCGGACCGTACGACATGCGGGGGAAGCTGGAACTGGGCGACAAGGGACTGGATATGACGATCCGTCACCTCGGGGACATCCGCGAAAGCCGCCGCCCACAGTCCCAGCTGCTCCTCGTCGCTCAGCTTCGGTACGGTGACGCGCTCACCGCGCGGCCGGCCGGTCTGCCGCGGCTCCGGGGCGGAGACGACCAGGGGGACGGCCGCCGCCGTGATGAACGAGTCCGCGGCGGCGTGCTGCTCACGGTCCATCTCACCGACCTCGATGAGGAGGGCGGCGGGCAGGAGGATCGCCTCGCGCTGCCAGAGGCGGGCGAGACGATCGCGTTCGGCGGCATCGGCCGGAACGTCGTCGGCGGCCATGGAATACAGGCCGAGGCCCGAACGGTGGGCGGCGGTGGCGGCGATGTCGGCGCGGGAGCGGAGATCGCCGCCGACCAGCTCGACACGGAGCGGCGCGTCGGGGCCGGCACCCGCCCAGCCCGCCGCGACGCGGTGCGCGGCCGCGTCGTACGAGGGCGGCAGGCCGCCAGGAGCGGTGGTACGGCGCAGCAGCCCGTGCAGCCTGGCGTCCAGGTACGGCGAGCCGACCAGGAAGTGCAGGATGCGCTCGTCCAGGCGGAGACGGGTGGTCGTCAGCCGGGTCTCGTCGTCGAGTTCGATCAGGCGCCAGCGGCGTAGTGGAGCGACGGGCGTGAGGGCGCTCCAGTGCGGTTCGCCCAGGGCGGCCAGGGCGAGGGAGAAGGTGGGGTAGGTGCGCGTGGGGTCGCCGCTTGCGGCGGCGCAGCGGGCATCGGCGGTCGGGTCCAGCTCGGTCGCGGCGGCGAGCAGGACGATCTCCCGCTCGAAGGGGCTGAGGCCGAAGTAGGTGGTCAGGGCGTCGAGGGTGGGTGGGCCGGTGTCTGTGTTTGTGCAGGTGCCTGTGCTTGTGCCGGACGGCGCGTCGGAAGATGCGTCGGGAGCTGTGCCAGGAGCCGGGTCAGGTGCTGGGTCAGGAGCTGCGTCGGCCACTGCGTCGGCCACTGCGTCGGCCACTGCGTCGGCCACTGCGTCGGGCCCTGCCCCGCCGGTGCCTCCCGCTGTCGTCCGGTGGGCGCGCGCGGCGTGGGCGTCCAGGCGTGCCAGTACGGACCGTACCGCCGCGGCCAGCGCGCTGCCGTCCGCGTCGACGGGCGCCGTCGTGCCCGGCCGCCCGCTGCTGCTGCCGCTCCCCATGTCCGTCTCCGCCCCCGTTCCGCGCACCGCGCCTCAGCTCTGCTTGCCGTCGCCCGGACGGGCCGAGTCGGCCTTGCCGTCGGCGCCGCCGTCCGCACCGCTGGGGCCGCCGTCAGTCCCGCCGCCCCCGCCATGGCCCGTGCCGGTCCGTCCACCGTCCCGCGCAGCCCCTCCGGTCGCCTTGCGGGTACGCGAACGGGCGGACGTACCACTGGACTTGCCGCTCCCACGCCCGGCCGACGCACCGCCCGCCACCTTCTTCGCCGCCCGCGCACCACCGCCGGAAGCCTTGGCGTCGGTGGCTCCGGCGGCCCCTGTGGCTCCGGCGACCCCGGCAGTCCCGACCTCCACTGCCTCGGCGGTCCCGGCTCCGGTCCCGACGGCCGCCTTCTCGACGGCCGCCTTCTCGACGGGCCCCACCCCGCCGGAATCCGCAGCATCCGCGCCGCCACTCCCGACCACCGGCCGCTCCGGCGCCCCCGGCGCCCCGAACGGCAGCACCTTCACCTCCGCCCTCTGCACCGGCTTGGCCGGCACCGGTTTCTGATGGCCGTCGAGCAGCACCAGCGACGCCTGGTAGACGACCGACAGGGAGTACGGGGTGTTATTGAGCATCCCCCAGAGCTTGGAGGTCTCGTCGATGTCCATCTGGGTCGGTGTGAAGCGGACCTTCTGTAAGGAATCGGCGAGATCGCTGCCCTCCAGATACGGCCGCTGCGCCGCCTCCTCGATCAACTCCCTTGGCAGCACGGGGATTTCATGCAGGGTGCGCACCACGCTGCCGATCAGCCGCTGCCCGACCAGCTCGGTCTCCTCGCCGTACGCACTGATCACGAAGTGCAGGTCGATCGCGGCCGCGGGCCGCTTCAGCAGCGTGCCGTCGGAGGCACGGGTGACCAGGTCGTTGTTGCGCATGGAGGGGTTGTGGGTGACCTGGTAGAGGAAGACCGTGATCGTCGGATCCGTCGGCGGATCGGACGGCGGCTTACGGGTCTCCACCGAGACGGCCATATCGATCTCGGGGTGCAGATTGTGCTCGATCAGCAGCGCAAGGGCCTGGGTGACCGTTGCGACGGCGAGTGCGTTGCTCATGAAATCCGTCCCCCTGAATTCCGTCCCCCTGAAACCCGTCCCCCTGAAATCGGCGCTGACCAAGTCGTCGTAGGCGTCACCGTGACCGTGACCGTGACCGCGACCGCGACCGTCAACTCGTCCTCCCCCCGCGCGCCAGATAGTCCGCGAGGCTCAGCGACGGCTCCCGGCGCTCCGTACGCGCCGGTCGCCCGCCCGCCGCGGGGCGCTCTACACCGGCCGCGCTGACCTCAAGACGTCCGATCTGTACGTGCACCACCCGCTCGGCGCCGCGCTGCCCGCGCCGCCCGGCGGCCGTGGCCCGCGCGGCATTGCGGGCCGCGG
>NZ_QUAC01000200.1 GCF_003389455.1 Streptomyces inhibens | reverse complement strand
CCGCCAGAGAGCAAAGGGCGGGCCGTGTTCCGGTATGGACTCCGGAACACGGCCCGCCCGGGAGCCGAAGGCGTCAGCTCACTCTTCTTCGCTGTTCTCCTCGGCCAGCGTCTTGCCCAGGACTCGGCCCTCACCGGGGGCGAGCGTGCCGAGGATGCGCTCCAGATCGTCTATCGAGGCGAACTCGACAACGATCTTTCCCTTCTTCTGCCCCAGGTCGACCTTCACCCGGGTCTCGAAGCGGTCGGACAACCGGGAGGCGAGACCGGTGAGCGCGGGGGACACCCGGGCGCCCGCGCGGGGCCCCTTGGCCTTGCTCTCGCTCTTGGGGGTCGACCCCATCAGCGTGACGATCTCCTCGACCGAACGGACCGACAGCCCCTCGGCCACGATGCGGCGCGCGAGGCGGTCCTGCTCCTCCGAGTCGTCCACCGACAGCAGGGCGCGGGCATGACCCGCGGAGAGCACACCGGCGGCGAGCCGCTTCTGTACGGACGGCGAGAGCTTCAGCAGCCGCAGGGTGTTGGAAACCTGGGGACGCGAACGCCCGATCCGGTCGGCCAGCTCGTCATGCGTGCACTTGAAGTCCTTCAGCAACTGGTCATAGGCGGCTGCCTCTTCCAGCGGGTTGAGCTGTGCCCGGTGCAGGTTCTCCAGGAGCGCGTCGAGGAGAAGCTTTTCGTCCTCCGTCGCCCGCACGATCGCGGGAATCTTCTCCAGCCCGGCTTCCCGGCACGCCCGCCAGCGGCGCTCACCCATGATGAGCTCATAGCGCCCCGGTCCCGTCTGACGGACCACCACCGGCTGGAGCAGGCCCACCTCCTTGATGGAGGTGACCAGCTCGGCAAGGGCGTCCTCGTCGAAGACCTCACGCGGCTGGCGCGGGTTCGGCTTGATCGCATCCAGTGGCACCTCGGCGAAGTGGGCGCCGGCCACCTCCGACACTCCCACTGCCGAAGTCTCCGACCCGGCCGGTGCTTCCGTTTCACGTGAAACACCGTGCGCCGGCAGCGAAGTCACCTTGGCGGCCGCTACTCCTCGCTCCGGGGCCAAGACCGGTACGGACGACGGTGACGCCGCTCCCTGTCCGACCGCGGGACCGGCATGGTCCGTGCTCTGCGGTGCCGCGGGGATCAGCGCACCGAGCCCACGGCCCAGGCCTCTACGTCGTTCGCTCACTGATTCCCCTCCGAGATGCTGTGCTGTGCTTCATAGTTGATGCTGAGGCCCTGGCCCCCGGTCTGCGGGGCCCCGCGCAGCGCGATCTCTCGCGCCGCTTCGAGATAGGAAAGCGAGCCACTGGATCCCGGGTCATAGGTGAGCACCGTCTGCCCATAGCTGGGTGCCTCGGAGATGCGCACCGAGCGGGGGATGCTCGTACGGAGCACCTCGTGGCCGAAGTGACTGCGCACCTCGTCGGCGACCTGGGAGGCCAGCCGGGTGCGCCCGTCGTACATGGTGAGCAGGATCGTCGAGACATGGAGCTTGGGGTTGAGATGGCCCCGCACCAGGTCGACGTTCCGCAGCAGCTGACCCAGCCCCTCCAGTGCGTAGTACTCGCACTGAATCGGGATGAGCACCTCCGCGCCGGCGACCAGAGCATTGACGGTCAGCAGGCCGAGCGAGGGCGGGCAGTCGATGAAGATGTAGTCCAGCGGCTGTTCGTACGCCTTGATGGCCCGGTCCAGCCGGCTCTCGCGTGCCACCAGGGAGACCAGCTCGATCTCCGCACCGGCCAGATCGATCGTGGCGGGCGCACAGAACAGGCCCTCCACATCCACCACCGGCTGCACCACGTCGGAGAGCGGCCTGCTCTCCACCAGCACGTCATAGATCGACGGCACTTCGGAGTGGTGGTCGATCCCCAGCGCCGTGGACGCGTTGCCCTGGGGGTCGAGGTCGATCACCAGAACCCGTGCCCCGTGCAGGGCCAACGAGGCCGCCAGGTTCACCGTGGTCGTGGTCTTACCGACCCCGCCCTTCTGGTTGGCAACCACCATGACCCGAGTCTGTTCAGGCCGGGGCAGCCCCTCACCCGCGCGGCCAAGTGCCTCTACCGCCAGCTGAGCTGCACGACCGATCGGGGTGTCGTCCATCGGGGGCGGCGTTTCACGTGAAACGTCGTCCCCGAACGACTCGCTACGGGGACCGGGGACCGGGTCGGTCATCGGTCCCGCGATGTTGGCGTCGGACCGCAAGGATTCACTCTCCTCGACATCAGGCTCGCAATGTTCAGAGCCTGCCATGCTTTCGGTGTCGCGAACCAGTGAGGTCCGTTCTCCTGTGGACGAATCCACTTCTGTGGATACTTCCGTGACCCTTGTGGGTCTACGGTCGCGCGGCGCGGCGGCCGCACGACCACGGCCGATGATCCCTTGCAGCAGAGAACGACGTTTCACGTGAAACACGATGCCAGCGTCGCGCCCGAATTAGCCGCGACACTCCGTCTTATGTCGTTTTGATGGTGTTTATGGAATTCGCCCGTTCCTTATTTCGCGGAACAGGCACACCCATCGCATCGATACCGGCCCTCTCGCTCCGGCATCAGGGCATCAGCGCCGGCGCCCCCTCGTCGCACGGCTGGTCCGGGCCGCCTTCGCCCGCTTGGCCGCAAAGCGCACACCGCCGGGGCTCTCGCCCACCTCGACCCGCACCACGGTCGACGGCGGATCCACAATGCCCTCGCCCACATGCACCACCGAGGTCTCCACCACGCCGAGCTTGCTCAGCGCCGCACGAGCCCCCTTGAGCTCCTCCTCCGCGGCATCGCCCTTGAGCGCCAGCATCTCGCCGTACGGACGCAGCAGCGGAACACCCCAGCCGGCCAGACGATCCAGCGGGGCGACGGCGCGCGCGGTCACCACATGCACCTGAGGGAGCTTGCCCATGACCTCTTCGGCCCGCCCCCGCACGACCGTGACATGGTCCAGCCCGAGCAGCTCGACGACCTCCTGAAGGAAGTTCGTCCGCCGCAGCAGCGGCTCCAGGAGCGTGATCTTCAGATCCGGGCGCACCAGAGCCAGCGGGATACCGGGCAGCCCGGCCCCCGAGCCCACATCGCAGACCGAGACGCCCTCGGGCACCACCTCGGAGAGCACCGCGCAGTTCAACAGATGCCGCTCCCACAGCCGCGGCACCTCACGCGGGCCGATGAGCCCTCGCTTCACCCCCGCGTCGGCGAGCAATTCGGCGTACCGCACGGCCTCCGGAAAGTGCTCGCCGAAAACCTCCTGCGCCGCCTTCGGCGCGGGAGGGAGCTCCGCTGCTGCCTCCGTCACGGGAACCGCCCTTCCTCTGGACTGCTTTTCCTGCCGGGAACCCGGGTTACGCACCCGGGATAACACAGAACGCTGACAACTTTTGACCCCGCCTGCGAGCAGACGGGGCCAAAGAAAAACGGAAGTGCTGAGCGGTCAGGCCGGGAGGACAACCACTCGGCGCTGCGGCTCCTCGCCCTCCGACTCGCTGCGGAGGCCGGCCGCGGCCACCGCGTCGTGGACGACCTTGCGCTCGAACGGCGTCATCGGGTCGAGCTTCACCGGCTGACCGGTGCCCCGAGCCTCCTCCGCCGCCTTCGCGCCGATCTCCGTGAGCTGCTCACGCTTACGCGCACGGAAGCCGGCGATGTCCAGCATCAGACGGCTGCGGTCACCGGTCTCCCGGTGCACGGCCAGCCGGGTCAGCTCCTGCAGCGCCTCCAGCACCTCACCGTCGCGGCCCACGAGCTTCTGCAGGTCGCGGCTGGTCGAGTCGCTGATGATCGACACGGCGGCGCGGTCTGCCTCGACGTCCATGTCGATGTCACCGTCGAGGTCGGCGATGTCCAGCAGACCCTCGAGGTAGTCGGCCGCGATCTCGCCTTCCTGCTCCAGGCGGGTCAGGGTGTCGGTGCCCTCGGTGGCAGGGGTCGTGTCCGTCACGAAAGGACTCCTTCTTACTTCTTGGACGGGTGCTTGGGGCGCTGCTGGCCCTTGCGCTGTCCGGACTTGGCGGTGCGGGACCCTGAGGCGGAGCCGCCCTTCTCCTTGCCGTCCTGCGCGTCCTTCTTCTCCAGCGACGGCTTCTTCTCGCCGGTGCTCTGGGACGCCGATCCGGCACGCGTACGGGTCTGCGCACTGCCGGCCGGGGCGCTGGCGCCGGTCTGCCGCTTGGACTTCGGCTGACGCTTGGGCTGCTGGCGGTTCTGGCGCGCCTCCTCGGCGGCCTTCTTCGCGGCGATCTCGGCCGGAGCCTCGACGATCTTGCCCTGGGCCCGCAGCCGCTCCTGGCGCTCCTCGAAGGCCTTGCTGCCCGGGGTCGGGTTACGACGGATGACGAACATCTGCTGGCCCATGGTCCACACGTTGGTGGTCAGCCAGTAGACGAGAACACCGACGGGGAAGTTGATGCCGAAGACGGCGAACATGATGGGGAAGACGTACATCAGCATCTTCTGCTGCTGCATGAACGGCGTCTTCACCGTGAGGTCGACGTTCTTGGTCATCAGCTGGCGCTGCGTGTAGAACTGCGACGCCGACATCAGGACGATCATGATGATCGTGACCACGCGGACGTCGACCAAAGAAGCACCCAGGCTCTGGATCTTCTCCGCGCTGTCCATGAACTTCGCCGCCAGCGGCGCACCGAAGATATGCGCCTTCTGCGCGCTCTCCAGCAGCGGCTGGTCGATGACGCCGACCGTCTTGTTCTGCGCGATGTGGCTGAGGACCTGGTACAGCGAGATGAAGAACGGCGACTGGGCCAGGATCGGGAGACAGCTCGAGAGCGGGTTGGTGCCCGTCTCCTTGTAGAGCTTCATCATCTCTTCGGACTGGCGCTGCTTGTCGCTCTTGTAGCGCTCCTGGATCGCCTTCATCTTCGGCTGGAGCGCCTGCATGTTCCGCGTCGACTTGATCTGCTTCACAAAGAGCGGGATCAGGCAGATACGGATCAGCACCACCAGCGAGACGATGGACAGACCCCACGCCGCGCCACTGTCCTTGTCAAAGATCAGACTGTAGAACGAGTGGAACTGGACGATGATCCAGGAAACAGCGATATAGAGGGGACCGAGGATCGTGTCCACGAATCAGGCTCCTTGGGCGTTGGGCTGAGTCTCGGGCTGGGCGACAGGCTCAGGGACGGTGGGCCCGCCCAGGCGGCTCCTCAGCCGCTGATGCCAAACCGGACGCTTCCGGGGAGGGACGTGGTCGACGCCCCCGAGCGACCACGGGTTGCAGCGCAGGATGCGCCAAGCTGTCAGCGCAGTCCCTTTCACCGCGCCGTGCCGGTCGATGGCCGTATAGCCATAGTGCGAGCACGACGGGTAGTACTTGCAGACCGGGCCCAGCAGGGGGCTGATGGTCCACTGATAGATCTTGATCAAAAGCAGCAGCGGGTACTTCACTGTGCGCTCCCTCCCGGGTCCCGGTCGGGGTTCCGGGGGCCCGCGGCGCCGCGGCCGGCGGTCGCAGTCCCCGGGGGATTGCTGCCTTTCGGCACCCCTCCCAGCAGCCGCTCGAGGGCGGCATCCAGGTCGCGGGCCAGCTGGTCGTGATCCGCGTCACCCGCGCCGGGCAGGGCCCGTACGACAACCAGGCTACCGGCGGGAAGCCGGTCCAGCCGGTCGCGCATGAGATGACGAAGCCTTCGCTTGACCCTGTTGCGCACGACCGCATTGCCAACGGCCTTGCTCACGACGAAACCCGCACGCGTCGGGGGAACACATTCCCCCGACGCGTGCGGGTCCGTTGCACCGCTACGACAATGAACGACAAGGAGCGGGCGCCCGGCCCTGCGTCCCCGGCGTACCGCGGTCGCAAAGTCCTCGCGCCGCCTCAGCCGATTTTCGGTAGGCAGCACGTCATGGACCTAGGTTCAGGCTGCTCAGGCCGACAGACGGGCGCGACCCTTGCCACGGCGGGTCGCGAGAATCGCGCGGCCGGCACGCGTCCGCATGCGCAGACGGAAGCCGTGGGTCTTCGCGCGGCGGCGGTTGTTCGGCTGGAAGGTGCGCTTGCTCACTCGGGGGCTCCAGGAATGCTTGTTGTCTCAAGAGAGACAGATGTGGGGCGTCGACTGGCTGTCACCGTGCGCCCACGAGTAGCTCGCAACGCCTAAGTGCACCGCTTCATGATCACCAAGAGCGCGATCTTTGCCCATCGGAGGCAGGCGGCAGCAGCCATCGACAACTCGACCTGGTCACGGTACGCGCGGCTACGCCATCCGGTCAAACCGGCTCCTTGGCACCGCGACCAGCCTCTTGTCAGGACACACTATGCACAGCCTGTGGACAACAACTTGAATCCCCAGGCCCGCCCTGACTACCTTGGCTGAACTCCGATTCCTTCCCGCCCGTCCTGAGAATCACACATTCGTGGGACTGTGAGAGAGCGTGCCCTGTGGCTGATGTACCTGCCGATCTTGCCGCAGTGTGGCCGCGCGTGCTCGACCATCTCCTGCGTGCTGAGGCCGACGGCCTCAAGCCCAAGGACCAGGACTGGCTCAAGCGCACCCAGCCGTTGGCGCTGGTCGCCGACACCGCACTGCTGGCCGTCCCCAATGAATTCGCCAAGGGCGTGCTCGAAGGCCGGCTGGCGCCGCTGATCGGCGAGGCCCTCAGCCATGAGTGCGGCCGTCCGATCCGGATCGCGATCACCGTGGACGACTCCTCCGAGGAGCCCCCCGCGCAGTCCACGGCCCCTCAGCAGCACCAGGCGCCTCAGCAGCAGGCCCCACGCCATCAGCAGTCACACCAGCAGTCGCACCAGTCACAGCAGCAGCACGATGCGTACGACGGCTACGAGCCCCGGCACGACGCCCGGCAGGGCTACGGACACCAGGGCGACGACCTGCCCGGCGTCCGGCCCGCCTACCCCGACTACCAGCAGCCCCGGCACGAGCCCGGCTCCTGGCCGCAGCACTCCTCCGGGATGGGCGGCCCCCCGCGCGACGACTACGGCTGGCAGCAGCAGCACCTCGGCGGCTTCCCCGAGCGCGACCCGTACGCCTCCCCGCCGCCCTCTCACCTGTCGCAGCACCAGCAGCAGAACGACTACCGCTCGCAGGCCCCCGACCGCAGCGGCCCGCCGCAGCGGTCGGACGGTCCGCGCTCCCCGTACGAGCAGCAGCGCCGCGATCTCACCGACCACCAGTCCGGTGGGCACAACGGCCGCTCCGGCCTGCCCGCGCCCAGCGGTGCGCCCAGCCCGCTCGCCGCGCAGCCCGCGCCGGCGAGCGGCCCCGGTGAGCCGACCGCGCGGCTGAACCCGAAGTACCTCTTCGACACCTTCGTCATCGGTGCCTCGAACCGCTTCGCGCACGCCGCGGCGGTCGCGGTCGCCGAAGCGCCGGCCAAGGCGTACAACCCGCTGTTCATCTACGGGGAGTCCGGCCTCGGCAAGACCCACCTGCTGCATGCGATCGGGCACTACGCGCGGAGTCTGTATCCGGGCACCCGGGTGCGGTACGTGAGCTCGGAGGAGTTCACCAACGAGTTCATCAACTCCATCCGCGACGGCAAGGCGGACGCGTTCCGCAAGCGCTACCGCGACATGGACATCCTGCTGGTCGACGACATCCAGTTCCTGGCGAGCAAGGAGTCGACGCAGGAGGAGTTCTTCCACACCTTCAATACGCTGCACAACGCGAACAAGCAGATCGTGCTCTCCAGTGACCGGCCGCCCAAGCAGCTGGTCACCCTGGAGGACCGGCTGCGCAACCGCTTCGAGTGGGGTCTGATCACCGACGTCCAGCCGCCCGAGCTGGAGACCCGGATCGCGATCCTCCGCAAGAAGGCGGTCCAGGAACAGCTGAACGCGCCCCCGGAGGTGCTGGAGTTCATCGCGTCCCGGATCTCGCGCAACATCCGCGAGCTGGAGGGCGCGCTGATCCGGGTCACGGCGTTCGCCTCGCTCAACCGGCAGCCGGTGGACCTGGGGCTGACCGAGATCGTGCTGAAGGATCTGATCCCGGGGGGCGAGGACGCCGCGCCGGAGATCACCGCGACCGCGATCATGGCCTCGACCGCCGACTACTTCGGGCTGACCATCGACGATCTGTGCGGCTCCTCGCGCAGCCGGGTGCTGGTGACCGCCCGCCAGATCGCCATGTATCTGTGCCGCGAGCTGACCGATCTCTCGCTGCCGAAGATCGGCGCGCAGTTCGGCGGCCGGGACCATACGACGGTGATGCACGCCGACCGCAAGATCCGCGCGCTGATGGCCGAGCGGCGCTCGATCTACAACCAGGTCACCGAGCTGACCAACCGCATCAAGAACGGCTGACCGGCCACCGCCGGCGGCCGCCACAGGCGCACCCAGGGGCGCTCCGGGACCCGCTCCCGGAGCGCCCTTCGTCGTACGGGGACGCCTGGAGAGGCCGCCCATGGCTCCTCCGCCGTCCTCCCAAACCTGTGGAGCGCGCCGGCTGTGTTCGATTCCGTGCCAGGTCACGGCCTCTCTCCACAGATTGGGCAAGAATCTTCCGTCCACACCCTGGGGAGAGGAAAGTTATCCCTGTGGGATCCACAGGCCGGTGTTCTGACGGGGCATCGGGGGAGGTCAACCGCGTGTGGATTTGTGGCCAACCACTTTCCACAGGGTGTGGACAGAGAATCCGTCCACAGGGGGGTGGATGTCTTGTCCACCGGCCGCCCACAGGCGAGCCGCCGTTGTCCCCAGCTTCTCCACACCCCTGTCCACTGTTCGGCAACGCAACACCCGCCCTCACCGGGCCGAGTGAAAGCCGTCACACCAAGTCGGTTGGTTGGGCTGTGGGGAACGTGGGTAAAGCTGGGGATGGCACTGGGGAGAAGTACCCCTTCCCTGTGCATCGGGTGTGCAGAACTTCCGGCGGTCCACAGAACCACCGGTTTTTCCACGGCCGCCACCCACAGGGTCGGTGGACAAAAAATCCGTGTTGACCTGCGCAAAAGCAGTTGTCCACGGTTTCCACAGCCCCTACTACTACGACCACGGATATCTACCGGGGAACTCGTTCGGAAACGGGGGCTGTGCACAAGTTGGCCGCCGGGCGTCCGACACCGGTCGAGTCGACTTGACCCCGAGCCGCACCGACTGTCGGTGGCGTACGTCAGACTGGTCTCCGGCAACCCAGCCGACGACGAAAGCCAGCAGGGCGAGAGCCAGCAACAGCAGGAGGCGGTTTCCGGTGAAGATCCGGGTGGAGCGCGATGTACTCGCGGAGGCAGTGGCCTGGGCGGCCAAGAGCCTCCCGGCCCGTCCGCCGGTGCCCGTCCTCGCGGGCCTGCTGCTGAAGGCCGACGACGGCGCACTGAGCCTTTCCGGCTTCGACTACGAGGTCTCGGCGCGGGTCTCGGTGGAAGCGGAGGTGGAGGAGGAGGGCACCGTCCTCGTCTCCGGCCGGCTGCTCGCCGACATCTGCCGTGCGCTCCCCAACCGCCCGGTGGAGATTTCCACCGACGGTGTACGAGTGACCGTCGTCTGCGGCTCCTCGCGGTTCACCCTCCACACCCTTCCTGTGGAGGAGTACCCGTCCCTGCCGACGATGCCCACCGCCACCGGCACCGTCCCCGGTGAGGTCTTCGCCGCGGCCGCCGCCCAGGTCGCCATCGCCGCCGGCCGTGACGACACCCTTCCGGTGCTCACCGGCGTACGGATCGAGATCGAGGGCGACACCGTCACCCTGGCCTCCACCGACCGCTACCGCTTCGCGGTGCGCGAGTTCCTGTGGAAGCCGGAGAGCCCGGACGCCTCCGCGGTCGCGCTGGTCCCCGCCAAGACGCTGCTGGACACCGCCAAGTCGCTGAGCAGCGGTGACACCGTCACCATCGCGCTGTCCGGCTCCGGCCAGGGCGAGGGCCTGATCGGCTTCGAGGGCGCCGGCCGGCGGACGACGACCCGTCTGCTGGAGGGCGACCTGCCCAAGTACCGCACGCTCTTCCCGACCGAGTTCAATTCGGTCGCCGTGATCGAGACCGCCCCGTTCGTCGAGGCCGTCAAGCGTGTGGCGCTGGTGGCCGAGCGGAACACCCCGGTCCGGCTGAGCTTCGAGCAGGGTGTGCTGATCCTGGAGGCCGGCTCCAGCGACGATGCACAGGCTGTGGAGAGGGTCGACGCCGACCTGGACGGCGACGACATCTCGATCGCCTTCAACCCCGGCTTCCTCCTGGAGGGCCTGTCGGCCATCGACTCCCCGGTGGCGCAGCTGTCCTTCACGACCTCGACCAAGCCCGCGCTGCTGAGCGGCCGGCCGGCCAAGGACGCCGAGGCGGACGACGCGTACAAGTACCTGATCATGCCGGTGCGGCTGTCGGGCTGACGGACCGGCAGTGGCCCTGGCCGGGGGCCTTGCGGCGACCGGCTGAAGGGCCCCTGATGAGCGGCTGAGCCCACAGGTGTGCACGGACCTGCGGGCGTAGGCTCGGTCTCGGGTACAACAGCAACGACTACGTGCAAAGAGGGTCTCTGATGGAGCTCGGTCTCGTCGGTCTCGGCAAGATGGGCGGCAATATGCGCGAGCGCATTCGCCGCGCCGGCCACACCGTCATCGGATACGACCGCAACCCGGACCTGGCGGATGTGGACAGCCTCCAGGAGCTTGTGGGCAAGCTGAAGGGTCCGCGGGTGGTCTGGGTCATGGTGCCGGCCGGTGCCGCCACCCAGTCCACGATCGACGAGCTGGCCGAGCTGCTCTCGCCGGGCGACATCGTCGTGGACGGCGGCAACTCCCGCTGGACCGACGACGAGAAGCACGCCGAGGAGCTGAAGGCCAAGGGCATCGGCTTCGTCGACTGCGGTGTCTCCGGCGGCGTCTGGGGCCTGGAGAACGGCTATGCGCTGATGTACGGCGGCGAGAAGGACGATGTCGCCAAGGTGCAGCCGATCTTCGACGCCCTCAAGCCCGAGGGCGAGTTCGGCTCGGTGCACGCCGGCAAGGTCGGCGCCGGCCACTTCGCGAAGATGGTCCACAACGGCATCGAGTACGCGATGATGCAGGCCTTCGCCGAGGGCTGGGAGCTGCTGGAGAAGGTCGACTCCGTCACGGACGTACGCGAGATCTTCCGCTCCTGGCAGGAGGGCACGGTCATCCGTTCCTGGCTGCTGGACCTGGCCGTCAACGCCCTCGACGACGACGAGCACCTCGAAAAGCTGCGCGGCGTCGCCGCCGACTCCGGTGAGGGCCGCTGGACGGTCGAGGCCGCGATCGACAACGCCGTGCCGCTGCCCGCGATCACGGCCTCGCTCTTCGCGCGGTTCGCGTCCCGTCAGGACGACTCCCCGCAGATGAAGATGATCGCCGCGCTGCGCAACCAGTTCGGTGGCCACGCGGTCGAGACCAAGAAGTAACCAGCAACAACTCGCCACACCACGCAGCAGCCGGGGAGGTCGGCGCACTCCATGCATGTATCGCATCTGTCGCTCGCCGACTTCCGCTCGTACGCCCGGGTCGAGGTCCCGCTCGACCCGGGCGTCACGGCTTTCGTGGGCCCCAACGGGCAGGGCAAGACCAATCTGGTCGAGGCGGTCGGCTATCTCGCCACGCTCGGCAGCCACCGCGTCTCCTCGGACGCCCCGCTGGTGCGGATGGGCGCCGAGCGGGCGATCATCCGGGGCGCGGTCGTGCAGGACGAGCGCCGGCAGCTGGTGGAGCTGGAGCTCAATCCGGGCAGGGCGAACCGCGCCAGGATCAACAGGTCCTCGCAGGTCAAGCCGCGGGATGTGCTGGGGATCGTGCGGACGGTGCTGTTCGCGCCGGAGGATCTGGCGCTGGTGAAGGGCGATCCGGGGGAGCGCCGGCGGTTCCTGGACGAGCTGATCACCGCGCGCTCGCCGCGGATGGCCGGGGTGCGCTCGGACTACGACCGGGTCCTCAAACAGCGCAACACCCTGTTGAAAACCGCGGCGCTGGCCCGGCGGCACGGCGGCCGGCAGATGGACCTTTCCACACTCGACGTATGGGACCAGCATCTGGCCCGCGCCGGCGCCGAGCTGCTGGCGCAGCGGCTCGATCTGATCACCGCGCTGCAGCCGCTCGCGGACAAGGCGTATGAGCAGCTGGCGCCCGGCGGCGGGCCGCTGGCGCTGGAGTACCGCGGGTCCGCGGGCGAGGCGATGGCCACCGCGTCGACCCGCGAGGAGCTGTACGGCGTGCTGCTGGCGGCGCTCGGCGAGGCCCGTAAGGGAGAGATCGAGCGCGGGGTGACGCTGGTCGGCCCGCACCGCGACGATCTGGTGCTGAAGCTGGGCCAGCTCCCGGCGAAGGGGTACGCGAGCCACGGCGAGTCCTGGTCGTATGCGCTGGCGCTGCGGCTGGCGTCGTACGACCTGCTGCGCGCGGAGGGCAATGAGCCGGTCCTCGTCCTCGACGATGTCTTCGCCGAGCTGGACGCGCGGCGCCGGGAGCGGCTGGCGGAGCTGGTGGCCCCGGGCGAGCAGGTGCTGGTGACCGCGGCGGTGGACGACGATGTGCCGGGGGTGCTGGCCGGGGCGCGCTATGCGGTGTCCGACGGTGTCGTCGAGAAGGTGACATCGTGACCGACCCGCAGCCGGAGCGGCCCAAGACACCGGAGCTCTCCGGTGTGGATCTGGCCCGCCAGGCGCTGGTGGCCGCCAAGGAGCAGGCGCGTGCGCGGGGCGCGGCCGCGCAGCAGAAGAAGCAGGCCCGGCGCGGTGGGCTGCGCTCGGGCGCGCGGGCGGACGGCCGCGATCCGCTGCCGCTCGGCGCGGCGATCAACCGGCTGATCACGGAGCGCGGCTGGGAGACCCCGGCGGCGGTCGGCGGGGTGATGGGGCGCTGGCCGCAGCTGGTCGGGCCCGAGGTGGCGCAGCACTGCGAGCCGCAGAAGTACGACGAGGACGCCCGGGTGCTGACGGTGCAGTGCGATTCGACGGCGTGGGCGACGCAACTGCGGCTGCTGGCCCCGCAGCTGGTGGCGCGCCTCAACGAGGACCTGGGCCACGGCACCGTAAAGGTGATCAAGGTGCTGGGTCCGGGCGGTCCCGCGCGCCGGTACGGGGCGCTGCGCGCACCGGGCAGCAAGGGCCCCGGCGACACCTACGGATGAGCCGTCTGACCGGCGTATACGGGTGTGGCGGATGAGACTCCGCTCATGGTAGCCGCCGGTTGACAGCCGGAAGCGCTGAGTGCCCGTGTGAGCGTCCTGGGGCCCCGCCTCGGATATGGGGAGTCGGCGGACGCCAGTTCAGGGCGGCACATGACGACTCAGGCGCCTGCAAACCCCCACGAGTGTCAGCGCTACCGGTAGACTGATGGCAATCCCGCCCACTTGCGGAACATGTCGAACGACGCAGCCGCTCCCGCCTGTCTTTCCTGGGGTGATCCCCACAGGCGCGGAAGGGCTCGTGCTGTGCCAGAAAGGGCGCTTCGTGGCCGACTCCGGCGACCTCAACGAGAACAACACGGCTTCTACTGAAGAGGGGGTTCCTGCCGGCGCCGTGGGCGACTCCTCGGTGGAGAAGTCGTACGACGCCAGCGCGATCACCGTCCTTGAAGGCCTGGACGCGGTCCGCAAGCGCCCTGGCATGTACATCGGCTCGACCGGCGAGCGCGGCCTGCACCACCTCGTGCAGGAAGTCGTCGACAACTCCGTCGACGAGGCCATGGCCGGCCATGCGGACACCATCGACGTGACGATCCTGGCCGACGGCGGCGTCCGCGTCGTCGACAACGGCCGCGGTATCCCGGTCGGCATCGTGCCGTCGGAGAACAAGCCGGCCGTCGAGGTCGTGATGACGGTGCTGCACGCCGGCGGCAAGTTCGGCGGCGGCGGCTACGCGGTCTCCGGTGGTCTGCACGGCGTGGGTGTCTCGGTCGTGAACGCGCTGTCGCAGCGGGTGGCGGTCGAGGTCCGCACGGACGGCCACCGCTGGACGCAGGAGTACAAGCTCGGTGTGCCGACGGCGCCGCTGGCCCAGCACGAGGCGACCGAGGAGTCCGGCACGTCCGTGACGTTCTGGGCCGACGGCGACATCTTCGAGACGACCGAGTACAGCTTCGAGACGCTGTCGCGGCGCTTCCAGGAGATGGCGTTCCTCAACAAGGGTCTGACGATCGCGCTGACGGACGAGCGCCAGGACCATGTGGACGAGGAGGGCAAGCCGCTCTCGGTGCGGTACCACTACGAGGGCGGCATCGTCGACTTCGTGAAGTACCTCAACTCCCGCAAGGGCGAGCTGGTGCATCCGACGGTGATCGACGTCGAGGCCGAGGACAAGGAGCGGCTGCTCTCGGTCGAGATCGCGATGCAGTGGAACACCCAGTACAGCGAGGGACTCTACAGCTTCGCGAACACCATCCACACCCATGAGGGCGGTACCCACGAAGAGGGCTTCCGCGCGGCGCTGACGGGTCTGATCAACCGTTACGCCCGCGACAAGAAGCTGCTGCGCGAGAAGGACGACAACCTCACGGGTGAGGACATCCGCGAGGGTCTGACGGCGATCATCTCGGTCAAGCTCGGCGAGCCGCAGTTCGAGGGCCAGACCAAGACCAAGCTGGGCAACACCGAGGCCAAGACCTTTGTGCAGAAGGTCGTCCACGAGCACCTCACCGACTGGCTGGACCGCAACCCCAACGAGGCCGCGGACATCATCCGCAAGGGCATCCAGGCGGCGACCGCGCGCGTGGCGGCCCGTAAGGCGCGCGATCTGACCCGCCGCAAGGGCCTGCTGGAGACGGCGTCGCTGCCGGGCAAGCTGAGCGACTGCCAGTCCAACGACCCGACCAAGTGCGAGATCTTCATCGTCGAGGGTGACTCCGCCGGCGGCTCGGCCAAGTCCGGCCGTAACCCGGAGTACCAGGCGATCCTGCCGATCCGCGGCAAGATCCTCAACGTCGAGAAGGCACGGGTCGACAAGATCCTGCAGAACAACGAGGTCCAGGCGCTGATCTCGGCGTTCGGCACGGGTGTGCACGAGGACTTCGACATCGCGAAGCTCCGCTATCACAAGATCATTCTGATGGCGGACGCCGACGTCGACGGTCAGCACATCAACACCCTGCTGCTCACGTTCCTCTTCCGCTTCATGCGACCGCTGGTCGAGGCCGGGCACGTCTACCTCTCCCGCCCGCCGCTGTACAAGATCAAGTGGGGCCGGGACGACTTCGAGTACGCCTACTCCGACCGGGAGCGGGACGCGCTGATCGAGCTCGGCAAGCAGAACGGCAAGCGGATCCGCGAGGACTCGATCCAGCGGTTCAAGGGTCTCGGCGAGATGAACGCCGAGGAGCTGCGGGTGACGACCATGGACATCGACCACCGTGTCCTCGGCCAGGTCTCGCTGGACGACGCGGCCCGCGCGGACGACCTGTTCTCCGTGCTGATGGGTGAGGACGTCGAGGCACGCCGCTCGTTCATCCAGCGCAACGCCAAGGACGTCCGCTTCCTCGACATCTGAGCCCTGTCGGCCCGAACAACAGCCGCAGCTCGAAAGGATTTTGAACCACCATGGCCGACGAGAACCCCCCTGTGACCCCGGACGGCGTGACCGCCGAGGGCGCGCCCGCCACCATCGAAGGTGTCGGGATGCGCGTCGAGCCCGTCGGGCTCGAAACGGAGATGCAGCGCTCCTACCTCGACTACGCGATGTCCGTCATCGTCTCGCGTGCGCTGCCGGACGTACGGGACGGCCTCAAGCCCGTCCACCGCCGGGTGCTGTACGCGATGTACGACGGCGGCTACCGCCCCGAGAAGGGCTTCTACAAGTGCGCCCGCGTCGTCGGCGACGTCATGGGTACGTACCACCCGCACGGCGACTCCTCGATCTACGACGCGCTGGTCCGTCTCGCGCAGCCGTGGTCGATGCGGATGCCGCTGGTCGACTCCAACGGCAACTTTGGCTCTCCGGGCAACGACCCGGCCGCGGCCATGCGGTACACCGAGTGCAAGATGAAGTCGCTGTCCATGGAGATGCTCCGGGACATCGACGAGGAGACCGTCGACTTCCAGGACAACTACGACGGCCGTAACCAGGAGCCGACGGTCCTGCCGTCCCGCTTCCCCAACCTCCTGATCAACGGCTCGGCCGGTATCGCGGTCGGTATGGCCACCAACATCCCGCCGCACAACCTGCGCGAGGTCGCGGCCGGCGCCCAGTGGGCGCTGGAGAACCCGGAGGCCTCCCACGAGGAGCTGCTGGAAGCGCTGATCGAGCGCATCAAGGGCCCGGACTTCCCCACCGGCGCGCTGGTGGTGGGCCGCAAGGGCATCGAGGAGGCCTACCGCACCGGCCGTGGCTCGATCACGATGCGCGCGGTGGTGGCCGTCGAGGAGATCCAGAACCGCCAGTGCCTGGTGGTCACCGAGCTGCCCTACCAGGTCAACCCGGACAACCTCGCGCAGAAGATCGCCGACCTGGTGAAGGACGGCAAGGTCGGCGGCATCGCGGACGTCCGCGACGAGACCTCCTCGCGTACGGGCCAGCGCCTGGTCATCGTCCTCAAGCGGGACGCGGTCGCCAAGGTCGTCCTCAACAACCTCTACAAGCACACCGATCTGCAGACCAACTTCGGCGCGAACATGCTCGCGCTGGTCGACGGGGTGCCGCGCACGCTCTCGCTGGACGCGTTCATCCGCAACTGGGTGACCCACCAGGTCGAGGTCATCGTCCGCCGTACGAAGTTCCGGCTGCGCAAGGCCGAGGAGCGGGCGCACATCCTGCGCGGTCTGCTCAAGGCGCTGGACGCCATCGACGAGGTCATCGCGCTGATCCGGCGCAGTGAGACCGTCGAGGTGGCGCGCGAGGGCCTGATGGGCCTGCTGACCATCGACGAGATCCAGGCGAACGCGATCCTGGAGATGCAGCTGCGCCGGCTGGCCGCCCTGGAGCGCCAGAAGATCACCGCCGAGCACGACGAGCTGCAGCGCAAGATCAGCGAGTACAACGCGATCCTGGCCTCCCCGGAGCGCCAGCGCCAGATCATCAGCGAGGAACTCGCCGCGATCGTCGAGAAGTTCGGCGACGACCGGCGCTCCAAGCTGGTGCCCTTCGAGGGCGACATGTCCATCGAGGACCTGATCGCCGAGGAGGACATCGTCGTCACGATCTCCCGTGGCGGCTATGTGAAGCGGACCAAGACCGACGACTACCGCTCGCAGAAGCGCGGCGGCAAGGGCGTACGGGGCACGAAGCTCAAGGAAGACGACATCGTCGACCACTTCTTCGTCTCCACCACCCACCACTGGCTGCTGTTCTTCACGAACAAGGGCCGGGTCTACCGCGCCAAGGCCTACGAACTCCCCGACGCGGGGCGCGACGCGCGCGGCCAGCACGTGGCCAACCTCCTCGCCTTCCAGCCGGACGAGCAGATCGCGCAGATCCTGGCGATCCGCGACTACGAGGCCGCGCCGTATCTGGTGCTCGCCACCAAGGCCGGCCTGGTGAAGAAGACGCCGCTCAAGGACTACGACTCGCCCCGCTCCGGCGGCGTGATCGCGATCAACCTGCGCGAGCAGGAGGACGGCACCGACGACGAGCTGATCGGCGCCGAGCTGGTGTCGGAGACCGACGATCTGCTCCTGATCAGCAAGAAGGCCCAGTCGATCCGCTTCACGGCGACCGACGAGGCGCTGCGCCCGATGGGCCGGGCCACCTCCGGTGTGAAGGGCATGAGCTTCCGCGAGGGCGATGAGCTGCTCTCGATGAATGTGGTCCGCGCCAACACGTACGTCTTCACCGCCACCGACGGCGGGTACGCCAAGCGCACCGCGGTCGACGAGTACCGCGTCNGCGGGTACGCCAAGCGCACCGCGGTCGACGAGTACCGCGTCCAGGGCCGCGGCGGTCTGGGAATCAAGGCCGCCAAGATCGTGGAGGACCGGGGTTCCCTGGTCGGGGCGCTGGTCGTCGAGGAGACCGATGAGATCCTCGCGATCACACTCGGCGGTGGCGTGATTCGTACGCGGGTCAACGAGGTCCGTGAGACCGGCCGTGACACCATGGGCGTTCAGCTGATCAACCTGGGCAAGCGTGATGCCGTCGTCGGCATCGCACGGAACGCCGAGGCCGGCCGGGAAGCCGAAGAGGTCGACGGGGACGAGGCGCCCGAGGAGACCGAAGCGGCCGAGGGAACCGAGTCCGCGGCGGAGTAGCACGAGGAGTAGGTCGTGAGTGGAGCCACGGGCGCTGCGGCGGGTGGATCGGGAGCCAAGAAGGGCTCCCCGTCCGGACCCGCAACCGTGACGGAAGACAGCGCCCGTGGCTCCGCCGTTTCTGACACCGGCCCCCAAGACGAGGGCTCGCACCAGGGGGGAACCGTGACAGACACCCGTCAGCCGCAACCACAGCCACAATCTCAGGGGCAGGCCCAGCAGGCTCAGGGCGCCCGGCAGCAGCCGTACGAGCCGCCTCAGGCGTATCCCACCGGCGGCGGGCAGAACGGCGGGCAGGCGGTGCGCAGGCCGCGTACGGGCGCGCGTACGGCCCCGCGGACGCGCAAGGCCCGGCTGCGGGTGTCGCGCGCCGATCCGTGGTCGGTGATGAAAGTCAGTTTTCTGCTCTCCATCGCGCTGGGCATCTGCACGGTCGTGGCCGTCGCGGTGCTGTGGATGGTCATGAACGCGATGGGCGTCTTCTCCACGGTCGGCGGCACGATCAGCGAGGCGACGGGCTCCAGCGACGGCGCCGGCTTCGATCTGCAGTCGTTCCTCTCGCTGCCGCGGGTGCTGCTGTTCACCTCGATCGTCGCGGTGATCGACGTGGTGCTGGCGACCGCGCTGGCCACGCTCGGCGCCTTCATCTACAACCTGTCGGCCGGCTTCGTCGGCGGCGTGGAGCTCACTCTCGCCGAGGACGAGTGAGCCCCTGGTCGGAGGGCGTTCGGGGGCCTTCAGGAACCGATTTTGGGAACGCCTCTGAAGTGCGCTAATCTTTCGGTGCAGCGAACGCGCGGCTATAGCTCAGACGGTTAGAGCGCTTCCCTGATAAGGAAGAGGCCCCAGGTTCAAGTCCTGGTAGCCGCACCGCACAGTCGGCCCGGCCGGAGATTTCTCCGGCCGGGCCGATTTGTTGTGTGCGGGCGGAAGTTGGCTCGCGGCGGGCGCCGCGGACGAGGTGTTGCTGACTGCGGGCTAGGTAACCGATCGGTATCGGCCGGTGTGTATCATCGGCCGACATAGGTCCCCTACGTCAACGAAAGACGAGGTCGCGCGGTGAAGAAGCTTCTCCTGGTCGCACTGGCCGCCATCGGCGGGCTCCTCGTGTACCGCCAGATCCAGGCGGATCGCGCCGAGCAGGATCTGTGGACGGAGGCGACCGACTCCGTGCCCGCAGGTTCGGGTGTCTGAGACCCAAAAACGCACAGCACGTTCGTATGGACCCCGATTGCCCCTGGGCGGTCGGGGTTTCGTACGTTCTGGGGCGGGCGGGGCGGCCGGCGGTGGAGGGGCCGGGGGCCGGGTCGGAGTGGCTGATTGTCGTTGCAGGACCGTGACGGTGATCCCCTTGAGTTTGCTATAGCACACCATTAACTTGCAGTAGCAAAGTTTCTGTCTGTGATGTGACCAGCAGGGCACAAGGGGGAGCAGAACATGGCACACCGACGACGCAGAGGGGCGGTGGCGTTGCTCGGCGGGCTGTTGCTGGCCCTGACCGCCGCACCACTTCCGGCCACCGCGGCCACACCCGCCCGCACGCCGGCCGCCGACGGCAGCGGCATGGTGATGGTGCTCGACTCCTCCGGCTCGATGGCCGAGGACGACGGCTCCGGCAGCACCCGCATCGCCGCCGCCCGTAAGGCCGTCGGCACGGTCGTCGACGCACTGCCCGACGGCTACCCGACCGGGCTGCGGGTCTACGGCGCCGACAAGCCCAAGGGCTGCGCCGACACCCGGCTCGCGCAGCCGGTGGCCGCCCTCGACCGGGCGGGCATCAAGCGGGCCGTCGCGCGCGTCGAGCCCAAGGGCGACACCCCCATCGGGCTCTCCCTGCGCAAGGCCGTCGGCGACCTTCCGCGGCCCGCCGGCGGATCGCTGGGCAAGCGCACGATCCTGCTGATATCCGACGGCGAGGACAACTGCCAGGCGCCGCCGCCCTGCAAGGTGGCCGCCCAACTCGCCGCGTCCGGCGTCGATCTGCACATCGACGCCATCGGCTTCCAGGTGGCGGGCAAGACCCGTGCGCAGCTGGAGTGCATCGCCAAGGCCGGCAACGGGCGGTACTACGACGCACCCGACGCCAAGGCGCTCGCCCGCCAGCTCCAGCGAGCCGGCCAACTCTCCGCGGACGGCTACCGGTTCAAGGGCAAGCAGGTCCGCGGCAAGGCGACCAGGAGCGGCGCGCCCGGCATCGTTCCCGGGCAGTACCTGGACTCCATCGGGCCCAACGAAGAGCGCTATTACGCCACCGACCTGGACGCGGCGTCGACGGCCGACTTCTCGGCGACCGTGGTGCCTCAGTCCGGCGCGGCCGTCGACTCCCTCGACGCGCTGCGCACCCGGATCGCGTACGGCACCGACAGCGCCTGTGACTCCACCACCCAGCTGTTCGGACAGCACGAGGGCGCCACGCCGCTCACCTCGGGCGTCAGCCGTGTCCCCTCGCAGAGCGGGACCGGCGGCTGCGACAAGGCAGGGCGGTACTGGCTGGTCGTCGAGCGCAAGGCCGCCAAGGGCTCGGACGGCGCACGCTGGCCGGTGGAGCTGACGTTTCACGTGGAACATCCGCTGAAGAAGGGCACCACGCCCGCACAGTCGGAGCCGGAGTACGGCGCGGGCGGCAAGGACGCCACGCTGCCGTCCACCGCCCCCAAGGACGTCACCGGCGGCACCGGCTTCAATGACGCCCGCACGCTGCACCCGGGCGTCTGGCGGGACAAGGTGCTGCCGGCGCAGACCCTTTGGTACAAGGTGCCGGTCGGCTGGGGGCAGCAGCTGCGGTACGACGTGGAGTTCGCCAACGAGCCGACGGTCAAGGGCCACAGCGCGCACACGTCCTACGGCGGCACCCAGGTCTACACACCGTTCCGGGTGCCGGTCGGCAGCGGCACCGGCGAGTTCAGCCCCCACGTGACCTACAACGGGCGCCTGGCATCGCTCAGCATGGGGACGGTCCCGGTCGCCTGGACCAACCGCTATGAGACGCACCCCAATGTCATCCCCGTGCACCGCAACGGCGACTTCTACATCGCGGTGACGCTGGGCGCCCGGGCCTCCGAGATCGCGGAGAATCCGCAGATCGGGGTGGTGCTGCGGGTCGCGGTGCTGGGCAAGGAGAAGTCCGGTCCGCAGGCCGGGGCGGACGCGGTCAAGGCCGGGGTGCCCCGAGGCGATTCGGGTCCCTCGGCAGACGGCACGCAGGACGGCGGTGGAGGATGGTCCACAGGCCGCGTGCTGGCGGTCGCCGTCGGCGGAGTGGGCGTACTGCTGCTGGCCGGTCTCGCCGCGGCCTACGTACGCGCGCGCAGGACGCCGCGGGCCGGCGGCGGGAATTCGGATCCGATGAGGGGTGGCTCGTGGTGACGCGGCGCACGATGAACAGAGGGACCGCGGTGCTGGCGGCGCTCGCGGCGGTGACGATCCTGCCGGGAACGGTGGGCGTGGCCTCGGCCGACGGCCTCCCCGGCTACCGGACGGGGGACGGCGCCACGACGATCAACGGCGCCACCAGCGCCGCCCACGCACCGCAGCTCAAGCCCGGACTGCACACCGACTCCATCAAGCGCGGCGAGCAGAAGTACTACGCGGTCACCCTGGACGCCAGCAGCAGCGCATACTTCTCGGCGGTCGCCGCGCCCAAACCCGGCACCAAGGTCGAGGAGTACGGCGACAAGCTCACCGTCAACGTCGAGGACAGCAGCGGCAATACCTGCGGCGCGGAGGCGACGCCCTCCTTCCGTGGCGGCGGCATGGCGTATCCGATCGCCGACTACGCCACCCGCCGCATCGGCGCCGACCGTACGGAGTGCCAGAAGGCCGGCCCGTACTACCTGGTGATCGGCCGTCAGGGCTCGGCAACCTCCGGCCCCGACGCCTGGCCGATCGAGCTGGACTTCCTCAACGAGCCCCCGCTCAAGGGCAACACCCCCGCCCAGCCGGGCGACGGCACCTGGAGCACCGCGACGCCCGCTCCACCCACGGACCCCACCAAGCGCGCCGCCAAGGGCGGCACCGGCTTCAACGACGCCGGCTCGGTCGCCTTCGGCGTCTGGAAGGACCGGATCAGGCCGGGCGAGACCCGCTTCTATCGCGTACCGGTGGACTGGGGGCAGCGGCTCAACCTGAGCGCGGAGCTGCCGAACGCCTCCACCGGAGCCACCGACTTCGTCGCCAGGGCGCTCGGGCTGAGCGTCTACAACCCGGCGCGTGGCGCGGTCGGCGAAGCCACCTTCGTCTCGTACCGCGGGAAGCCGGCCACCGTCGGGGCGTTCACCGCGCCGGTCGACTACGGCAATCGCTTCAACCCGACCGGCTCGGTCAGCGCGATGCGGTTCGCGGGCTGGTACTACATCGAGGTCTCCCTGCACTCCGATGCCGCGCAGTACTTCCCCCAGGGCGCGGACCTCACCCTGCGGGTGGATGTCCGGGGCACCCCCAAGGCCGGCCCCGGCTACACCAAGCCGACCGGCGACTTCTCCGTCACGCCCGAGGACCGGGAGATGGCACGCAAGGGCCAGACCGCCCAGGAGGCGGCCAAGAGCGGCACCCTGATGATGGTGGCCTACGCCGGCATCGGCACGGGTGTGGTGCTGCTGGCGGGGCTGGGGGCATGGACGCTGGTGGCGCGGCGATCGGCGGCCGGTGCGCCGCGCGCGGCGGTCGGACCCGGCGCGACCGATGGTGCGGGCGCTCGGCCCGTGCTGCCGACCGACCCGACCCGGTCGGTGCAACAGGGGCAGCAGAACCAGCAGTTCGGGCCGCCACAGGGCTGGTAGCGGGCGACCGTGGGCCGGTTCCGCACCGGCCCGCGGTGGCGCGTCAGGCGGAGACCAGCGCCCAGACGCCGACCGCGATGCACAGCAACGCCACGATCAGCACCGGGACCGCGACCTTCGGGGGCGGTCCCGGCTTCCTGTACGGGGCGGGCGGCGCCGCGGCCGGGGCGGCGACGGCGGAGCCGACCGGCGGCTGCCCGGGGACCGGGTACGGCCCGGCCGTGTAGGGGCGGGTCGCGGACTGCTCCGGGCGGATGGCGGCCGTGGGCTCGTACCCGGGCGCCGGGGGCGGAGGCG